>OMXW01000067.1 GCA_900315085.1 uncultured Eubacteriales bacterium
GTTCCATTGAGCGGTTAAAGACTTGCAGAGAGCGCACATATAAAGCTATTGGCAAAACCGAGGTAAAGAAAATAACCTATAGACAGATTCAAAGCTTTATTCGCAGTTTGTCAAAGCAAGGTGTAAACCAAAGAACAGGAAAAGGGTTGTCGGCAAAAACACAAAAGCATTATCTATGGTTTATTTCCGATGTGATGAATTATGCTATCAAATGCGAGATTATCACAAATAACCCTTGCAAGAACATTGATGTATTTAATGTTGGTTCAGAAAACAAAGAAAAAGATATTTATTCTCTTGAAGAATTAAAATCTATTCTTGCAAAGATTAACGAGCAAGCACCAACAGATTACAAAACGTTTATAACCATAATGGCATATTTAGGTTTGCGCCGTGGTGAAGTTCTCGGATTGGAATACAAGGACTTTGATTTCATTAACAAAACCGTTTCTATTGTGCGAACGAGTAATTACAGAAACAAGACTACAGGCATTTACACCAGTACGCCAAAGACAAAGACAAGCCGCAGAGTGTTAGCAGTTCCCGATGTGGTTATAGATTTGGTTAAGAAGTTGCAAAGTGAGCAAGCAGACCAATGTATCAAATGCGGCGATTTATGGCACGATACCGACAGACTATTTATAACATGGTGCGGTGAGCCTATGCACCCAAATACGCCTTATACTTGGCTAAAACGTTTTTGTGAGGAAGAAAACTTACCGTTTAAGGGTTTACATTCGTTTCGACATTGTTTTGCTACACAAGCCATAACAGGCGGTGTAGATATTAGTACAGTTTCTTCAATTTTAGGACATTCACAGACAAGTACAACACTGAATATTTATACTCATGCAGTACAAACAGCAAATGTCAGAGCTATGAATGTTGTTGCTAACCTCATTCAAGGCAAGTCAAAAACAGCATAAATAAAGACCACGATAAAGACCACGGCACGTTTGAGAAAAAAGAAAGACCCTGAAAGTGGCTTGTTTAAGCCATTTTCAAGGTCATAGGGTTGGTGCGAGTGACCGCGCTGCCTATTCCAGCACACTCGCAAATATTTTGTTTTGTTGTTTTGTTTTTCTCAACTCAACAAGAGCTATTATATCACCATCAGAGCTATTTGTCAATAGTAAAATGAAAAAATTTTCTAAAACATGAAAAACGTAAAATAACACAGTATTTTACCGCATTTAAGGATTTTTTAAGGCTTGTCGAGTAAAATAAATCATGTTAAAATAAATGTATAAAAGTGCAGATGAAAAGAGGGATTTTATGCAGATATTAATAGTTGAGGATGAAAAAAGACTTGCCAACGCTTTAAAGCAAATCTTACTTGAACAAAAGTACATGGCGGACGTTGTACACGACGGCAACGAAGGACTTGAGTATGCGCTCAGCGGAATATACGACCTGATAATACTTGACATCATGCTGCCCTACAAGGACGGATTTCAGGTAGCTTTTGAGCTGAGAGAGAAGAAAATCAGCACGCCTATTCTGATGCTCACCGCAAAGGATACGATCCCCGACAAGGTAAGCGGACTAAACAGCGGCGCGGACGATTACATGACCAAGCCCTTTGCGCCCGAGGAGCTGCTAGCGCGAATCAAGGCTCTCACACGCCGCAAGGGAGAGGTAATGCTCGACGAAACAGGATACGGCGATTTTACATTCAATTCGTCAACGAATATGCTCTCAAAGGGCACGAAATCGGTTCACCTCAATTTCAAAGAGGCTGAGATATTAAAGCTGTTCATTGCCGCGCCCGACACGATCCACTCAAAGGACGATATAATCGTAAAAGTATGGGGTTACGATTCCGACGCGGGCTCAAACAATGTTGAGGCGTATATCTCGTTTTTAAGGCGCAAGCTTCATTTCATTAATTCTTCTACAGAAATAAAAGCAATTAAGAAGATGGGCTACAGAATGGAGAAATAAAGATGATTAAGCGGCTTAGAAAAAACATAATTTGTGTAAACATGCTGCTTGTCGGAATAGTTATCCTCGCGATTTTCGGGGTAGTGTGCTTCAACAGCTACCAGACTGCTTATTCAAGCCTTGAGCACGGAATGACCGACGTGCTGAAAAAGGGAAACCGAATGGATGACGAAGCTCCGATTAGTGAAAAAATCGGCAAACGCGACTTTAAGGGCGAGATGCCGATGCAGCTTTCGTCATACGTTATCGTTGAGCTGAACGACGACAACAGCGTAAAGTCAAAGACAGAGAATAATCTTTCAATCGACAGCGAAATCCTTGAAAAGTGCATAAGCTACGTCACCTCGCACCACGAGCACAACGGTCAGCTGAACGAATACAGCCTGATGTACGCGCACGACGATTTTCAGGAGGAGACCAAGATAATCTTCACCGAAAACAGCAGCGTATACAACGCGTTTTTCAATACACTGATAATCAGCGCGCTTCTGTTTTTGGCGAGCATGGTTGTAATAGCGCTCATAAGCCTGTGGCTGTCGGGCTTTGCGGTCAAGCCCGTAAAAAAGGCGTGGCAGCAGCAAAAGCAGTTTGTCGCGGACGCGTCTCACGAGCTAAAAACTCCGCTGACTGTAATACTCGCGAACAACAACATAATGATGACTCACAAGAACAACAAGGTCAGCGAGGAAACCCAGTGGCTCGAAAGCACAGAGGAAGAGGCTCAGCACATGAAGCAGCTGATCGACCAAATGCTGTTTCTCGCCAAGTCCGACGCGGGCAACAACAATATTCAGTTCAGCGATGTTGACATCAGCGAAATAATTGAGGGAACGGCGCTTAATTTTGAGCCTGTAGCTTTCGAGCGTGAGATTCTTATACAAACCGACATCGACCCCGAAGTTACGGTTCACGGCAGTTCAATGCAGCTCAAACAGCTGGCGCATATTCTTATTGACAACGCTGTAAAGTATTCAAGCGACAAAAGTGATATAACAATAAAGCTGAAAAAGAGCGGCGAACAGATTACTTTTACCGTTAACAATTTCGGAAATGAAATCCCGCCGGAGGAGCTCGAGCATATTTTCGACAGATTCTACCGCGCCGAAAAATCCCGTACAACAAAGGGTTACGGACTCGGACTGTCAATCGCTCAGAATATCGTTGAGAGCATGAACGGTAAGCTGACCGCCGAAAGCAACAAGGAAAACGGAACAACGTTCACGGCGGTATTTAAAAACAACCGTCAGTCAAAGTAAAAATCAAAATAATATTATTTTATCAGGTACGTTTGAAATCTTTGGAACGTGCCTGATTTTTTTTGAATAATTAAACCATTTTTGTGTTTTTATACGTCTATATATTGTAAAAGAAGGTGAAAAGTAGTAGAATAAAATAGAAAGTAGCAGGTGCTATTATGGATGTTCATGAAAAAACACTGTTGATTTCCGCGCAGCAGGGAAATGATTACTGCTTTGAGGAAATATATAAACTATACTATTCAAAGGTCTACGCGCTCGCGCTTGCAACCGTAAAAAACAGCGCGGACGCGGAGGATATATTGCAGACGGTATTTATCAAGGCATGGCAGAATCTCGGACGTCTGAGGGATATTACCGCGTTTAACACATGGATCCAGCGCATAACGCTAAACGAATGTTATACGCTGCTTCAGACTCGCGGCAGAGGCGGCGAAGTGTCACTTAACGATGAGGTGACCGAAATCGAAGTGTCCGTTCCCGAAAACGAGGAGGAATTCAACATTCCCGAGATATACGCCGAGCGCGTCGATTTAAGCGAACGCCTAAAGGAAATAATAGACGGTCTGAGCCTTGTGCAGAGGCAGTCGGTCATGCTATACTATTACTGTGAGCTGACCGTCCCTGAAATCGCTCAGACGATGGGCTGCAGCGAGGGCACGGTAAAATCTCGTCTGTATCTTGCGCGCAATTCAATTCGTGGCAGCATTAAAAACTACGAAAAAAAGACCGGCTCACGCTTTTACGGCATTGCGGGAATTCCAATGCTTTCATTCGGAGATATATTCAAAGGGCAGGTTATGCGACGCTCAATTTCCGGAGCGCAGGCAAAAACCTGTTTTATAAATATTTACACAGCACATTCGGCGGCTGCTGCAGCGGCAGCGCCGGTCGGAATGGCTGCGGCAGGAGCAGGAGCGGCAGGAATGGCGGTTTCAACAAAGGTGCTGCTCGGCGTTTTGGCAGGACTTCTTGTAGTGTGCGGAGTGACTGCGGCAGTAACGGTTCCGATGCTATTGAACAAGAACTCGGGCGCAAAGAAAACCGAAACAACTCATCAGATTGAAACAACGGTAAATCCGTCTTCGGCTCCCCAAACAACGGAGACTCCAACGACAGTCGAACCAACTACAGCCGAACCGACGACAGAGGAACCGACAACGGAGGAACCGACAACAGAGCCTGATATCAGGCAGGATGTTTACGACGCGTATGTTGCGGTGCTCAATGAGAACGTAAGCAGCTTTGACGTTACGGGATACTACACCCATGATATAGACGGCGACGGAATAACGGAACTGATTGTAGATATCGGAACCGCTCAGCTTGCGCGAAAATGCGTTGCGTATACATACGACAAGGACAGCGGAAACACGGTAAACGCCGGAGATCTATATGTCAGCGACGGAGGAATTATTCTGACTTCCGACGGAAATCTGGTGACAACCGCCGGAAGAAGCGGGTATTACAGCTACAATAAAATCAGTATGGTTAACCAAAAAATAGTTTCGACCGGTATGTTTGACGATCACGATTTGCATGATATTGACGGAGAATATCTTCGCGCAATACCAACATCAAATCTTGAACCGCTGAAAAACGCGGTATTTAACTGATATAAAAAAGAGATTAAAGAGATTATTTACAGGGCGGGAAAGAATGGAAAAACAAGTAATTACCAACGCGGTAATAGCCGTGCAAAACGGAGACAGCTCGGGCTGGACGGTGCTCGATAACGAATACCGCGATCAAATATACCGTTTTTGTCTTGACAAGGTAAAGAATACGCATGAGGCGGAGGAGATTACCCAGCAGACGATCGTCACTGCCTTTCAGAATATAGGCAGTCTTAAAAATCCAAAGCGGTTCAAGCCGTGGGTTCTGACGATAGCCAACAACAAATGCACAGATTATTACAGAAGGATTCAAAAGAACATGAACTTTTCCTCGGCAGGCAACGAGGAAGCAGACGGATATTTTGACAACGTAGTAGAAAACGAAGAGGAGCTGTACCCGGAAATCCATCTTGACGAGGCAGCTCAGCGCAAAATTATCCGCCACTTCATCTATAATCTGCCCAAGGAGCAGGCTCAGTGCATAGAGTTAAAATACTATCAGGGACTAAAGGGCAGCGAAATCGCGTCACAGCTAGGAATTAACGCCAACACAGTCCGTTCGCGGCTGCGCTACGGTGAAGCAAACCTGAAAAAGCAAATTCAGGAGTATGAAAAGTCAACAAAAACAAAGCTTCGTCTCGGAGCTGTCTACAGCTACAGCAATCAGCTTTCAGGACACTCATCTGCAAACCGCCGCTATTCAATCCCCGCAGTCGTGGCGGCAATCACAGCTCTTGTTGTTGCTGCGTCAGTAATTTTCGGCGTGTTTATTACCAAAAACAACAGCGGTGTCAAGCCGAAACCGAACAGCAGTCAAAGCTCGGGGAAAACGCTTTCGGAATCCGAGATTCTTAATAATATCGCAGGCAAGTATCTGCTCACCTCAAACACCGTCACCGGACGTTCGGAATGTATCGTAAACGCCGACGGCACGGTTAAAGGCGTATACACCGACACAGTCCAAAAGCAGTCGGGAAGCAAATACAGTTCAACGGTATTTGAGAGCAAGTGGACAGGACTGCTCAAAAATCTCAAGCAGATAAACGAGTATTCCTACAACTTCAATATCTCTGATATCATCTACGAGCACGTTCCGAATACCGAGAAAATATCAAATAACGTAAGGACGGTTTACACCGAGGCAAAGGGAATGAGCGAGGGCTCAACCCTTACCGTATACACTCCCGAAACGCCCGAGTCAAAGCTTGACAGCCGAATGACCTCGCTGCCGCTTATTGAAAGGAGCGTCAAGGAAAACGGCAAGCTCAATTCCTATGTGATTGTAGATTTGTCCGAGAAAAAACTCAGTCCGTATGTGGTTGAAAAGAATGATATAAAAAGAGTTTCTCCTACCGAGCCGAAAAAGACGGAACCTCTAAAAGAAACCGTGCCGACCGCGCCGCGTGTGATTAAGTACGGACAATAAATCAAGCTTGAAGATGAAAAGATTTTTAAGAAATGCTGTTTATCCTAACCGATGTCCTTTTTGCGACTCGGTAATTGAAGAATCCCGCTGCGCATGCACATACTGCAGCGGGAGACTTCCCGAATATTCAATGAAAAAATATGCGTACGGCGGATATTTCTGTGCCGCGCCGTTCAGATATGACGGGGTTTTCGCGGAAGCCGTTAAGCGCTTCAAATACAGACGGCGCAGCAACTACACCGACGATATGGGGTTTTACATTGTCAATTCGATCCTTGAGCTTTATACGCCTGAGGAAATCGGAAATTTTGACCTTGTGACCTGCGTTCCGATGCATATAAAGGACTTGCGCGTCCGCAAGCACAATCAGGCGGAGCTGCTCGGCAGGGCATGCGCAAAGATTCTTGAAAAGGAATACGCCGAAACTCTCGACAAAATCAGGTACAATAAAAAGCAGCACACCCTCAAAGCGTCCGAGCGCAGAGAAAATGTAAAAGGCGTTTTCACATGCCGCGATCCCGAGCTTGTAAAGGACAAAAATGTTTTGATTATCGACGATATAATCACCACCGGGGCAACGCTCGGAGAATGTGCAAAAATTCTGAAAAAGGCGGGCTGCGCATCGGTTTCCTGCGCTGTATTCTGCGCTTCGGCAGGCGTGTAAATTTGCAATTTAAGTAAAAATATGGTACAATGGGTAACGACCTATTGTACCATATTTTTTTGGAGGAATTTATGAACTACGCTCAAATATTAGCACAGCAATTTGAAATAAAGGAAGAATACGCGCAAAATATTATCACGCTTCTCGACGACGGAAACACGATCCCGTTTATCGCGCGATACAGAAAAGAAATGCACGGCTCAATGGACGACCAGCTTATCCGTGAATTCAGCGAAAAGCTCGAATATCTTCGCGGACTTGATAAGCGCAGGGAAGAAATAAAAAATCTGATCGACGCTCAGGAAAAGCTGACCGATGAAATAGTAGCCGCGCTTGAAAAAGCTCAGACGCTCAGCGAACTTGAGGACATCTACCGCCCCTATAAGCCTAAGAGGAAAACAAGGGCATCGGTTGCAAAGGAGCGCGGACTTGAACCGCTCGCGGTTGCAATAATTAAGCAGGAAAAGGGCTTTGATCCAAGCCTTGCCGCGGAGGATTATATCGACGCCGAAAAGGGCGTAGAAAACACAGAGCAGGCAATTCAGGGCGCGATGGATATCATAGCGGAGCAGGTTTCCGACAGTGCGGAAATCCGCAAAAGGCTCCGTGAGGTAGCTCGCTCATTCGGAACACTTACCTCAGTTGCTTCCGACGCTGAAAACGAAAGCGTATATACAACCTACTATGATTTTAACGAGGGTGTAAAGAAAATCGCCGGACACCGCGTTCTCGCCGTCAACAGGGGAGAGAAGGAGGGCTTCCTCAAGGTATCACTCACCCTCGATGAGGACAAGCCGCTTTCAATAATTCACAAGGCGCTTGACCGCGGAACAAATCCGCTGTGCTCGGATATATTAAGAGAGGCGGGCGACGACGCCTACAGCCGACTTATTTTTCCGTCAATCGAGCGTGAAATCCGCGCCGAGCTGACCGAAACGGCAGCCGAAAACGCCATCAAGGTATTTGCCGTTAACTTAAAGCAGCTTCTTATGCAGCCGCCCGTAAAGGGAAAAACCGTGCTCGGACTTGATCCCGGCTACCGCACAGGCTGTAAGGTGGCGGTTGTTGACGGAACGGGAAAGGTTCTTGATACCGCCGTGATTTATCCCACACACGGCGAGCGCAAGGCGGCGGAATCAAAGCAGAAGCTGCTGCAGCTCATCAAAAAACACAATGTAGATATCA
The DNA here is from genome assembly GCA_900315085.1 of uncultured Eubacteriales bacterium. GTDB lineage: Bacteria > Bacillota > Clostridia > Oscillospirales > Acutalibacteraceae > Ruminococcoides. Next base: position 8,092 of record OMXW01000067.1, read on the forward strand.
TTTCAATCGGTAACGGAACCGCCAGCAAGGAAACAGAGATGTTTGCCGCCGACGCAATCAAGGAGCTTGACCGCAAGGTGTATTATATGGTTGTCAGCGAGGCAGGCGCGTCTGTTTACTCGGCTTCAAAGCTTGCCGCCAACGAGCTTCCCGAGCTTGACCTAACACTGAGAAGCGCGGTTTCAATTGCAAGACGTCTCCAGGATCCGCTTGCGGAGCTTGTAAAGATAGAGCCAAAGGCAATCGGCGTAGGACAGTATCAGCACGACATGCCGCAGAAGCGACTCGGAGAGGCGCTCGACGGCGTTGTTGAGGACTGCGTAAACTCGGTAGGAGCGGATTTGAACACAGCTTCTCCCGCGCTGCTTCTCCGCGTTTCGGGACTTAACGCGACAGTTTGCAAAAACATTGTAGCTTACCGTGAGGAAAACGGCGAGTTTAATTCCAGAGCAGAATTAAAAAAAGTCCCCAAACTGGGACCAAAGGCGTTTGAGCAGTGCGCAGGCTTCCTTAGAGTGCCCGAAAGCCGCAATCCTCTGGACAACACTGGCGTACATCCCGAAAGCTATAAAAGCGCCAAGGAGCTGTTAACGCTCGTTGAATATTCTGAAAAAGAGATAAAATCCGCGAAATTCCCCGACCTTCAAAGCCGCGTAAAGGCAAAGGGCACAAAAACTCTTGCCGAAAAGCTCGGAATCGGACTTCCCACCCTTGACGATATTGTCCGCGAGCTTTCAAAGCCGGGACGCGACCCCCGTGACGAAATGCCGGCTCCCATGCTTCGCAGCGACGTGCTTGACATCAAGGATTTAAAGGAGGGTATGGAGCTCAAAGGCACCGTCCGCAACGTAATTGATTTCGGCGCTTTCGTAGATATCGGAGTTCACCAGGACGGACTTGTTCACATCTCGCAAATCTGCGACAAGTACATCAAGCACCCGTCTGAGGTCTTAAAGGTCGGCGACGTTGTAAACGTAAAAATACTCTCGGTTGACCCGAACAAGAACAGAATATCACTTACAATGAGGTATTAAAAAACAAAAGGTGTTGGCTCATCGGTTTTGAGCCAACACCGTATTTGTATGACGGGCATATCAATACTCTGTGGTGAAAGTCCACCGAGGCGTAGTTACCGACGAACTCTGTAGCAACTCCCAAGGTTTGAATCGTGAGGTTCAGGCGAGAAGAAGGGATAGCGA
>OMXW01000069.1 GCA_900315085.1 uncultured Eubacteriales bacterium
TTGTTTTGATGTCTCAGATAATAATGTTACTTAAAAATTCTATTAAACATCAACTTCCATTGCCCTCACAGCTTGAGTTATTTCTATTCTGTCTCGCGAAACGCCTTACGCAAAAATTCTATTAAACGTTAAGTACGCGACTTAAAAAACGCGACTTAAAAAACGCGACTTGAAAAGCCCTGCCGATGGGGACGGCAGGGCTTTTCTGTCTGTAAAAAATGAGGGGTACAATAACGAGCCTCCTGGTCGGCTCGTATTGAGGAGGGTAGAACAATCGTACTCGACGGTTGCGGTTCCGTCTTTTTGAGTACGCTTATATTAAAACCTATTTTTATGAAAACTGCGTGAAATTATTTTGAATTTGTACTGAAATTTTTATATTTATTTTACATTTATTTAAAACAAATGTTTGATTTTTGAAACTTGTTGTGATATACTATAATAAGTAAAAAGTATAATGTACTGAGAGGTGCGTTTTTATGAAGGCTTTAAGCAAAAGTCAGCAGAAAATTCTGGACTATTTAAAGAACTGCTCTCACGAGGGCAGAGTGCCCAGCGTGCGTGAAATCTGCGATAATGTGGGGCTTAGCTCAACATCGACGGTGCATCATCACTTGAAGGCTCTTGAGGAAAAGGGACTTATTATGCGCGAACACGGCGTTAACCGCTGTATTCAGATTGCCGGCGAGGAGAAAAGCGCGAGCGTGCCTGTTCTGGGCAGAGTTGCCGCAGGTAATCCGATTGTTGCGGTGGAAGACATTGAGTGTTATGTGCCCGTGAGCGAGCAGATAAAGCGCGGCAGAGAGCTTTTTGCGCTGAGGGTCCAAGGTGAGAGCATGATCAACGCCGGGATATTTGACAACGATATCGTAATTGTTAACCGCACCCCCGTTGCCGAAAACGGGGAAATCGTTGTTGCGCTGGTAGATGATTCCGCAACGGTCAAGAGATTTTACAAGGAGGACGGTCACTACCGTCTGCAGCCCGAGAACGACAGCTTTGAGCCTATTATAGTTGACGAGGTAGTTCTGTTGGGCAAGGTTATTTCACTTGTCAGAAATTACGAGTAAATGATTTGGAGACAATGCTTTGAAAAATATTTGCGTATTCGGCTCGTCGAGCGAGTCGATTGACAGGGAATTTTTGGACAGCGCCGAAAGCCTTGGAAGAGCGCTGGCAAGAAAGGGCTACGCCATGATTTTCGGCGCGGGCAAATACGGAGTTATGGGCGCGTCCGCAAGGGGCGTCAAGGCTGAAAACGGAGAGCTTATCGGAGTAAGCCCCGACTTTTTCATTGATTTGAACGTGCTTGACGATGACTGCACAGAGCTGATTATTACAAAAACCATGTGCGAGCGCAAGGCGATCATGGAGGACAGGGCGGACGCGTTTGTTGTGTGCGCCGGAGGAATCGGCACGTTTGAGGAGTTCTTTGAGGTCATCACCCTAAAGCAGCTGCAGGTCCACGACAAGCCGATTATCATCTATAACTGCAGGGGCTATTATGACTCTATGCTCGAGTTGATGCGCATGTCGGTTGACGAAAGGTTCATGAGGAAGGACGTCAATAAGCTCTATACGGTCGCCAACACCGAGGAAGAGGTCTTTGAGCAGCTTGAAAGCTATGTGCCTTTCACCTACAAAAAATACGAATGAGGGGTTGCTATGGCGGATAATTGTGAAATGTGCGCCCACTTTGTTGCGGACGAGGAATTCGGCGACTATTGCAGCGTCAATCTTGACGAGGACGAAATGGAGCGTTTTTTGACTCAGAGCGTCAAGGGCTGTCATTACTTTCAGCTCTACGACGAGTATAAAATTGTGCAAAAGCAGAACTGACTGGTTCTGAGGGGAACGGAGAAAGGTTATGAAAGTGTTTTTTACAATTCTTGTTTGCAAGATTTTGCGCTTTATCGGAAAGCTTGCGGGCAAGGGAAGCAGCCTGCCCGGACAAATCGCGCTTAAGCTTTGTCCCGATATTCTGAGCAGGGTAAAGCTGCCTGAGTATATCATTGCGGTAACGGGCAGCAACGGCAAAACCTCAACGGTTGAGATGATCGCCCATATACTAATGAACAACGGAAAAAAGGTTGCGTGGAACAAGGAAGGCTCAAACCAGATTGAGGGTGTTACCACGCTTGTGCTCAACAGCGCAACGCTGACGGGCAAAGTCAAGAGCGATATTTTGCTGATTGAAAGCGACGAGCGTTTTGCAAAGTACACCTTCAAGTATATTTTGCCTACGCACTATGTAATTACAAATCTGTACCGCGACCAGCTCACGCGAAACGGCCATCCCGAGTGGGTGTACAACGCTATCAAGGACAGTATTCACGACGGCACTCAGCTCATCTTGAACGCGGACGATCCGCTTGTTTCCTGCTTCGGCTGGGGCAAAAAGGATGTTATCTGGTTCGGCGCGGATAAGCTTTCAAGCGATACTGACGAGCTTGTAAGCGTGTATAACGACGGCGCGTACTGCCCCGTGTGCAAGGCTCCCATGGAGTACAGCACCCACCACTACAACCATATCGGCCACTACAGCTGCACAAAATGCGGCTACAAGCGCCAGGACACCAAGTACACAATTACCTCGGTTGACCTCGACAAGGGCGTTATGGAGATTGACGGCAAGTATGAAATTTCACTCGCGCTCAAATCTCTTTACAATATCTACAACATTCTTTCGGCGTATACCGTCGCTTCCATCGTCGGGATCAGCGGCGAGAAGATCGCGGCTGATATGAATAACTATGTGCTGAAAAACGGCAGAGTAATCACCTTCAAGCTCGGAAGCAGAGAGGGCACAATGCTTACTTCAAAGCATGAAAACAGCATTTCGTACGACCAGAGCATCCGCGTTGCCTCGGCGTTCAGTGAGGGCTGCGACGTGATGTTCATCGTTGACGCCGTAAGTCGAAAGTATTTTACAAGCGATGTTTCATGGCTGTGGGATATCGACTTTGAGATGCTCAATAACCCGAATATCCATCAGATAGTTCTCGCCGGCAAGTACGTCAACGATTTGGCGGTAAGATTTTCATATACCGATATACCGTCCAATAAAATCAAGCTTTACGAGAGCATTGACGAGGCGGTTGATTATCTTAACAGCGACAGAAAAGAGTATATTTATGTAATTACCTGCTTCTCGGACAAGGGCAAGTTTTTGGGAAAGGTGAACGGTGACTGACATGAAACTGCTTCATTTGTATCATGATATTATGAATCTATACGGCGACTACGCCAACGTCAGCGCGCTGAAACGGATCCTTGAACAAAGCGGCGAGGACGTAATTGTGGATAAACTCAGCTTTGGAGATATCGCCGACCTTTCGCAGTACGATTTTATCTTTGTCGGCTCAGGCACGGAGAATAACCAAAAGCTTGTATTAAATGATTTTAAGAAATACCGCGACAGCCTGAAAGCATATATTGAAAGCGGAAAGTGCGCTTTGTTTACGGGCAACTCGTTTGAGATGCTCGGAAAAACAATAACCGACGCCGACGGAAAAAGCTTTGACGGGCTCGGATTTTTCGGCTTCACGGTCAAGGAGCAGAATAAAACAAGAATGACCTCCGACGTAATTTATGAGGCTGATTTTCTGAAAACGCCGCTGGTCGGATTCGTGAATAAGTGCGGCGAGATCGAGGGCAATTCGGCTCCGATGTTCTCGGTCAAACTCGGACTTGCGGACTGCGAAAACAGCCAAGGCGAGGGCGTAAGATCAAACAACCTTTTCGGAACCCACCTCACAGGCCCGGCGCTGATGAAAAACCCGCATTTCCTCGAATACGTTGCCGAGCTGATTTTGGGCAGAAAGCCCGAAACAGCGTATCTTGTGCATGAAAAGGCAGGTTACGAAATAACCCTTACGGAGCTCACAAAACGAATGAACGAAAGCTGAGGTCGGTTATGAACAGTACAAATCAAAAAACGGTTGTATTTTCCTCGCTTCCCAAAAATATAGGCGAACTGAAAGAATTGCCGCAGTCGTCGCTGACCGACCCGTTTGAGGTCGCCGCGCTGACCGTTGCGGCGCTTTGCCGCTACTGCGACAGCAGGGACGACTGCGTTGAAATGCTCAACTTCCTAAGAGGGCCGCGTCCGCTGTCGCCGTTTGAAATCCAGTTTTTGCGCGACAGACTGGTCGGCAAGCCATATAAGGCGGTTTCGTACTTTGCGGGCACCTCGCCGCAGAACGGCTACACTCCGCAGGTTCCGTATTCCGTGACCGTGTACGAAAACATGTATTCGCGTCCGCAGGAAAATTACCTCACACTCTGGCTCGAATCCTCGGGAGCTGACAGTCCGCGGCAGATACAGCTCAGGTGCAAGCCGAGCACGGGACAGTGGTTTTTGTGGGACCAAATGCTGCTTGCGGATATCCGTATCCCCGTTGAGGAAGACCCCTGGGCGTAAGCCTTTGCTTATTTCATTTTGTAAGGATGGATGACAATGAACAAAAAGAATCTCACCATGCTCTGCGACTACTATGAGTTCACAATGGCTAACGGCTATTTTAAGAACGGCATGCACGAGAAGAACGTTTATTTTGACGTGTTCTTCCGCAAGCTGCCCGACAACGGCGGCTTTGCGATTCTGGCAGGTCTGGAGCAGGTAATCGACTATATAAAGAACCTCCGTTTTGAAGCTGAGGACTTGGATTTCCTGCGCTCAAAGGGAGTATTCAGCGAGGAATTCCTCGATTATCTAAAGAATTTCAAGTTTACGGGAGATATCTACGCGATCCCCGAGGGAACTCCCGTGTTCCCCAACGAGCCTGTGCTCACGGTTAAGGCTCCGGCGATCCAGGCGCAGATCATAGAAACCTTTGTGCTGCTCAGCCTCAATCATCAGAGCCTTATCGCTACAAAGGCGAACAGAATTGTCCGCGCGGCTCAGGGCAGGGCGGTAGTTGAGCTCGGCTCAAGACGCGCTCAGGGCGCGGACGGAGCGGTGCTCGGCGCAAGAGCCGCGTATATCGGCGGCTGTCAGGGCACGGCGTGCACGCTGACCGATGAGCTTTACGGCGTTCCCGCAGGCGGAACAATGGCTCACTCTTGGATACAGATGTTCGACAGCGAGTATGAGGCGTTCAAGGCTTATGTTGAGCTTTACCCCGACGATCCCGCGCTTCTGGTGGATACCTACAACACGCTTAAAAGCGGAATCCCAAACGCAATCAAGGTGTTCAAAGAGGTTTTGCTCCCCATGGGCAAAACAAAGTGCTCGGTGCGCCTTGACTCGGGAGATATTTCGTACATCTCCAAAAAGGCGCGCAAAATGCTCGACGACGCGGGACTTACAGAATGTAAAATCACAGCGAGCAACGCGCTTGACGAAAAGCTTATCCGCGATTTGATGATGCAGGGCGCGCAGGTTGACACCTTCGGAGTGGGCGAGAGGCTTATCACATCTCAAAGTTCACCCGTGTTCGACGGAGTTTATAAGCTTGTTGCGGTTGAAAACGCGCTGGGCGAGATCGAACCAAAGATAAACGTCAGCGACAACACCGCCAAAATCACGAATCCGCACTTTAAAAAGGTTTACCGCTACTATGACAACGAAAGCGGAAAGGCGCTTGCCGACGAGCTCTGCCTTTATGACGAAGTCGTTGACGACAGCAAAAACCACACTATATTCGACCCGAACGCCACCTGGAAAACAAAGGAGCTTTACGACTTTACCGCGCGTGAGCTGCTTGTTCCGATTTTCCTCAACGGCGAATGTGTTTACGAAAGCCCGTCAATAGACGAGATCGCCGCGTACTGCAAGGAGCAGGTTGAGCTCTTGTGGGACGAGGTAAAGCGTTTTGAAAATCCGCATAACTACTATGTGGACTTGTCTGAAAGACTGTATGAGATCAAAAACATTCTGCTGAGTGTTCATAAGGTGTAATGAAAATAAATACGGAGCCTGCTCAAAATCTATGAGCAGGCTCCGTTGTGTTTATGATACTACTAAATATTTTTGGATCAGGGTTGCGTCCTCAATGTCAACCTTGCCGTCGCAGTTTGCGTCTGCGTTGCGCATTTGCAGTTTATTGAGCGTGATTCTGTGTGAAAGGTACTTCTGGATTACGGTGGAATCGCTTATATAAAGTCCTCCGTCCGCGTCGGCGTCTCCTATTTTCAGACCGCGCAGATACGAACCGCTTGTTCCGCCGCCTGTGACGCTTGCTTCATATTTTACGCCGTTGCTGCCTGTGTAATAGATAAGACTGTTGTACTCTGTAGAGAACATTATTTTATCTCCGAGCTTTTTGTGAACATAAATTTCAACCTCGCCGTTTTTGTCGGGAACAACATGGTTGATCGCGCTTCCGCTGTAGATGAACAGCTCGGATGAGAAAATGCAGCCGTGAGAATCGGCGTTTTCCTCGCGGAAGATGAATTTATGGTCGCCGTGCTCCGAAACCTTCATTGTGTGCGAGCCGTCAGCATTGAAATATGTTGAAAAATCAGAGAGCTTGATGCGGATTTTTTCGTAAGTGCCTTCCGCTCCCGATAAATTGACAGAAGGCGCGCTGCTGCTGCATGTATCGGATTTTACTTTTGTGCCTGTTTTTGTAATAAAAGCGTCGTCTTCCGCAAAGCCGTAGCCAATAGGATTACCCATGGATTTGGAAAGTGTGGCTGTGAATTCCTCATTCGTTTTGTTGTTTGTAAAATTAATAAATCCCTTGGTGTTGTACGGCACATTGTAGCTGTAAATCACCATGCTGCCGGGCTTGTGGGTGACATTTGCGACATGAGTGTATGTCTTTTCCGTCTGCTCGGCCGCCTGAGTGCAGGGGACTGCGCTGAGTGTAAGAGTTACCGCGGCAAGTGCGGTTGTGATTACTTTTTTGATCATATATTCCTCCGTATCAAATCAGCTTGCCAGATATCTTTGAATGTCCGTAGCGTCGTCAATATCAAGGTCGTTGTCAAGATTTGCGTCAGCGTTGCGAAGCTGCAAATCCGAAAGAGTCAGTCTGTGCGCAAGATATTTCTGGATAGCGGTTACGTCGTTTATGGATACATATCCGTTTAAGTCGGGATCGCCGACTGTCAGTCCTTTAAGGTATCTTCCGCTTGTACCGCCGCCTGTGGAGCTGACTGTATGTGACTGTCCGCTTGAATCTTTATAAACTACAACGCTGAGGAAGTGGGTAGCGTAACGGATGCTCTCGCCGATTTTGCGATAAACATAAATTTCAACCTCGCCGTTTTTGTTTGGAACAACATGATTGATTGCGCTGCCGCTGAAAAAGTACAGCGCGGAAGTAAATCTGCTGCCTGTTGAATCGGCGCTCTCCTCGCAGAAACGGAATTTGTGTTTTCCGTAATGATCTACACTTTTCGTGATTGAACCGTCATTGTTAAACTCACTGTCAAAGTCTGAAAGTTTGATGCGGACTTTTTCGTATCTGCCGGCGGATGTCGCCATATCAATACTCGGAGCTGTTCCGGAGCCGCCGAAGGGGCTGAGCGATGAGCCGACCATGCTTGTAAACTCAGCGTTCTTGTCAAATGTATAGCTCACCGGATGATAAACGAACGAGGAGCACTGAACGTCGGTTGTCTTGCCTGTGGAGCGGTTTGTAAGGGAAACATAGTCGTTTGTAGTTGCCGGAACGTTGTAGCTGTAAAGTACAAGACTGCCCTCAGCGTGTTTGCCGTTGTTTACGTGGGTGAATGGTGTGGTTGCTGTCACGGCAAATGTGTAAGGAACCGCGCTGAGTGTAAGCGTTGCCGCCGCGAGTATGCCTGTGATGATTTTTTTGAACATAAAAATCCCCCTGCAGTAATAGATAACATTTTTCTTTTATGCATCTTTATTATATCATTTGAAAAATGTTTTTTCTATTTATTGCATTGGGGGAATCTTACAAAGAATTGAGTTAAAATATATGCAAATTTACTAATTGCTCATTTCTTCAATGATTTCGGCAATCAGTTCGCGCTCATCCATGTGATATTTTACGCCGCG
>OMXW01000135.1 GCA_900315085.1 uncultured Eubacteriales bacterium
TAGGAATAGTTTGGAGCTTCCTTTGTGATTTGGATATCGTGGGGATGGCTCTCTCTGAGACCCGCACCCGAGATATTTACAAAGTGAGCCTTTTCATGGAGCTCAGCGATTGTTGCGCAGCCTGTATAGCCCATGCCTGCCTTTAAGCCGCCCATAAGCTGATATACAGTATCCGAAAGAAGTCCCTTGTAAGGTACGCGTCCTTCAACGCCCTCGGGAACGAACTTTCTGTTGCTTGCCTGGAAGTAACGGTCGGCGCTGCCTTTGCCCATTGCGCCGAGGCTGCCCATTCCGCGGTAAACCTTGAACTGTCTGCCCTGATAGATTTCGTTCTCTCCGGGGCTTTCCTCACAGCCTGCAACAAGCGAACCTACCATAACTACGCTGCCGCCTGCGGCAAGCGCCTTAACGATATCGCCGCTGTATTTGATACCGCCGTCTGCGATTACGGGGATACCTGACTTTGATGCCTCGCAAGCCGCGTCGTAAATTGCTGTAACCTGCGGAACACCGATACCTGCAACGATTCTTGTTGTACAGATTGAGCCGGGACCTATGCCGACCTTAACAGCGTCCGCGCCGGCGTCAATAAGAGCCTTTGCAGCTTCGGCTGTGGCAATATTGCCGGCAACCAAAGGAAGATGAGGATAAGCGTTTTTAACTCTTGCAACCGAGTTAACAACGTTTGAGTTGTGACCGTGAGCCGAGTCAAGTACAACAACGTCAACGCCGGATTCAATAAGAGCGGCAACTCTGTCGAGTACGTCTGCGGTTGCGCCGATAGCCGCGCCGCAGATAAGTCTGCCCTTGTCGTCACGCGCGGAGTTGGGATACTGCACGCTTTTTTCAATATCCTTAATTGTGATAAGTCCCTTAAGTGAGCCGTCCTTGCCGACGATAGGGAGCTTCTCGATTTTATGCTCGCGCAGGATTTCCTGAGCCTGGAGCAGAGTTGTTCCTACAGGAGCGGTAACAAGATGCTCGCTTGTCATAACCGCCGAGATAGGCTGTGCAAAGTCCTCTGCGGTCATAAAACGCAGGTCACGGTTTGTGATAATACCAATCAGCTTGCCTTCACGGCAAATTGGAACACCCGAAATTTTATACTTGCCCATAAGAGCGTCCGCGTCCTTAACGGTGTTCTCGGGTGACAGGAAAAACGGATTTACAATTACTCCGTTCTCACTTCTTTTAACGCGGTCAACCATGTCCGCCTGCTTTTCGATGGGCATATTCTTGTGAATGATACCAACGCCGCCCTCACGAGCGATAGCAATAGCCATCTCTGTTTCGGTAACGGTATCCATAGCCGCGGTCATAAGAGGTGTGTTAAGCTTAATTGTTTTTGTGAGGTTGGTTGAAACGTCAACATTTTTAGGTTCTACGTTTGACTCTCCGGGAATAAGAAGAACGTCGTCAAAAGTAAGACCTTTTTTGCCGAACTTGAAGTCATAATTGGTATTCAGCATACTTTTCCTCCTCTGATATTATTAATTTAACCTTTATTATATCAAAAATACTCATAATTGGCAACACCAAATCTTGTTAAATTCTGTTTTTTTTCTTCTTTTTCCGACATTCACATTTCGACATTTTTTATGTTGACAATTTTAGTAGAAGAATATAAAATTAGTATAATAAAATTATTTTAAAATCAGAGGTAATACAAATGAAAAAATTACTTACTGTCCTTCTTGCGGCGGCGATTGCGGCTTCATCCTGCATATCTCTTGCCTCATGCTCGGACGATAAAAAAGAAAAGAAAGAGGAAACTTCAACAACCGTTGAAGCCACCGTTAACAAAGAGGAAGAGGATCAGGCTACAAAGGACGAGGCTGACGACTCCGAAGCCGATTTAATGATGCTCCACGGCGTGAGCAGCGAGCCTCAGAACGACTTTACGGGACCGTGGCAGATTGTTGACGGTGAGGGTTCGCAGTACAAGAGCTTTGTTTACATGTTTGACGGAACAACAAAATCCGTGCTTATGACAGGCTCGGTAGGACAGATGGCGGTTTATTCGGTTTCAGACGAAACCGACGACAGCGGAAAAACTCAGACCTATTTTGAATCAAAAATGTTGTTTGGCATAAACGGAAAATATACATTTAAATTTTCCGACGACAAGCAGAAGGTTGTACTAACAAACACCGAGGATAAAAAGACAACAACTCTTCAAAGACTTGCTACATATGAATACATTCCTATCCCGAGTGAGAAGCCGAAGATTGACAATAAGCTTCTCGG
>OMXW01000086.1 GCA_900315085.1 uncultured Eubacteriales bacterium
GGGCTGGATTTTCCTGACTGTGTAGCTGCTGTTTTCCGTCAGATATTTTAAATCCCTCGCCAGCGTTTCGGGATTGCAGCTTACATAAACCACGGTTTTCGGCGACATAGAAATCAGCGAGTCAAGGAAAACCTTGCTGCTGCCCGCGCGCGGCGGATCCATGAACACCGCGTCGGGACGCTCGTCCTCCGTTGAAGCCTCGCGCATAAACGCGCCCGCGTCGCCCTTGTAGAAGCGTATGTTTTTCAGTCCGTTCGCCTTTGCGTTGTCGATAGCGTCGCGTACCGCGTCTCCGTTTAATTCAACGCCTATTACCCTGCCTGCTCCGCGCTTCGCGGCAATTATTCCTATAGTTCCTATTCCGCAGTAGGTGTCGAGCACGGTTTCGTTATCCTTGAGGTTTGCGTATTCGATCGCCTTTCCGTAGAGCACCTCGGTCTGTACCGGGTTTATCTGGTAAAAGCTCTTCGGCGATATTTTGAATCGGCAGCCGCATAGCTCGTCCTCAATATAGCCCTTGCCGTACAGTATGTTCTGCTTCTTGCCGAGCACCAAATTCGTGTCGTACGGGTTGATGTTCTGCACTACCGTCGTTATCTCGGGGAACTGCTTGCGGATCGCCTTTACAAAATTGTTTTTTGAGGGGAACATCGGGCTGCCTGTTACGAGCACAAGCATGACCTGATTTGTGGCAAAGCCGCGCTTTACAAGAATGTGGCGCAGAAAGCCCTTGTGAGTGTCCTCGTTGTAGGTAGTCATCTTAAAGGACGGCATAAGCCTGCGCACCGCCACGATTATTTTGTCGGCGGTTCTGTCCTCGATCTGGCAGCTGTCAATTCCAACCACATTGTGGCTGCCCGACTGATAAACGCCTGAAATAATCTTTCCGTTCCTGTTTGTATAAAACGCCGCCTGAACCTTGTTTCGGTAGTGATACGGATCATCCATGCCGATTATCGGCAGCGGCTTTTTGAATTTCTTTAAATATCTGTCAACCTTGTTTTGCTTGAAGGCGAGCTGCTCCGGATAGCTCATGTTCTGCAGCTGGCAGCCGCCGCATTTTTTATGGACTGGACAGATTGATTTTTCGCTTTGCTTCATACTCATCATTCCTTTGATTTTTATTTTACCATTTACTGATGATTAAGGCAAGATTTGCGGTAAAAAATCTGCACATTTTGTGTATGGATACCGCCTTGTTTTTGTACCTTGAGATGAAAAAATTTTTATCTATTGACATTTTTAATTTTTGAGAATATACTTACACCATAAACAGCAAAGGCGCTGTGGGCAAACACCCGCAGTGCCGTTTTTACTATAAAAATGATTTTGAACAGGAGAGTTTAGTTTTATGAGTAAGGTGCCGGAAATATTTGGATCAATGGTTTTCAACGATCAGAAAATGCAGGAAAGACTTCCAAAGTCAACCTACAAGGCGCTCAAAAAAACGATTCAGGACGGCGAACCGCTTGACCTCAGCGTGGCAAATGTAGTAGCCACCGCAATGAAGGACTGGGCAATCGAGATGGGCTGCACTCACTACACCCACTGGTTCCAGCCTATGACCGGCGTTACCGCCGAAAAACACGACAGCTTTATCCAGCCCAACGGCGACGGAGTTATCATGGAGTTTTCGGGCAAGGAGCTCATCAAGGGCGAGCCTGACGCTTCATCGTTCCCCAGCGGCGGAATCCGCGCTACCTTTGAGGCACGCGGCTACACAACATGGGACCCCACATCTCCCGCGTTTGTAAGAGACGGCTCTTTGTATATTCCAACCGCGTTCTGTTCCTACACAGGCGAGGTGCTCGATAAAAAAACACCCCTGCTCCGCTCAATGGAAAAAATCAGCAGCGAGGCGGTAAGGATACTTCATCTTCTCGGCAAGACCGACGTTACAAGAGTGATCACAACCGTAGGCCCCGAGCAGGAATACTTCCTTATCGACAAGGATCTGTATGAGCAGCGCGAGGACTTAAAGCTGACGGGCAGAACTCTGTTCGGCGCAAAGGCTCCCAAGGGACAGGAGCTTGACGACCATTATTTCGGCGCTATTAAAACAAGAGTAGCGGCGTACATGAAGGACCTTGACGACGAGCTTTGGAAGCTCGGTATCCTTGCAAAGACAAAGCACAACGAGGTAGCTCCCTCTCAGCATGAGCTTGCTCCTATTTTCACAACTTCAAATATCGCGAACGACCACAACGAGCTTACAATGGAAATCATGAAAAAGATTGCCGAAAAGCACGGTCTTGTTTGCCTGCTTCACGAAAAGCCCTTTGCAGGCGTAAACGGCTCCGGTAAGCACAACAACTGGTCGCTTTCAACAAACACCGGCGAAAATCTTCTCTCACCCGGCAAGCACCCCGAAAATAACCTTGTGTTCCAGCTCTTCCTCGCGGCGGTCGTAAAGGCTGTTGACGAGTATCAGGATCTGCTCAGAGCTACTGTTGCCTCAGCAGGCAACGACCACCGTCTCGGCGCTCACGAGGCTCCTCCTGCGATCATCTCAATGTACCTCGGCGACGACCTCGGCGCAATGGTTGATTCAATCATCAACGGCGAGGAATATGTCAGCCACGGCAAGGAGAGGATGCAGACGGGCGTTGACGTTCTCGCCGACTTCAAAAAGGATACCTCAGACAGAAACAGAACTTCTCCGTTTGCGTTCACGGGCAATAAATTTGAGTTCCGCGCGCTCGGCTCGGCTCTCAATATCGGCTGTCCCAACTACATGCTCAACACAATGGTCGCCGAGGAATTAAGCCAGTTCTACGTTGAGCTCAAGGACGAGGAAAACATTGAAAAGGCTGTTAAATCTCTTGTTAAAAACGTGCTCACCGAGCATCAGAGAATCATCTTCAACGGCGACAACTACACCGACGAGTGGGTTGAGGAGGCAAAGAGAAGAGGTCTGCTTAACCTCAAATCTCTGCCCGAGGCGTTCAGCCGTTTCATGGACAGAAAGAACGTTGAGCTGTTTGTAAAGAATAAAATCGTTACCGAGGCTGAGTACCGCGCTAGATATGAAATCGAGCTTGAAACCTACTGCAAGCAGATCAACATCGAGGCGCTCACCATGATCGACATGGCAAAAAAGAAGATCACTCCCGCAGTGACCGCTTTCGTAAGAGAAATGACCGACGCGGCTCTGGCAAAGAAGGCGCTCTCGGCTGATATTCCCACCTCGGTTGAGGAGGAGCTTGTAATGAGCCTTTCAAACAGGCTGGTCTGCTTTGTTAAAAAGACAGCCGAGCTCGAGGAGGCAGTTATGGGCGCAAGCGAGCACAAGGCTGACTGCCTTGAGTACGCAATGTATTTCCGCGAGGTAGTATTCGCGAAAATGCAGGAGCTCAGAGCTGTGGGCGATTCAATGGAAACCGAAACAGCTTCCGATTTCTGGCCCTATCCCTCATATTACGATTTACTGTTCGGCGTTTAATAAATATAATAAAAACGGAGCAGGCTCAAAGCAGATGAGCCGGCTCCGTTTTGCTTGTTGAAAAACTGTGTTTTCTGTTTTAATGATTGTTAAATATGAGGAATGGCTTTTTGAAAGTACGTAGTGGCGCACCTATGTGTGCGCCATAGAACGTAAAATTAACCTTTGTTTTTACAGGTACAAATCGGACGTAAACGAACGTCGGTTCAAGGGCGAACACACGGGTTCGCCCCTGCGATTTTTCAATTATTATTTCTATCCGTTATTTTCCCTGCGCTTTTTGCTTATCAAAGTCAATAAAAAATTCATATTATTTTCAAGAAAATAATCCATAGTATAAAACACTGAAAATTATTGTTATAATTCCTTTATGTAAAAATTATTGACCGTAAATCTTGTAAAATAATATGTTGAAGAAAGAAATTGCGGAGGTGAGGGCTTTGAAAAAAGCTTTACTGGTTTCAGCCTCCGAGCAAAGCGCGTCGTCTTTGTCAAAGCTGCTTAAGGTTGAAGGCTATGACAAAATTTCAGCCTTTTACGCCGCATACAGCGCCAAGGAAGCGGTAGTGGACAGTGAGTTTGACCTGATTTGCATTAACGCTCCGCTTATTGATGAAAACGGCATTGAGCTTTCACGTCACTTTGCGCGTACCACCCGCTCCTCTGTGGTGATAATCGTTCCGCAGAAAAACGCGGACGAGGTTTACGACCTGCTTGCTCAGCACGGAGTTTTGGTAATTGCCAAGCCGATCAACAAGCATTTGTTTCACCACTACCTGCAGTTTACCGACTGCTTCCGCAGCCGCATGCTGAGGGTGGAAAAGGAGAACGAACGCTTAAAGGGCATGGTTGAGGATATTAAAATTATTGACCGCGCCAAGCTGCTTTTGGTCACCTGCCTCTCAATGAGCGAGGATCAGGCGCACCGCTATCTTGAAAAGCAGGCGATGGATCTGCGCACAAACAGGCTGAACATAGCCAAGCAGGTTATTCAGACCTACGAAAATTAGTTTATTTCATAGTTTAGATACTATATCAGCATTTTAAACGAAAGGATTGTTTTTATGAGTCGTGCTGCGTACTTAGTTCTTGAAAACGGTACTGTTTTTGAGGGCAAGGCATTCGGTGCCGAAAAGGAAACTACGGGAGAGCTTGTTTTTACCACAGCAATGACAGGCTATCTTGAAACACTCACCGACCCCAGCTATTTTGGTCAGGTGGTTATTCAGACATTCCCTTTAATCGGCAACTACGGAGTTATTCCTTCTGATTTCGAGAGCAGTTCCCCTGCCCTCAAAGCTTATATTGTTAGAGAATGGTGCCAAGCTCCTTCCAACTTCCGTTGCGAGGGTGATCTTGACACCTTTTTAAAAAATTCGGGTATCCCGGGAATCTACGGACTTGATACCCGCGCGCTCACAAGGATCGTGCGCGAATACGGCGTGCTCAACTGCAAAATCAAGTATTCTCCGGAGGTGTCCGACGCCGAGTTTGAGGAGATCAAAAATTATGTTATCAACGACGCGGTCGAAAGCACAACAATCAGTCAAAAGGAAAGCTTTGCACCCGAAAATCCAGAGCTTGACGTTGTTCTGATGGACTTCGGCGCAAAGCACAATATCGGCAGAGAGCTTGTTAAGCGCGGCTGCAACCTCACGGTAGTTCCCGCCCACACCTCAGCCGAGGAGATACTCGCAATGGATCCCGACGGCGTAATGCTGTCAAACGGCCCCGGAGACCCAAGCAAAAACACCGAGATCATCGCTCAGCTCAAAAAGCTCTGCGACAATAAGATCCCGATGTTCGGAATCTGTCTCGGTCACCAGCTTCTGGCGCTTTCTCAGGGAGCAAAAACCGAGAAGCTCCACTACGGTCACCGCGGAGCAAACCAGCCCGCAAAGGAAGTCAAGACAGGCAGGGTTTACATCACCTCTCAGAACCACGGCTACGCGGTTGTATCGGACAGCATGCCCGAAAACGGCGAGGTAAGCTTTGTTAACGGCAACGACAACACCTGCGAGGGCGTTAATTACACAAATATGCCGGCGTTTTCGGTTCAGTTTCACCCCGAAGCCTGCGGCGGCCCCCAGGACACCGCGTTCCTGTTTGACCGCTTCGTTGACCTTATGAAGGAAAA
>OMXW01000138.1 GCA_900315085.1 uncultured Eubacteriales bacterium
ATGATAGAAGCTGCTTCAGCCTTAAGGTTCCAGCCGAATACCCTTGTCGTACCGAAAAAAACTAAAAACAACAGTACCATCTGCGGCATAATGCGGACGATTTCAAGATAAACCCGCGACAAAGCTCTGATTATGGGATTACGGAAGGTCATCACAATTCCGAACAATACTCCAAGCACCAGACTTAACGCGACTGCCGCCAGACTGATTTCCAGCGCCTTCCATAAACCTTCCAAAAGCCGTAAAAAGTTGCTTCCCTTAAACAGCACGTCAAGTCCCAAAGCTTGCATAGCGCAGCCTCCTCTCAAGCACCGTACCAAGGATAGAAACGGGCAGCAAAATGATAAGATAAAAAACAACAAGCATCGCAAGATATTCCGTAGTGTTGTAATACAGACCAATCAAGTCCTTCGCACGGAACATCAAATCCATCAGACTTATTGCGCTGAACACGCTGGTTTCCTTAAGCAGAAAAATAATGTTTGCCACAAATGCGGGCGTGCTGTAGGATATAGCCTGCGGCAGAATGATATGCGTCATCACCTGAAAATCCGTCATTCCCAGGCTCAACGCGCTCTCGCGCTGGATACTGTCAATCGCCTCAATCCCGCTTCGGAACACTTCGCTCATATAACTGCCGCCAAGCAGCCCCAAGCCAAGCCAGCCGCAAACTTCGGCAGAGATTTTAACTCCGATTTTCGGAAGCGCGAAATATAGAAAAAACAGTTGAATTAATAACGGTGTGTTGCGGAAAATTTCGATATAGATTTTAAAAATCACCCGCAGCACCGGGACGCGGAAGTGAATGACAACTGCCGATACCAAGCCGATAAACGTTGCGAGCGCTACACCAATCCAACCTGTTTTCAGCGTCAGCAGCATTGCGTCCCAATAAAGCGGCGCGCTTTCCGCTATCACGTTCCAATCCATTATTCCGCCTCCTTAATTTGATTTAAGTCAACATCGCCGCATTCGTCCGAACCTGAAATTCAAACGAAGCAGGCGTGGAAAATGCAGATTCATTTTGCAGCACCTCATTCATTCCTACTAAGTTGGTAGGCTTATTGGGTATTATTATATTCTTACTTTTTTCCGTTGTCTAATCTCGAAAAACTATTGACAGCAATAGGCTCTCCCTATATGGAAAACATAAATAAAAAGCCGGCGGATTTTTAAGATAATCCGTCGGCTTTGCCTAAGCTGAGGGTTCGTTTCAGCTCCTCAATATATATTTTGCCCACCTTGCTGAGCAAAAGATTTTTCTTGGTGATATATCCGACTTTCATCGTTTCACCCGGATGAGCGTCATCGGGTGCGAAGGGCACAGCGATGAAGTCAGAGCCGTTTAGCTCCTCGCAAATAATACCCGAGCAAAGGGTATATCCGCCAAGTCCCACCATCAGATTAAGCATTGTCGCCCTGTCGGTTGCTCTGATAATGCGCGGGTAGGGATAGGATGCCAGAATTTCCTCGGCAAAGTACATTGAGCCGTTGCCGCCCTGTTCAAACGACAGGCAGGGATAGTCCTTCAGCTCGTCAAAGGAAATTCGCTCGTTATCAGCGAGCGGGTGCCCCTTCCACAAATACACATAAGCCTCACAGCTTATCAGTTCGTGGAATTCCAAGTGATTTTGCCTGAGCAACTTGCCGATAACCGGCATATTAAAGCTGCTGAGGTAAAGTATTCCGATTTCACTGTTCATATTGATAACGTCGTCAATAATTTTCTGTGTTTGCTCCTCGCGTATGGCAAACTCAAACTCCGAGGTATCAAGCTTCTTTACCAGTTCCACAAAGCTTTTTACCGCAAAGGTGTAATGCTGCGTCGAGACGGAAAAAATCTTTTTGCGGCTTTCGTTTTCTCCGTAACGTTCCAAAACATTTTCAAACTGACCGTAGAGCTCACGCGCGTAAGCAAGGAATTCTACTCCCTCGTTTGTAAGAGTAACTCCCTTGCCGCTGCGGTAAAATATTGTGCTCCCTTGCCGCTGCGGTAAAATATTGTGATGTTTAACTCTTTTTCAAGCTCCTTTATGGATTCTGTAAGCGACGGCTGAGAGATATACAGCACTTCGCTCGCTTTGTTAAATGAGCCCTGATTAGCAATGGTTATTGTATATTTTAGTTGTTGTATTGTCATTACGTTATTGTTTCTCACCCCTGTCAAAATCAATTAAATCCTTTATCACTTCGCCCGCAATAATCAAACCGGCAGCAGAAGGCACAAAAGCGGTTGAACCCGGAATATCCCTTCGCTGTGTACATTTACGCGCGGTACCGGGAGGGCAGATACAATGCTTTCGGCAACTAATGGACATATCTTCAAGCTGTCTGATTAGCTTTTCCTTTGAATAAACAACCTTTAAGCTTTTTATACCGCGCTTGCGGCACTCGTAACGCATTACCCTTGCAAGCGGACATACAGAGGTTTCGTAAATATCCGCAACCTCAAACGCGGCCGCGTTTACTTTGTTTCCCGCGCCCATTGAGCTGATTATCGGTGTTCCTGCTGCTTTTGCGTTCATCACAAGCTCCAGCTTACCCTTGACGGTATCGAAACATATGCTTTGTTTCGGGCATATAAAAGGTTTTGTGAGTAATCACTTTACAATCGGGATTAATGGAGTGAATCCTCTTTTCGGCAACATCAACCTTGTATTGACCAACGGTATCACGCGTTGAAAGAAGCTGACGATTAAGGTTTGTCAAACAAATCCTGTCATCATCAATTAAATCTATCGCGCCAACTCCCGAACGGGCAAGCGCTTCTATCGTATAGCCTCCTACACCTCCAACACCGAATATAGCAACACAGGATTGCGAAAGCTTTTCCATAGCTTCTATTCCAAATATTAACTGTGTTCTTGAAAACTGATTAAGCATACATAACCTCATACGTAAATAAAGACGACATTAAGCAATCATAAAAACAGCGAACCATTATGATGTTCATAACAGTTCGCTGTTCAGTTTGTTTAGGCTCCCAATCGGCTGTTTCTCTTGTGGTTTCAAATCATCCTTATGAGTATCAGCCTTTTGGTTGTCCTTTTTGTATTATTATAAAGTAGGGTTGACCCTTGCGGTCAACCCATAGTTTTGTTCACAGCTTTAGGGAGACCGCAAGGGTCTCCCCTACATAATTACTTTCCAAAAATGCCGAGGATCTGCTCCTTATGATTCATAACGCAGTCGTAGCCCTCTTTGATTGTTTCGTCGATATTGTCCATTGAGAAAATCGCAGTGTTCTCATTCTTGATCTGCACGCAGTAGTCAGCCATTTCCATGCTTTTTCTTGTGCCGTTGATTGAGTAGAGGTCGAGCGAACGCCAGATGACCTTCATCAGTCCGTCAATTCCCGTCTGCGGAGTGTAGTCCATGATATCAAACGCCAGCGCAAGCACCTTGCCCACGCCCATATCCTTGAGCACCTTTACGGGCAGGTTGTCCTTTGAGCCGCCGTCGATGAAGTTGTAATCCTTGTAGTCACAGGTAGTGAACAGTCCCGGGAAAGACATACTCGCTCTGACCGCGATTTCAAGCGGAACGTCGGTTATGTACTGAACATACTCGCTTTCAAGGTTCTCCTCGTGGGTTGTGATGATTACCTCGTCTGTTGACTTCGTGTCGTTGGTACAGACCGTCAGGTTGATCGGCAAATCGTGAAAGCCCTTTATTCCCTTTTCCTCCATGACCGAACGAATCATCGCTTCAACGATCACGCCGTCCATCAGGCCGTCGCCGGGGTTCTTTTTGCTGAATTTCAGCGCAACGATCGACTGCAGAATTGAGGTCGGGCGGAATTTTACGAGGTCCTTCCAGTATTTTGAAGCCACGCGCTTCATGTCCTCAGCGTCGCAGCCCATTGCCACGAGCGCCGCCATTGCCGAGCCCGAGCTTGTTCCCGAAACATATTCGGGCTTGATTCCAAGCTCATATAGCGCCTTTATCGCGCCGACGTGAGCTATTCCCTGCAATCCTCCGCCCGAAAAAGCGAATCCTATTTTGTCTTTCCTGTCTGATTTTTGCATTTTACCACCTATTTTGTAAACTCATACACATTGCTGTACGACTCGGTTTCAACAAAGTAGTCGTACCAGTTGAAATAATCCTCAAAGCTTTTGTCAGCCTCGATCAAGGTGTGATTTTTAAAGCCGAGGTTTTTTGTTACATAATCAATCACCGCGTCGTTGTCGGCGAGGCGAGAGATATAAACCGTGAGCTTGTCCTTTGAGGCGAGCTCTTTATTATTTTTCAGAGTTTCAAGCGTTGAGGCGTTGAGGTTGTTCTGCTTGCTCTTTTCGTCGCCCTTTCCGCTGCCGCTGTCTATAAACGAATGAACCATGCCGCCGATTTTGCCGTTTGTTACAACTCCGCGCTTAGACGCGAAATCCTCGATTTCATCAACAAGACCGTCGATATTCATTGAGGTCTGCACAATCGTTGTCGTATCGTAGAGCATGAACTTGTCAAGGTTCTTGTTCCATTCCTGCATAGCCGTGCCGACGAACAGGCAGTCCTTTGTCTTTGCGTTGTACAAACTCGACTTGCCGTATGTGTAGTAAGGCTTCACGATTACAAAGCCGAGCGCGCTTGCCAAAATAATGCTGACAGGCAAAACGAGCTGTAATTTATTATTCTTTAAAAGATTAAAGATTTTAATGAAGCCGAACACGAATATCATTGAGAGCATCGGAAGTGAAGCCATAACATAGCGGTCGCTGTTGAACGGTGAAATCAGTGCGATACCGATAAAGTAGAACACTCCGGGCACGATGAGGAACCACGCCTTGCGCGGAGTTTTTTGCTTTTTGATGAAGCGGAAGTACACGAACGCCGCGATCATGCATACCGCGCAGAGTGCGAACAGCCAAGTCTGACCAAGGAACATATCCTTTGAGAGCACCTCGGCGTAGGTGAGCAGCTTATAGCCCACATATGTGAGTATTGTTATAAAATCTATTGACAGCGAGCCTGTTGAGCCTACGCCCCTGTCGCTGCCCAGAACCTGCATAAGCATATTCGGGTAGATCGCAAGAGCTATTCCCGCGCCCAAAAGT
>OMXW01000073.1 GCA_900315085.1 uncultured Eubacteriales bacterium
CTATATCCAAAAAGAATACGGATTTCATCAACACCATGTGCAGTTTTGCCACAGTTGGGGCATTCAGCATCTTCACCATATGGCATAATTTAACACCTCCCTTAATAGTTAGTGATCAATAGCTCGAATATTCTTCCTCTACCTTTGCCCTTACTATTAATAGCGCGGTTAGCGGAAACGCGGTTAATGTTCATCCCTTCATAAAGGTCATCAAAGAAGTTATCCTCCTCATCTATGTTGTGAGGGTCTGAATTACTCGCCATCACCTTTGATTTTGTCAATGACTTGATAAATTCTCCGAGCTTAGTCTGGTCTTCATCGTTGAAGCTATCCGCGGTATAGGACGTAAACTCCGCCGTCTTGGTTAGCGGACGGTACGGCGGGTCGAAATAGACAAAGGTATGTTCATCGACGTACTTGTCAATGCAGGTGTAGTCGCCGACGAGAATGGTGACGCCCTGCAAAAGCTCCGAAGTCTTTTTGATATTCTCTGTGTCACAAATGGTCGGATTCTTGTATGAGCCCATCGGAACATTGTATAAACCCTTGCGGTTGACGCGGTAAAGACCATTGAAGCAGGTCTTGTTAAGGTAGATGAACAGCGCCGCACGTAGGATAGAATTGCTTTTTGTCGGTTTCTGAATTTCTGTATTGAAACGCTCACGTTGCTGATAGTAATAATCTTTTCTGCTATCCTCATCGCAGCTTAGGTGGTCTTTCTCAAACGCTGACAGAAAGCCAATTAGACGGTCGGAATGGTCGCGCACAACGGTGTATGTGTTTATCAGCTCGGCGTTGGTGTCGCAGATATATACCTCGTCCATTTCGTAAGTGTTCAGAACATCAAAAAGCACAGCGCCCGCGCCTACCATCGGCTCACAGTATTTCGTTATTTCCACTCCCATATTCGGCGGATAGAATTTGCGGATTGTCGGGAGGAGCTGTCCCTTGCCGCCTGCCCATTTAATAAACGGCTTAGCAGGATTCTTCTTGTCATATCGGGTAGTAATCCACATATTACCAAGCATGGCAACATTGGGTATTCTGTTCTCTCTGCAAAGAGTGATAACTCTTCTGTGAGAAATACCCCATTTAATAGCAGCCTCACTTGCTGAGATATACTGAATTTGCGGCATTCTATTACCTCCTACACTTCAATACCTCTATTATATTCTATTTCTGGAATAATAGCAATATCATTTTTTAGAATAATAAAAAAATTTATATACAAAACGAACAGACATTTACTTTTAGATAAATGCCTGTTCGTTTTTATAATTCAATTTTACCGTGTTTATCTTCATACTTTTCTATCGCATCGCGTATTAGAATCAGTATTTGACTATTCGCGGAACGTCCCTCATAATCAGCAACCACATGCAGTTTGTTAAGCATTTCTTCATCAATTCTAATTGACAAACTTTTAATAGCCATAAATAAACCTCGTTTCATATTTATTATGACTTTATTTTATGCTTATTATATGTTATTATGTTTGATATAGACACATAATATATCTACTTTATATCTATCGAGGTTAATATGAAAAAGTCTTGCTGTGGGTTCGGGCATAGAGAAGTATTAGGGAACATTGAGGAACAGCTTTATTTTGCTGTTAAGAACGCCGTCAATCAAAACTGTGAGTTATTCTATACAGGTGCGATGGGGGCATTTGACAGTTTGTTTTCTTCTGCTGTTCGCAGAGCGCAAAAAGTCTATCCTAATATCAAACTGATTTGTGTAAAACCATATTTTTCGAATGACATAAATACTAATAGAGATTACTATTCCGCCTTGTTTGACGACATAATAGTCCCTGATGAATTAGCTTTTGTTTACTATAAAAGCTCAATCAAGGCCCGTAACCGTTGGATGATAGATAACAGCGATGTTGTGATATTCTACACAGTCCGCAATTTTGGTGGGGCATATGAAGCGAAAAAATACGCACTGAAACAGTGCAAGTCAATTATTGAAATAAAATAGAAAACAACAGGCTACCTTTGGTAATAACTTATTTTTTGCTGTCAGGGGAGAATTGACAGCATGTTTATTTGGCTGAAAACTGATTTTCACAGGTATAATGCGGTTTTTCGTTGCCTGTCCGACTGCAAATGACAGCAAATTTGACAGCATTTTAAGTTGATTAAAGCTCATCCGACTAAACTCAACTTAATCGTCGCAAGTATAAAAACCCCAGTATTCAAGCCGTTTTCGGGTATTTTAAGATATTTTGCAAAAGAAAAAAGACAGTCCGAAAACTGTCTTTTTTGGTGCCGGTGACCGGACTTGAACCGGTACGGTTGCAATAACCGAGGGATTTTAAGTCCCTTGTGTCTGCCTATTCCACCACACCGGCGAAATAATTTGTATAAGTCGAGCCCCTCACATTTTGTAAGGGGCTCATGGTGACCCGGACGAGAATCGAACTCGTGTTACCGCCGTGAAAGGGCGGTGTCTTAACCGCTTGACCACCGGGCCGAATTTGGTAGCGGAAATAGGACTTGAACCTACGACACTTCGGGTATGAACCGAATGCTCTAGCCAGCTGAGCTATTCCGCCATGTATGCTGTCAAAATCAGCAAGTATTATTATAGTATATCTCGAAGAGTTTGTCAATAGATTTTTAAAATTTATTTTCTTTTTTGATAAAAAACTGCCGCTTCAAACGCGTGAAACGGCAGTTGATTTCAAATTAAAGGGCGGAATATCCGTAGCTGTTTACAAGCGCCTCGATTTTTTCACCTCTCTGGCAGTTGGGGCAGAGGTGAGGCTTGTAGCTCTGATAATCTCCGAGGTCATGCGGATTGAAAATCGAATGAACAGGATGACCGTCACACTTATCTACCGTCGCGAATATCGCCGATACGCCCACAACAATTCCGCCGTAGTAGGTGATGGCGTCAATTGCCGCAAGCGCGCTCTTTCCTGTTGTAACGGAAGCCGCGGTAATCAAAACGTGCTTGTTTGTGAGCATCGGAATGAGGTTATCGCGGAAAATCATCTGACCGCCGCCGATGAACTCGGGCGATACAACATAAATCGTCTGGTGTGCGTTGATATTGAGAAAGTCGTTTTTGGTAAGCTCGTTCGCAACGCACGCGCCGATAACCTCTGTGCCGTCAAGGCAGAGAATTGTGTCGATTATCGTGTTGGCGCGATAGTCCGATACAAGCTGCTTTGCAACGGCTGTTGCCTCGCTGAGTCTGGTTTTCTGAGTTGTAACATCAATATAGTAATTTGTGTGGCTGTGCATTGTTGCAAAGTGACCTTTCGCAACGCGCAGGAACACGTCTTTATTTTTGGTTCTGATTTTATACATGTCAGCCATAATAATACCTCCTGAAAATTTGCTGTATGTCTGTCTTTAATTTTACTATATTGTGCTTAAAAATGCAAGTGTTATTTGTCAATTTTGTTACAAAATATAAAACACAATTGAAAAAATTTGCGGTAGGTGGTAGTATAGTGAAAGAGTTACGAGGGAGGAGTACTATTGAGGTACATTTATTTAACAATTAATTCGGCGCTGCTTGCGATTGCATCATGCTGCGTCGGGTTTGGATATATCTTCGGCAATTTTCTGACGCTGCTATTGCTAATACCGTTTATATTAGTAAACGCGGTGCCAATGCCGCTTAACCGCAAAATCCCCGACACTCGTCTCAGAGTCTGCGCTGACGGTTCCGACCTGTTAATCGAGTTTTTGCCTGCTTCGGTTATTTCGGGAGCGGCGCATATAGCATATATAATTGCGCAGGGTTATTCCGTGCCGTGGCTGATTAGCGCGCTTACAGTGTTCTTTATGCTCGCGCTTACCTTTTGGAACGGAATACTCAGGGTTTATTTTACCTCGGTTCAGCTCGGAATCAAGCTCAGGGTGATCGGCGTGCTGTGCGGAATGGTGCCGATAGCCAATATCATTGCACTTGTAAAAATAATCGGTGTGACAAACCGTGAGGTCAGGGAAGAGACCGAAAAAATCAAGCTAAATGAAAGCCGCAAAAACGACAAGATCTGCGCGACAAAATATCCTGTGCTGCTTGTTCACGGAGTGTTTTTCAGGGATTTTAAGTATCTGAATTACTGGGGAAGAATTCCCTCCGAGCTTGAAAAGAACGGCGCTAAGATTTACTACGGAAATCACCAGTCCGCGCTCTCGGTTGAGGACAGCGGACGCGAGCTTGCCGCGCGAATCAGGGAAATCGTCAGCGAAACAGGCTGTGAAAAGGTGAATATCATAGCGCATTCAAAAGGAGGGCTTGACTGCCGCTGCGCGCTAACACACTTTGGAGCCGCGCCGTATGTAGCAACGCTGACCACTATCAACACTCCGCACAGAGGATGCCTGTTCGCGGATTATCTGCTCGGTAAGGTTCCCGAGCAGTTGAAGAATACAATCGCGGGTTCGTATAACCTCGCGCTAAAGCGCTTAGGCGACAGCGATCCCGATTTTATCGCAGCCGTAACCGACCTGACGAACGAAAACTGCAAACTATTCAACGAAAGAACACCGGACAGCGAGAGTGTGTATTATCAGAGCGTAGGCTCAAAGCTCAACCATGCGACTGACGGAAAGTTCCCGCTGAACTTTTCATATCATATCGTAAAGCACTTTGACGGCGAAAACGACGGACTTGTGTCGGAAACCTCGTTTCCTTGGGGCAATTGCTACAAGTATCTGAAAACGGACGGAAGACGCGGAATATCCCACGGAGATATGATTGACCTAAACCGCGAAAATATTAAGGACTTCGATGTGCGCGAGTTTTATGTTCAGCTTGTATCGGATCTAAAGAATAATGGATATTAAAAAGGAACGGTTTTTACGCCGTTCCTTTTAATAATGCAGTTAAATTATGCCGCCTTCAGAAGCGTGAACACTCCGGATTAGTTTATCCTCATTACATAGTTTACGCAAAATATCAATTACTCAATGATCGAGTTGATAAGACCGCCTTTTTGAATGATGTTCTGAATGAATTCGGGGAACGGCTCTGCCTGATAGGTTTTGCCTGTGGTTTCGTTTGTGATTACGCCTGTGTCGTAGTTAACCGAAACAACGTCGCCGTCCCTGATATCCTTTGCAGCTTCGTCGCACTCAAGAATCGGCAATCCGATGTTGATTGAGTTGCGGTAGAAGATGCGCGCAAAGGTTGAAGCGATAACGCAGGAAATTCCGCTCGCCTTAATAGCGATCGGAGCGTGCTCACGCGATGAGCCGCAGCCAAAGTTCTTTTCGGCAACCATTATGTCGCCCTCTTTGACCTTGTTAACGAACTCCTTGTCAATATCCTCCATGCAGTGAGAGGCAAGTTCCTTGTGAGAAGCGGTGTTAAGATATCTTGCGGGGATGATAACGTCGGTATCGACGTTGTCTCCGAATTTATGTACAGTGCCTTTAGCGTTCATGATAGTTCCTCCTTATCAAACTTTGTCGGGATCGGTGATGTAGCCCGCAACCGCGCTTGCAGCGGCAACGGCGGGACTTGCAAGGTAAACCTCGCTGTCAACATGACCCATTCTGCCTACAAAGTTACGGTTAGTAGTTGAAACAGCCTTTTCGCCCGCGGCAAGAATACCCATGTGACCGCCTAAGCAGGGACCGCAGGTAGGAGTTGAAACAACAGCGCCTGCCTCAACAAAGATATCAAACAGACCTTCGTGCATAGCCTGCAGCCAGATTTTCTGAGTACCGGGGATAACGATGCAGCGAACGCCCTTAGCGATGTGCTTGCCCTTGAAAATCTCCGCAGCGGCTCTGAGGTCGCTTATTCTGCCGTTTGTGCAGCTTCCGATCACGCACTGGTCAATTTTAACCTCGCCCTCTGCGATTTCATCAACTGTCTTTGTATTTTCGGGAAGGTGGGGGAAAGCGACTGTGGGACGGATTTGACTGAGGTCGATCGTGTATTCCTCGTCGTACTCCGCGTCCTCGTCGGCTGTATATTCAACGGGAGTTCCCTGATATCTTCCGTCGCAGTATTCGCGAGTGATATCGTCAACGGGGAAGATGCCGTTTTTTGCGCCTGCCTCAATAGCCATGTTGGCAATGCAGAGACGGTCGTCGATGTTCAGGTATTTAACTCCCTCGCCGCAGAATTCCATAGATTTATAAAGAGCGCCGTCAACGCCGATTTTGCCGATGATGTGAAGAATAACATCCTTGCCGCTCACATAACCCTGAGGCTTGCCAACGAGGTTGAATTTGATTGCGGAAGGAACCTTGAACCAAGCCTTGCCGCTTATCATGCCTGCCGCCATATCGGTTGAGCCTACGCCTGTTGAGAACGCTCCGAGCGCGCCGTAGGTGCAGGTGTGAGAGTCTGCGCCTATGCAAAGACATCCGGGGCCCACAAGACCTTTTTCGGGGAGGAGCGCGTGCTCAATACCCATCATGCCTACGTCCATAAAGTTCTTGATATCGTATTTGTTGGCAAAGTTTCTTGTCTGCTTAACAAGAGTAGCCGCCTTGATGTCCTTGTTGGGGGTAAAGTGGTCCATGATCATAGCGATTTTTGTGTTGTCAAACACAGCTGTGGCGCCATTTTCCTCAAATACGTTGATTGCAACGGGAGAGGTAACGTCGTTTCCGAGCACCATATCCAGCTTTGCGTTAATAAGCTGACCTGCCTTTACCTCGTCAAGTCCCGCGTGAGCCGCGAGAATTTTCTGAGACATCGTCATACCCATAAATATCACTCCTAAAAATGTTTACATTTGTTACTCAACTATTATACAACGAAAATCGGTTATCGTCAATCATCCGTAGTTCAATTCTACGGTTAGAACGTTCTGATTTCCGTAGATGTAGGCCTTTGTGTTGGCGGCAATTTTATGGCTGCGGTCGCAGTAGTGATTCGCGCCGTCTATCCATTCGTTTATGTAGCCGTCGTTGATAATTTTGTCGCAGGTTTCCTTATAATCCAGCTTGCTGTCAATAACAAAGCTGCAGCTTTTCTGTTCTTCTTTTGCCGAGGCAATAAGCGAGGCGATGATTTCGTCGTCCTTGCTCAAATCGGAAATCGTAACGCAGTAGATATCAAGATATTTTAATTTATCCGTCTTGCACTCGGGCAGGAAAATATTAAAGGTGGTGTCGCCCGTGAATTTATCGCTGTTAAAAAGCGGACTGAATTTGTGGTCTTTTTTGATTTCCTTGTCTGTCAGGTTGAGATAAAAATATCTCTCGGCGTAAAATTTTGCAGTGCTGATATCGTTCCAGGTCACGTCAACGTTGTACCAGTCGCCGCCGATTTTTACGCAGTTCCACATATGGCCTATGTCCTTACCGTCGTTGAAATCGGCTGTGCCCTCAACTGTTGAGCACTCAATCCCCATCTTATCGCACAAAAGCTTGAACGCCAGCGAATAGCCGTCGCAGACCGCTTCGCCGTTTACAAGCGCGCCGTAGGAGGTATGGCTGAACTCGGCTTTTTCATTGTACTTGCAGTGGTTCACAAGATAGTCGTTGATGAAAACCTCCGCGTCAAGGTCGTCGGCTTTTTCAGGGGCGTATGTAAACGCCTTTTTTACAGCTTCGTCAAGCTTTTTCTTGGCGGTTTCAAGCGTATCTCCGCTCATTGAAAAGCAGAACTCAATTTCAAGGCTTGTGTCCATCTCATAGTATTTGTATGAGCTTTTGGTGTCGATCCAAAAAACCTCGGGATGGTCGGCGGTGTAAGCTTCAAACGCGGTTTTAAACTCGTCCTTTGAAATATTCTCAAGCCAAAAGCTTTCCGCTTCACTTTCGTTAATAAATTTGCCTGCCGTGTCGTAAGCGTCTTTTAGCTTTTCTGGCAGACTGTCGCGGCAAAGCGTCGAATGGATTTCCTTTCGGCTTTCGGTGCTTTTTACTTCAAGCCCGAGCTCTTTTTTTTCAAGCTTTGGTTCGGCGCGGAATCGGTATTTGTCCGCAAAAACTATCATCAAAACGCCCGAAATAACAAGAGCGGCGGCAACCGCGGGCACAATTAATTTTTTAAGATCAATATTACTCACACTATCACCTTTTTACAGCATACAAAATAATAATACTTTATTTTGCGCCCTACGTCAATTGCATTTACCAAAATAATATGATATATTATACTAAAAAACAACTCAGGTGAAAATATATGAAGAAACAAAGAAAAAGCGTGTATTATATCGTGCAGGGAGCAATAATCGCCGCACTGTACGCAACGCTTACAATAATGCAGAACGTTCTGCTTCCGGGAACCGCGTCAATGGCGGTTCAGTTTCGGGTTTCGGAGGTTCTCACAATGCTCGCGCTCTTTACCCCTGCCGCAATTCCGGGACTTACGATCGGCTGTGTAATAGCCAATATCAGCTCGCTGTCCGCGCTCGGCCCGTACGATTTGATTTTCGGGTCGCTGGCAAGCTTCTTTGCCGCGGTT
>OMXW01000075.1 GCA_900315085.1 uncultured Eubacteriales bacterium
AAAGAATACTGCACCAAACGCTTTGCGGAGCTGTCGGAACAGCTTGAACAGCTCGGCATGAAGTCAGCGCAGTCGAGCGGTTTAACCTCAAGGAAAAGGAGCCTTCCCTAGAAAGTGTGGGTCAAATTTCTTGACACCTGCCCGGCAAGCCAATGTTTAAGCCGCCGCAGCGGAGCATAATCATTGAAATCAAGTTATCGATATTGCGGAAACCGTAAGCCATTCTAACAGAAAGCTTGATTTTGTTGTTTGTGGCTTCGATTCGCGCATTGGAGATGCCGTGCGTGATAGTTGCGATGATTGCATCCTTGTGGCGCTTGATTTTTCGTTGCAGCTCAACATATTGATCGATTCGGCACGACCATGCCCTGCGCCGCCACTTATCCAAGGCAGCCGACACCTCGTCAGGAGCCAGCTTGAAAATCATTCGCAGTTCTTCTTTCAGCCGATAAGCGGTCGCCAAACGTCTGTTACGCAGGAGCAGTTGTTTGAGCTTTGCCTGATATGCTTCATTCAAATTTTCCGGATTCATCAGCAGTGGATACTTGGATGACTTGACTGCCTCGACACGCTGTTCAGCCGGTGATTTTTGTTTGCTGCCGCCCTTGGGTCTGCCGCGTCCGGACTTTTTCTTCGGTTCTTTTGCGAGTTCCGCACGAGCCTTGTTCCATTCCTCACGGCGAACCTCGTCCAAAACCTCGGTGCACCATGACACGACATGGAACGGGTCGATACAAAACTCCGCATTTGGGCAATACTCCACTACCGTGTCCTTTATCCACCTTGCGCCGTCTCCCGAAACAAGACGGATCTTTGCGCGCCGTTCAGAGCTTAATTGCTTGAAAAACGGCTCTAACACTGACTTTCCGTGTCCTTTGGCAGCCCAAACCACGGTGTTCGTATCGTGGTTGACGATAACGGTAATATACTTGTGTCCCTTCTTGTATGAGGTCTCGTCAATACCAATATTCACCAAATTGTCGAACGGCTGATTTCATCATCAGGCATATCATCTTCATTATACCACACGTCAATATCATGAACGATATTACTTTTCAATGGCGCGGCATATGGTCGGAGGCAAATCGACCCTTTACCGGGGAATAATAGCTCTTGATATCGCGCTTTTCATATCCTCAAGCGTCGCTTTCAGCGATTATATCGTAATGTTTTATCTTATATTCTTTTACGCGTTCTACGGATTTATTGATGTTTTGCGCGCGTTCGAGGCAAAGTTCAACGGAGCTTCGCTTTTGAATTTCAAACTGATCACGGGTATTTTGAGCATTTTGTTTGCGATCGCGCTTTTGGTTATCGGAATCATTATCGGCGACAAGGAGGTTGTCGTTTACGGCTACTGCCTGATGCTCGTTTACTCCGCCGTTGTCAGGATCGTGACCGCGTTCAGGAAACCCTCGATCGTTTATATTCAGTAGACAAAATTATCAGATAGAAAATTTTCACCCTTACCGCATTTGCGGCAAGGGTGATTTTTGTTATATCCGGCGTGATTTACGCTTTCTTTTTAAATTCGGTGAGTTTTTCTGCGGAGTATTTTTGAATATCCGTAGCGTCGAGAATATCGACAACGCCGTCATCGTTTACATCGGCGACATCCTTTTGCGCGTCTGTTAACGTAACCTTTTCGGCCGCATACTTTTGAATCAAAGTAGCGTCGAGAATATCAACAATGCCGTCGCCGTTCGCATCACCGATAATACGATCGACTACGGGTACGGGATCGATATCCGGGTAGGGGAAGGGATCGGGTTCCGGATTTGGATTTTTCGATCTTACAGCTATTTCGAATACCCACAGGATCACATCGGTTTGGACCACCTCGTGATTCGGGATCGAAAACGACAGTACGCCCTTGTCGGTCAGCGCTTTCACACTGCGTGTCTGTTTTGACATCGTGAAACCATTATACAATATAGTTGTCAGGCGGATATCCTCCTTGCTTCCGTCCTGGTATGTGACCTTAAGAAGCATATTCTGAGCTGACTCCGAGAAATTCTCGACATCGACATCGGTAACTCTTTTATCCTCGCGGTAAGTGAGCCCTTTTATTTCTCCGGATACATCGCCGAGAGAGATTATGTAGCCGTATTTTTCTTCTTCATCGATCCATCTTCTTGCCAAAATTCCGATAACTCCGTCAAAATCAAACCCTACATACATACCATACCAATCGCTGTAACCGTATATGATATTGCCGTCTTTCAGCGTACCGATTTTTGAGGTTCCGTTTTTATAGGTAACCTTCATCTGCAGTCCGCGCCAGTCGGGCTCGTAGAAATCCGAGTAAACCGGTTTTGTCGGAAGCTTGATCACCTCGATCGAGGCAAAATCACTGTTTTTAACGGTTACATTATACTGAGCTTTCGCGCCCATATAGGTCAGTGTTACAGGGACTTGTCCGACCTTCGGCGGATTTTCAGCCTCGACTGTCACATCATGTCCGTCAAGCATATTTCTGTCGATCTCTTCGCCGGTGTAGGTCTTTTTGGTTCCGTCCTTGAAGTTGACAGTGAATTTCAGTCCTCTGTAATCCGAGGGTTCGAAGTATCGCGTTAAGCCGTATACAGCATCTCCGAGGATATACTGTTTTGTCGGAACGGAATCTATGGTAATGCTCTTTACCGGATTCTCAACAACCGTTACGGGCATCTTCACCTCTTTGCCCATAAACCTAATCATGATGTAGTTATCGCTTCCGAGCTTCCACGGCTCGGAAAACTGGTCTGTACTGCTGCTTACAACATATCCGCCGATGCTGTCGCCGACGTTTGCTGTTCTGCTTGTGCCGTCGGTGAGGTTGATTTTTATTTCGGCGTCCTCAATTCCTCTGACTCTATAGTAATAAAAGCTGTTGTCGTTTTTGTCAGTTGTTTCATAGCCGTCGGTATTTTCAATAAACTTCTTGGCAGTAGGTTTAACCAGCTCAATGCTCTTTATCGGGCTCGGATAAACAACTGCGGGGACACTGACCTCCGCTCCCATATAGCTTACGGTAGCGTAGTTGTTTCCGCCTAATGTCCACGGTCTATTCTCCTGATCCGAGTACGCGTTAACATAGAATTCGCCGAATTCATCATTGATCTCCTCATACGGATGAATGATTTTTGATGTGCCGTTCTTGTAATTGACTTGAACTCTTGCTTCCTGAATATTTTTTAAATTATATCTGAAATATTCCAAATCGTAATCGCCTGTTTCGGGATTATATTCGGATGTAGTGTATCCGTCAACGGTCTCGTAAACTTTGATTTTGAAGTCGTCAAGCAAGGTCAGGCTCTTTACGGGATTTTCAATAATAGTAAGATACAAGGTCGTATTAACGCCCAAATAGCTTACAGTAACCTCGTTGTCGCTTCCGAGCGTAAAGGGCTTATTATTCTGGTCGGTTGAAGTAGTTATATAATAATCATCATCGACAGTGTCCCCGATCTCGGCGTCCTTGGTTGTGCCGTCCTTGTAATATATGCGAACAGGAACATCATAGAGGTTAACACTGTAGTAATAGTAGTTCTCGTACTCACCGGTTTCTTCGTTAAAACGATCATTAATATAACCGTTGGTATTCTCAATAACGGGCTTTGGCTTACCGAGGATCTCGATTTTCTTTACCGGGGTTTCGATAATAGTAATGTACAAGGTCGCTTCAACACCCAGATAACTTACGGTGACCTCATTGTCGCTTCCGCGTGTAAAATGCTTTTTGTACTGGTCGGTTGAGAATTTTACCCAATAATTATCATCGACAGTGTCTCCGATTTCGGCGTCCTTGGTTGTACCGTCCTTGTAATATATGCGGACAGGAACATCATCGATATTTAAATTTCTGTAATAATAGAAATCTTCGTACTCATCGGTTTCGTAGTTATATTCCTTTTCAATGTAACCGTTTGTATTCTCAACAATGGGCTTTGGCTTACCGAGGATCTCGATCTTCTTTACCGGGTTTTCAATAATGGTAAAATTGATCTTCTTCTCAAAACCCATATAATCCAAGACGACCTCGTTGTCGCTGCCCAGAGCATAGTGCTTGTCATATTGGCTTGTAGTGTAGCTTACATAATAATCGTTTAATTTTCTGCCGATTTTGCCTTCCTCTGTTGTACCGTCCTTAAAGTGAATGCGAACCGGGATATCACTCAGATTCAATTCATCATAATAGAAAAAGCTCTCGTCTTCGCCGGTTTCATAATTATAGCTTGTTACCCAACTTCCGTTTGAGTTCTCGATTACCGGCTTCGGTTCTTCAAGCAGCTCTATATCCTTTACCGGAGATTCCAAAATCCTTACGTTGAAGCTTGCGGTAGCTCCGAGGTAACTGATTTCAACTTTGTTATCTCCGACTGTCCACGGATTATTATACTGATTTTCATAAATGGAGAAGTAATACCCGTCCGTCTTTTCTTTTAAGCCGACAATACTGCTTGTACCGTCGTTGTAGTTTATCTTTACTTCAACATCATTAAGATCGTAATTATTTCCGTCATAATTGCCGGTTATATTGTAGTAATAATAACTCAGATCATATTCGTCGGTTTCGGGATTATATTTTGTGTTCCAGTAGCCGTGAGTATGCTCAATAAATTCAAGATCCGGAGTCTTTACAACCTCAATGCTTTTTACCGGATTGGGGATCGTGTTTATTTCAAAGCTCGTTTCGGCTCCGGCGCATCTTATTTTTATGGTTTTGTCCTCGCGCGAGAGGCTGACATATTCATCCCTGAATTTGTTTGAACTATCGTCGTCATACGTTAAGCTTTCGACCCCGCCGTCAGACCATGTCGCCTCAAGCTCAAGACCTGTGAAATCAAGGTAGTCGAAGCCGTAATAGCCGTCAACATAGGTTGTCTTGTCAGGGAGCTTTGTGATTTTGAAATCTCTGATATAATCTGTTTTTTCAAAGCTTAAGCTGTAGCTGCCTTCGTTATGGTTATCTCCGACTCTGATAATAAGATTATATGCTTTTCCGCCTTCTAAATTAACTTTGTACTCCGAATTTGTGCCGGTATCGGAATCAATAGTGTATTCACCGTTCTCACCCTTAAGATATACCATATAATTCTGTATATCGCTGTCTATAGCAAGCTTATAACGGGAACTCTCATCCGGTGTGAACTTGTACGCGAAGCTCTGCCCGTAATACTCTACGCTTCCGGATTTAACCTCGCTCTCGGCAATGGCTTCGGGTTCTTTGACCGTGACCTCTATGCTGTCCTTCAAGCCCTTCTCCGTCTCGACCGTAACTACCGCTTTGCCGGTCTTCCGAGCTAATATTTTGCAGCCCTCGGTACTGTATGAAAATACTTCAACAACATCCGGATCCGATGTTGACCATGAAAGCTCTCCTCCGAAACTGTCCTCGGGCTCAAACGAAGCGTTAAGGTAAACATATTCATTGACAAAAGTCGAAATTGTATCTCCCTTGTCAATGCTGACGCCTTTGGCAGACGTAATGGTTTTTGCCTTAACGGTGAATTTACCCGCATTGTCTCCGTACATAAGAACGCGCAAAAAGTATGTTTGTCCGCCCTTGAGTTCATACTGCAATTTGAAATTATTGTTTTCTCCGC
The DNA here is from genome assembly GCA_900315085.1 of uncultured Eubacteriales bacterium. Lineage (GTDB taxonomy): Bacteria > Bacillota > Clostridia > Oscillospirales > Acutalibacteraceae > Ruminococcoides. The sequence goes on from OMXW01000075.1 coordinate 5,589, forward strand.
CGTCATCATTTCGTTTAAGCTGATACATATCTTCGTCAAGCAAATAAGCAAGGGTGTCTAAATCATTTGCCTCAGACCAAAACTCGTAAGCTTCGTCCTTGTCGGGAGTGATTTTAAATATTACCTCACCGCCTGACGGAATATCCGCGATCTTGCTTTCGCCCGGCGCTAAGGTCTCATAATCCTCATCCTGCTCGGCAACGGGTTCTGCCTCCGCGCTCTCCGTCGCGGCGACAGGCTCAGCCTCAGCGCTCTCCGTCGCGGCGACCGGTTCAGCCTCCGTGCCCTCCGCAGCGGCGACCGGTTCAGCCTTCGTGTCCTCTGTCGCGGCGACCGTCGCGGATTCAATTTCCGCGGCAAACGCCTGCACAGCGCCCATTGGCACTATCGTGCAGACCATAACGCACGCAAGCAAAATTGCTAATGTCTTTTTTAACATAAATAAATTTACCTCCTTGATTTTTGTTAAAACCTCACTAAAATCATCAAAGCCGTAAGGTTTTTCTATTATTTATTATATCACAAAAATACAATATGTCTACTATATTTATAAAAATAAACAAAAAAACAGCGCCGAAACGACGCTGTTGATAACTATAATTTGTATTACACAAACATATAGTCCATATAATACTCCTTTGCGGCAGGCTCGTCAATGATTTTGACAACCGGGTTTTTGGGTTCCTCGTGAACCGGTTCGATCTTTGCTTTTAACTTTGGCGTGTTTTTGGTTACTACCGCGGTTGCGGACGCTGTCAGCGATGCTGCTCCTAAAGTTAATAATAATAATTTAATCATTTTTGTGCCTCCTTTTTTTGTTTGATGATATTTTAACAAACCAACCCTAACAAAACCATTACAAAACCAAGGCTTTACTAAAAAAATTGCTGTGATATAATATAATATCAAGGAGAAGTGAGAGATATGGCGTTCGGAAATTTTACAATAAAAAGCAAACCCGACCTTATCGCCGTAATTGATGAGTACGGCTTCCTGCCGTTTTTTGAAAATTCAATCGACGGATTCTCGATCGAAGAGCATATTTCGCCCGCCTGCTGGTGGCACGGCGATACAGGCGAATGGAGCGCGTGGGAATGGAAAGGTCCCGTAATCAAAGAAACAGGCTGCGCCTACGGCAAGTTTTTTGAAAAAAAGGCGTGTTATATCAGCAAAAAATGGTTTCCGGATTTTGCTAACTACCGCCGTGACGGCTATGATTTTGACGCCCGTTACGACGACGGACTCGCTCCGTACAAGGACAAGCTGCTGTACGATTTAATCGAGGGCAACGCTCCCGTTATCTCAAAACAGCTAAAACAGCTCGGCAACTACAAAAAGGGCGGAAACAAAACACAATAATCAGCCGTTTGCAGTCGCAGTGCTACGTCACAATCAGCGACTTTGTGTATATGAAGGACAAATTCGGCAAGCCCTACGGCTGGGGAGTCGCGGAATACTCAACTCCCGAAGTATTTATGGGAGAAGCTTTTACCGGAAACGTTTATGTCCGTTCGCCCGCTGAATCTTACGAGCTGATTTTGGAGCATTTTTGCAGGCTGTTCCCAAACGCAGGTATCAACAAAATCAAAAAATTTATAAAAAAGTAATTGTAATACTAATTCCTGATAGAAAGTAGACTTATATTTTGCGAGGATATTTTTCGCAAGACAAGGCGGAGGACGCGGCAAGGCTGTCGCCTTGCAAGGACAAC
>OMXW01000081.1 GCA_900315085.1 uncultured Eubacteriales bacterium
GAAATAAAAGAAAGCTTGCCTTTTTGGGTTGAGGACTGTGAGGAATTCAACGATTGGTGATTTTTCGAATAATAACCGACCGTTAAAGCTTTCAAAACGGGTCTGTCCCAAATTCTGTGTAAACTCTAAATCACGGTGTAAAACAGAGCAGAAATATTATTCCGGGGCGAAAGCCCCATGTCAACATTATAAGCGGGAAACGGAATGCATGTCAAGGGCGGCGGCTCGAGCAAAACGACCTAATATACCCTTAAACCGACCGCTAAAGCTCTCAAATCGACCTAATATACCATAAAACCGACCGCTAAAGCTCTTAAATCGACCGCATATACCCAAAAATGAAAACGCCCTGTTCGCCAAGGAGGTCAAAACCTCTGCAAACAGGGCATTTTAGTGTTTATTTATACCGGGGCAGACTATGCCAACCTTCAAAAAACCGCATAAATACTAAGGTGAGCAACTTTAATACATTGTATCAAAATTGCTCACCTAAGATGGCCCGCCCGAAGGGATTCGAACCCCCGATCTCCGGAATCGGAATCCGTTGCGTTATCCAGCTGCGCCACGGGCGGATGTGTTTTGCCTGTTTATTATACTATATCTCAGCGTTTTACGCAAGCAAAACTTTATCTATTCAAGCGACACCTTTATTTTAACATTGAACTCGCCCTTTCCGACGCTCGCAAATTCCTTGCATATCGCGCAAAAGCTTCCGCTGTTGTCAAAAAACAGGCTGCTGTTCTCAATGTTGTCGTCGCTTAAAGTCTTTTCATAATTTATGTAGTAGTCCTTCTTAAAATTTTCGTACTTGAATTTTGAAACGTAGTCGTCCTCAAGCGCGCTTTTGACCGTCGATTTGATCTCGTCGTAATCTCTTTTCATGTACTGAGCGATGCCCTTGTTGTCGAGCGATTTGTTCTTTTCAACATTGTAGTTGTACACGCTGTAGCTGACGGTGTGGTCGGACTCGGTTCGCGTGATTACGATTGTCAGCACAATATCGGTCAAGTAGCTCTCGTAATTTAACTCGCTGACGCTCAGAGCTTTTCCGCTGTCAATTTGGCTTTGCGCGGTTTCAAAATCCTTTTCATATTTTTTGATAATCTCGCTGTTTATTTTTTCGGCGTCCTTTGAATCGGCTGTGATTTTCGGAAGCTTGTAGGTCGCTTTTTCTTTTGCACCCGATTTTTCCTCCGCTTCAAAGCTTTCCTCTTTTGCCGTTTTAACATAACGCTGAGCGCCGTTCGGCTCGGTTTCGACAGCCTCGGTGGGAGGGTCGGTGACGATTTGATAATACTCCTGCTGTGAGCTTTCCTGTTTTGAGCAGGCACAAAGAACCGCGCACATCAGCAGCGCGGACAATATTATTCTTAACTTCATATACTCTCCTAAAATCAGGGCTTCAAAATCTTAATATCCTCAAATTCGGCGGGGGTGATCCCCAGAGTCCTGAGCTTTTCATAACATTCGTTGTAGGCGTCAAGCGTACTCAGTGCCTCGGGACTGTGGGCGTCAAAGCCCAGTACAACTCGGTTGCCAACCTCGGCGGCTACCTCCCAGAAAAGGTCGTAAGGGTACCATTTTTTGTTGCAGTGGCCGAGGATATTGTACTCAACAGGGATATTCATTTCCTTCAGCTCTTTGCAGTAGCCCGTCATCAGCTCGCGGTAAAAAACAGGATCCTCGTGGCGCAGAATGTCGGGGTGAGCAATGTAAGTGAACATGCCTGTTTTTAGTCCCTCAATAGTCTGCTTGACATACTGTTCGGCGTCCTCATAGCTTGGATTGCTCGCGTAGTAGCCCGGCACCTCATACTCGTTATGGATGAAATGCTGTCCCATAATCATGTAGTCGAGGTCAAGCGGCGCGATGAACTCTGTGAACTTGTCAAAAATCTCGGGATAGTATTCGGTTTCAAAGCCGATAAGTATGTCAATATCGTTTTTGTATTCTTCTTTGAGCGCGCGCAGGCTCTCAACGTACTCCGCCGCAGCCTCGGGGCGCATGCGGAAGCTGCTGTAATAGTCGGTGGGGAAGAACTGAGGGCAGTGGTCGGCAAAGCCTAAAACCTTGATTCCCGACTTGATTGCAGCCTCAACATATTCTCTGTCCTCGCCGAACGCGTGGTTGCAGCGATAGGTGTGGGTGTGTAAATTATATAGCATGGTAAACCTCAATAAACAATTTGGTATACTCTATTATAATACAAAATTTTTACAAATGCAAATAAATGACTTTACGTTTGGAGGAATATGCGCTATAATAAAGAAAAAGTATACTAAAAGAACAGGGGCGACAAGTAATGAACGGAACCGAAAAACGTGAGCTTGCCGTAAGGAACAAGCATAACGGAATGAACTGCTGCCAGGCGGTGATCGCGGTGTACGCGGAGGAGCTTGGAATAGATATTGAAACGGCAAAAAAACTCGGCGCGGCATTCGGAATGGGAATGGGCAACATGAGCGGAAACTGCGGAGCGCTTGTAGGCGCGCAGATGGTGCTCGGCTTAAAGGAATACACAGGCAGACCGGTAGCCGCAAAGGCGCGCAGCGTATACGCGCAGTTCGCAGGACGCTGCGGAGCTACGATCTGCATCGATATCAAGGGCGTTACAACAGGCAGAGTGCTTTGCTCATGCGACGACTGCGTGGCGAACGCGGTTGATATCCTTGAAGAGCTGGAGGACTGACAAAAAAGATGTCATTTCGACTAAGCGGAGCGCATGGAGAAATCCCCTTTTGACAGAAGTTGTTTTCCTTTTTGGGGGATCCTTCGACTAAATCGCTTTGCGATTTTGCCTTTGGCACCGCTCAGGATGACATTAATACTTTAATCAGACATCTAAAAAGGGGTTAGCTCAATTCTTTTGAGCCGACCCCTTTGATTTGTCAGTTTTGTTTGTCAATAACTCCCATAATAACTCTGCGGCAGTAGTAGCAGGTGTGGTTCTCGCTGACCGCGCCCACGATCGGAGCGCCGCAGTACGGACAGGAATCCTTGATAACCTGCTTTGCAAGGCTCACCTTAAGCTCTCCGCTCTGCTTTTCGGGCGAGCAGTTCCTCAGGTACCTCTCGCGCAGAGCCTTAACAACGCCCTTGAGCGCGCGCTTAAAGCTTCCTCTTTCAAGCTTGGCAAGGTCCTGCGGATATAAAAACGGAGACGGGAAGCGTGAAAAATAGGCAGCGTACCTCTTTGCGCGGAGCGCAGACGCCAGCCGCGAACCCAACAGTGGAATCGCGCAGCCTAACGCGGTGGCTGAGAACGCAGCAAAGATGATAGTGTTCATCATTTCCTTTTGGATAAGCTCAAACGACGAATAGCTCTTGCCCGAAAGCAGAACCTTTGTCAGATAAGCCCGGTCGTTGATTTTTGAAAGACTGTCTATGCAAAAACAGACAAAAATAAATTCCAAAGCAATAACTATTATCAGCGCGATGGAAATACCTATCATTTTGGCATTGAGATTTTTGCCCGCGTAAAATATCGGATTGTTAATGCCGGAGCGCTGCTGAGTTGAAATGCTGTAGAACTTGTTGTCGGAAATAACCTTTGCAAAAAGGTCTGAGCTTCCGCAGTACGGGCATGAACCTTCAAAGTATACTCTCTTTTCAATATGAGCGCCGCAGCTGTGACACTCGCACTCACAGGTCTTGCTGTGAAGCTCAATAAATCTGTTTCCGTTTACGTTCCTAAGCGAAAACTTTTTCATATAGAGCGGACGTACTATGAGCAGGTTTATCCAGACGAGTGTGATCGGTTTGCCCGATACCTCCGAAAGCTCGTCGTAAGTAACATAGCCGCTCAGGCTCACCTCAAAGCAGCTCGAATAAAACCCCGCGTCGTTTATCAGCTTCCTTGAAATTCTCGACAGTATTATCAAAATCGTGCCGATGTAAATGAACCTGATCGATTCGGGCATAGCCTTGGCGTTAACGATCGTGTTCCAGTCGCCGAAGTAATAAACGGTCAGCTCAGTCATGATCGCGACCGACATCGACACAAGGAAAATACCGACAACCAGGAATATTATATTCTTGATTTTCAAAAACTGAATGAAGTATTCCCTGAGATACATAAATAACCCCCTGTGAAAAATGCTGTTTTTTATTATGATAGCACATTTTGCGCATATTGTCCATGATTTGAAATGATGAAATTTCCAACTATTAAACCTCACTTTTATCGCAAAACCTATTGACTTTTGACATTTTGCGTGATATAATCTTTACAATTTAATAAACTAAACCGTTGAAGCGGAGATAACGGCAATCATGCCTTTACAGAGAGCCTGCGATGCTGAGAGTCAGGTGAGAAACAAGTTGTCAAATGGACCGCTGAGGGCGCAGTCAAACGGGGAAAGCCCCGGAGTATTCTGCGACGTTGAAGGCAGACGTAATATGCCGGGGATATGTTGGTATCCTGCTAAGCGCACGGTCATACCGTGAATTAAGGTGGCACCGCGGATAGATTATTATTCGTCCTTAACAGAGCAAATCATCTGTTAAGGGCGTTTTTGTTTGTGATAGGAGGTATAAATATGCAGATTTACCCAACGCTTGAAGAAGTAAGAAAAATATCGGCAGAGGGAAAATACGACGTTGTTCCGCTGAGCTGTGAGATACTCTCGGACTTCACAACGCCGATTGAAACAATGAAAATCCTGAAGTCGGTTTCAACGCATTGCTACATGCTGGAATCGGCGCAGGCAAACGACCGTTGGGGACGATATACCTTCATGGGCTACGATCCTAAAATGGAGATCACCTGCATCGACGGAGTGATGAAGGCAGGGGATCTGCAGATAAAAACCGACGACCCGTCCGAATATCTGCGGCAGATCCTCTCCTCCTACAAAAGCCCGAAAATACAAAACCTGCCGCCGTTCACGGGCGGACTTGTGGGCTACTTCTCCTACGACTATCTCGGCTACAGCGAACCGACGGTAAGGTGCGACGTTGAGGACAGCGAGGAGTTCAAGGACGTAGACCTTATGCTGTTTGACAAGGTGATCGCCTTTGACAACGTAAAGCAGAAAATAGTACTCATCGTCAACATGAAGCTCGACAACATCGAGGTTGGCTACAAAAAGGCGGCAGCTGATTTAAAGCAGCTCGCTGAGCTCCTTAAAAAGGGCGAAAAGAGCGAGGAAAAGGGCGGAAAGCTGCTCGGAGAGGTAACTCCGCTGTTCAACAAAGAGGAATACTGCGGAATGGTTGAGCGCGCAAAGCGGCACATCCGCGAGGGCGACATCTTCCAGATAGTCCTCTCAAACCGACTGAGCGCGCCGTTTGAGGGCAGCCTGCTCAACACCTACAGAATTCTGCGCACAATCAATCCCTCGCCCTATATGTTCTACTTTTCGGGTACGGACGTTGAGGTAGCGGGCGCGTCTCCCGAAACGCTGGTGAAGCTCGAAAACGGAGTCCTGCACACCTTCCCGCTGGCGGGCACCCGCCCGAGGGGCAGGACAGACGAGGAGGATATCGCACTGGAGCGTGAGCTTCTCGCGGACGAAAAGGAGCTTGCCGAGCACAATATGCTCGTTGATCTGGGACGTAACGACCTCGGAAAAATCAGCAAATTCGGCACGGTGCAGGTAGAAAAGCTCCACTCGATCGAGCGATACTCGCACGTTATGCACATCGGCTCAACCGTGCGCGGCGAGATCCGCGACGACAAGGACGCGCTTGACGCAATAGCGGCGGTGCTTCCCGCGGGAACTCTTTCGGGAGCGCCAAAAATCAGAGCGTGTCAGCTTATAGGCGAGCTTGAAAACAACAAGCGCGGAATCTACGGCGGCGCGATCGGCTACATCGATTTCACGGGAAACATGGACACCTGCATCGCCATCCGCATTGCCTACAAGAAAAACGGCAAGGTATTTGTAAGAAGCGGAGCGGGAATCGTAGCGGACTCCAAACCCGAAAAGGAGTTTGAGGAATGTCTGAACAAGGCTAAGTCCTCGCTCAAAGCGCTTGAGCTTGCGCAGGAGGCGGAATTATGATTTTACTGATTGACAACTACGACAGCTTTTCCTACAATCTCTATCAGCTCATAGGAGAGCTTGAACCTGACATCAAGGTTATACGCAACGACGAAATGACGGTTGAAGAGATCCGCGCTCTCGATCCCGACAGAATCATACTCTCACCGGGACCGGGCAGACCTGAAAACGCGGGGGTTATAATCGAGGTCGCAAAGCAGCTCGGAAGCCAAATCCCAATTCTCGGCGTGTGCCTCGGACATCAGGCGATATGCGCGGCGTTCGGCGCGACGGTAACATACGCAAAGCAGCTTATGCACGGAAAGCAGAGCGAGGCTGCTTTTGATAAGAGCAGTCCCTAAAGTCACCGCAAAAACCTCCGACGGCGAGGTCATGGCGGTACAGCACAGGGAATATCCTATATTCGGCGTTCAATTCCACCCCGAATCGATAATGACGCCAAACGGAAAAGAAATGCTTAACAGTTTTATAAACGGATTAAATTAAGGGTTATATTGGGTTACAGAAAGGAATATAAAAATGATCAAAGAAGCAATTGTAAAAATCGTTAACAAGGAAGATTTGACCTACGACGAAGCTTATTCGGTAATGAACGAAATCATGGACGGCAAAACCTCGCCCACACAGAACGCAGCGTTCCTCGCCTCGCTTTCAACAAAGAGCGCCAAGGCGGAAACAACCGACGAAATCGCGGGCTGCGCGGCTGCAATGCGCGACCACGCTACAAAGGTTGAAACGGGCATGGATGTGTTTGAAATCGTCGGCACGGGCGGCGACAACGCCCACAGCTTCAACATCTCAACAACCTCAGCTCTTGTTGCCGCGGCAGGCGGAATGAAGGTTGCAAAGCACGGCAACCGCGCCGCTTCTTCAAGCAGCGGCACAGCTGACTGCCTTGAAGCTCTCGGCGTTAACATCAACCAAAGCCCCGAAAAATGCGTTGAGCTGCTTAATAAGGCAGGAATGTGCTTCTTCTTTGCTCAGCAGTACCACAGCTCAATGAAATACGTCGGCGCAATCCGCCGCGAGCTCGGCTTCCGCACCGTGTTCAATATCCTCGGACCGCTCACCAATCCGGCTTCTCCCTCAATGCAGCTCCTCGGCGTGTACGACGCGTATCTTGTAGAGCCGCTCGCTCAGGTTCTCATCAACCTCGGCGTCAAGCGCGGAATGGTAGTTTACGGCACCGACAAGCTCGACGAGATCTCGCTCAGCGCTCCCACAAAGGTATGTGAAATCAAGGACGGCTGGATGAAATCCTATGTTATCAAGCCCGAGGACTTCGGCTTTGAACGCTGTACAAAGGACGACTTAAAGGGCGGCGCTCCTGCGGAAAACGCTCAGATCACACGCGACATCCTCGCAGGACAGCAGGGACACAAGCGCAACGCGGTGCTTATGAACGCGGGCGCGGCTCTGTATATCGGCGGCAAGGCAGACAGCATGAAGGACGGCGTAAAGCTTGCATCTGAGCTTATCGACTCGGGCGCGGCGCTCAAAACTCTTGAAAAGCTCATCGAGGTCAGCAACCAATAAAAGGAATTTATATGAATATATTAGATCAGCTTGCCGCGCACGCATTTGAGCGGTGCGAACAGGCAAAACAAAATCTCAGCGCGGAAAAAATCAGGGAACAGGCGCTCAGTCTGCCAAAGGGCGGCTTTGCCTTTGAAAAGGCGCTCAAGGGCGGCGATATCTCGTTTATCTGCGAATGTAAAAAGGCATCGCCCTCAAAGGGACTAATCGCCCCCGACTTTCCGTATCTGCAAATCGCAAAGGAATACGAGGCGGCAGGAGCCGACTGCATATCGGTGCTCACCGAGCCCAAGTGGTTTTTGGGCAGCGACAGTTATCTTAAAGAAATCGCCGCAACCGTGAACATTCCCTGCATCCGCAAGGACTTCACAGTTGACGACTACATGATATACGAGGCAAAGCTCCTCGGCGCGTCGGCGGTACTGTTGATTGCCGCGATATTAAACGAACAGCAAATAAAAGACTATATCTCGGTATGCGATATGCTCGGCTTATCCGCGCTTGTTGAGGCTCACAACGAGGACGAGGCCATGACCGCGCTGCGTGCGGGCGCGCGTATAATCGGCGTAAACAACCGCAATCTGAAAGACTTTTCGGTAGATACTGAAAACAGCCGCAGGCTCAGAAGCCTCATTCCGCGCGACGTGATATTCGTGTCGGAAAGCGGAGTAAAAACCGCGCAGGACATTGAGCTTCTCCGCGAAATCGGAGCGGACGCGGTACTTATAGGCGAAACGCTGATGAAAGCCGAAGATAAAAAACAAAAACTAAATGAACTCAGGGGAATAGTGTGAAAGTGTTCACACTATTTAAGTAATATATTGCCCGCTCAGTTTGCCGCAAGCGGCAACGAGCGATGGCTAAATTGCCATTTACGCCTTATCCGCCCACAGTAAGAGCGTAAGGTAAATATTAATTTCTATTTCCGGGCAGAAAGGCTATGGCAATTAATATGACAAAGATAAAACTGTGCGGACTTTCGCGCATTCAGGACATTGAAACAGCAAACACCTTAAAGCCGGACTACATCGGCTTTGTATTTGCCGCAAAGAGCAAGCGCCGCGTAACCCAGCTCCAGGCGGCGGAGTTAAAAAGCAAGCTTAATCCCGAAACCAAGGCTGTCGGCGTATTTCTTGACGACGACCTCGACATGGTGGCAGGGATGATGAATCTCGGAATCGTAGACGTGGTACAACTCCACGGCAGCGAGGACGAGGAATATATAAAAAAGCTCCGCGTAATCACCGACAAGCCCATAATCAAGGCATTTGTAATCAACACGGCTGAGGATGTAAAGCGCGCCGAGCAGTCAACCGCCGACTATATCCTGCTCGACGGCGGAAAGGGCAGCGGCAAGGTGTTTGACTGGAGCCTGTTAAAAGAAATCAAAAGACCGTATTTCCTGGCGGGCGGACTGAATACCGAAAACGCCGCGCAGGCGGTTGCAAGCTTAAAGCCATTCGCGGTAGACGTCAGCACGGGAATTGAAACGGACGGATTTAAGGACGCGGAAAAAATGACAGCGTTTGTGGCGGCTGTCAGAAAGGGAGAAAGCAAATGACAAATCAAAACGGACGCTTTGGAATTCACGGCGGTCAGTATATTCCCGAAACGCTGATGAACGCTGTGATAGAGCTTGAACAGGCGTATAATTTCTACAAAAACGATCCCGAGTTTAACCGTGAGCTCACAGAGCTGTTAAACGATTACGCGGGCAGACCGTCGAGGCTTTACTACGCAGAAAAGATGACAAAAGACCTCGGCGGAGCAAAAATCTACCTCAAGCGCGAGGATTTAAACCACACCGGCGCGCATAAAATCAACAACGTTCTCGGACAGGCGCTCCTTGCAAAAAAGATGGGCAAAACACGCCTTATCGCCGAAACAGGCGCGGGACAGCACGGCGTTGCAACCGCAACGGCAGCCGCGCTTATGGGCATGGAATGTGTAGTGTTCATGGGCGAGGAGGATACAAAGCGTCAGGCTCTCAACGTGTACAGAATGAGACTTCTCGGCGCAGAGGTGATTCCCGTGACCTCGGGCACCGCAACCCTAAAGGACGCTGTATCCGAAGCAATGCGCGAGTGGACAAAACGAATCTCCGACACTCACTACTGCCTCGGCTCGGTAATGGGACCGCATCCGTTCCCGACTATCGTGCGCGATTTTCAGGCGGTGATCTCAAAGGAAATCAAGGAGCAGATGCTCGAAAAAGAGGGCAGACTTCCCGACGCGGTGATCGCCTGCGTGGGCGGCGGCTCAAACGCGATCGGCAGCTTCTACAATTTCATTGAGGACAAGGAAGTTAGACTGATAGGCTGCGAGGCGGCAGGCCGCGGAATAGACACCTTTGAAACAGCGGCTACTATCTCAACGGGCAAGCTCGGAATTTTCCACGGCATGAAATCCTACTTCTGTCAGGATGAGGACGGACAGATCGCTCCCGTATATTCAATCTCGGCAGGACTTGACTACCCCGGCGTAGGCCCCGAGCACGCTCATCTTTACGATATAGGCAGAGCCGAGTATGTTGCAATCACCGATGACGAAGCGGTAAACGCCTTTGAGTATCTTTCAAGAACAGAGGGAATCATCCCCGCAATCGAATCATCTCACGCGCTGGCGCATGCAATCAAGCTCGCTCCAACGCTGAGCAGTGACAAAATAATCGTCGTAACCGTATCGGGCAGAGGCGACAAGGACTGCGCGGCAATCGCACGCTACAGAGGGGAGGATATCCATGAGTAATATCGCAAAGGCATTTGAAAACGGCAAGGCGTTTATTCCTTTCATCACCTGCGGCGATCCCGATTTGGAAACCACCGCGGCGGCGGTAAGGGAGATGGTCAAAAACGGAGCAGACCTCATTGAGCTCGGCATCCCGTTTTCCGACCCCACAGCCGAAGGCCCCGTAATTCAGGGCGCCAATATTCGCGCGTTAAAGGGCGGCGTTAAGACCGACAAGGTATTTGGTCTTGTTCGTGAGCTGAGAACCGACGTAACCGTGCCCATGGTTTTCATGACCTACGCAAACGTAGTGTTCTCCTACGGCGCGGAAAAGTTCATTTCAACCTGCGCCGAAATCGGAATTGACGGACTTATTCTTCCCGACATTCCATTTGAAGAAAAGGAAGAATTCCTTCCGCTCTGCAAAAAGTACGGCGTAGACTTGATTTCGCTTATCGCTCCCACCTCGGAAAACCGAATCGGAATGATAGCAAAGGAAGCGGACGGCTTTATCTATCTTGTGTCGAGCCTCGGCGTAACGGGCGAGCGCAGTGAAATCAAAACAGACCTTTCGTCAATCGTAAAAATCATCCGCGACAATACAAACGTACCCTGCGCGATCGGCTTTGGAATCTCCACACCCGAGCAGGCAAAGAGCATGGCGGATATTTCCGACGGTGCAATCGTCGGCTCGGCAATAGTAAAGCTGCTTGAACAGCACGGCACAGCCGCTCCGAAGTACATAGGCGAATACGTCAAAAAGATGAAGGACGCAATTAAATAATTCAAAACGGGGTTGACTCTTACTCACTTGAGCTTTGAGTCAACCCCGTTGTTTCATGTATTAAGAAAATTACAATTTTTTGCCGCAGCTTGTGCAGAAGCGCGAATTCGGCTCCAAGGGCTTGCCGCATTCGGGACAGTTATTGCTGAGCGTACCGCCGCATTTTTTGCAGAACTTGGCGTTTTCGCTGTTCTGAGCTTTGCATGACGGACAAACAACCATGCCTGCCTTAACCTTTGCGCCCGCGCCGTTAATAGCGATCTGTCTGCCGCCGAGCATGATTATTTTCTCGATTTCCGCGAAGATTTCCGCAGGCAGCTTCTTCTGGCGAACCGCGCCAAAGCCTGCTGTAACCGCAAGAGGCCACGCAACAAACATACCTATCGCGCCGGCGCCGAGCTTGTCGGACCACTGACCTTCGCCGATCGTAACGTTGAGCACGTCGCTTACCTGCATAAACTGAACCGTGATTGCAAGACGTGTACCGGAAATAGTTTTCCAGCTGTCCTTAGGCTGACTTGCCTGAAGAACAAAGCCGTCGGTAGTCTGACTTGACTGTGTTTCCATAAACTTCTCGCCGCGAAGATACGCCTCAACGGAATCAACGATATCCTCCAGCTCTAAATCGGGGGTCATGCGGAACGCTTTTGATTGATTAGCCATAGTAAACTCTCCTTTATGTAGAAATAATTAATATCAAGTATATTATAACCTATTTATTTTTTAGTGTAAATACCTAAACGACAATTTCGCCAATTTTTTGCCCTGAAAAAAACCTCAGGCTGTGTTCGCATTTCAAACTAACAAATTTTTCAAATAATAAAAATGAATTTTCTCCTAACAATACTATTGCGGCGACAAGTTGAGAAGTCAAACCGCCGCTTGAAATAGATTGAAAAAGCATAAAAGCTAAAAGGAGAAAACAAAAATGTCAAGAAATAACAATCAGATCAACGTACCCCAGGCAAAGGAAGCCATGAACCGTTTTAAGATGGAGTGCGCAAACGAGGTAGGCGTAAACCTCAAGGAAGGCTACAACGGCGACCTCAGCTCACGTGAAGCAGGTTCCGTAGGCGGCCAGATGGTCAAGAAGATGATTGAGTCTTATGAAAACAGCATGAAATAATTTCACGCAAAGCGTAAGCAAGCGGCTGTATCAGGGAAAGCCTTGATACAGCCGCTTTTC
>OMXW01000030.1 GCA_900315085.1 uncultured Eubacteriales bacterium
ACCATGCGCGAGCGCGAGGAGGGCGGCTTCAAGGTTTCCGTCCGCAGCGACAGCAATGTAAACGCGGCTGAGTTCTGCGCGCGCTTCGGAGGCGGCGGTCACGCCGCGGCGGCAGGCTGTACCGTAAAAGGCAGTCTTGAAGAAGCAAAAAGTAAGCTTTTGACAGCGCTTGAGGAATTTATATGAACGGCGTTCTCCTGATTGATAAGCCAAAGGGCTTTACCTCGTTCGACGTTATCGCGGTTGTCAGAAAGCTTACAGGTCAGCGCAAAACAGGTCATACCGGCACGCTTGACCCAAACGCGACGGGCGTTCTTACGGTGCTGCTCGGCAGCGCGACAAAGGCTCAGGATATAATTCTGAACCACGATAAATCGTATGTCGCAGGGTTTAAGCTCGGGCTTACCACGGATACTCTCGATATCTGGGGAACGGTCACTTCAAAGTCTGAAAGCCGTGTGAGCCGAGCAGATGTTGAAAGACTTATTCCGAAATTTTCGGGCGAGATCGAGCAGGTACCGCCAATGTATTCCGCGGTCAAAAAGGACGGTCAAAGGCTGTACGATTTGGCGCGCAGGGGAATTGAGGTTGAACGAAAGGCAAGAAAGGTCACGGTCTATAAGCTCGCGCTGACTGACTTTGACGAGGAAACGCAGGAGGGTACGCTTGAAATCTCCTGCTCCAAAGGTACTTATGTGCGCACTATAATAGATGATTTGGGCGCGGCTCTCGGTACGGGAGCGGTAATGACGGCGCTCAGAAGAACCTTTGCCTGCGGCTTTTCAATTGACGACTGCATAACGCTCGACGATTTAAAGCTGCTCTCGGAAAAAGGTGAGGCGCAGACCGCGCTTCGTTCGGTTGAAAGCCTGTTTTATGACTGCGCCGAGGTGAAAATCTCAGACGGTCAGGCAAAGCGGTTCTCAAACGGCGGCGCGCTTGATATAACGCGAACCGCGCTTAAAAAAGCGGAAGATATCGACGGCAAAATTTACAGAGTAAAAAACGCCGACAGCTTTCTCGGCCTTGCAAAGGCTGACACGTCGGCAGGACTATTAAAAATATATAAGCTGTTTCCGGGCTGAGCACAATTGTAGGGGAGGCGCGGCAGTCGCCCAAAAGGGAACAAACCCAATTGTAGGGGAGGCGCTTGCCGCCTCCCGACAGATTTGTGCATAGCTATCGGGTGACCGCAAGGGTCACCCCTACATTCAAAGGCAAAATAAAAGGATTGAGTTTTTGCTCAATCCTTTTTGTTTAATGAGTATTAACTATTTGGATGACGGTAAACAAGGCTCCTTTGTTAAAGGAGCTGTCAATCACGCAAGGGATTGACTGAGGATTTAACGGAGTCGACATTTTTTGTTCTTTCAAAGGTTTCTGATGAAATAAAACGTCATCTGATAAATCCTCCGACACGCCGCAGGCGGCGCGCCACCTCCTTTAAAAAAGGAGGCTTTATTGTTCATAGTCAAATGTGGTTCACAATGACGTACTTATTTAACCCTGTGAATACCGGAAAGGTCGGCAAGCATAATACAGCCCGTTGTGCACGAACGCGCGCAAATTCCGAAATCGGGGCAGTTGTCGCATTTTTCGTAGTCAATTACCGCGCAGTTGTTCTCAACGGTAATAGCTCCGTTGGGGCACACCTTAACGCACTTGCGGCAGCCTATGCAGCCGTTTTTGCACACCTTGCGCGTCTGCGCGCCCTTGTCCTTGTTTGAACAGGTTATCACAACGCGCTCAACGTCGGGTACAAGCGAGATCAGATGATTCGGGCATGCCTTTGCGCATAGTCCGCAGCCTATACACTTGCGCGTATTGACATGGGCAATTCCGTTTTCAATGCATATAGCGTCCTGAGGACACGCCGCGGCGCAGTCGCCAAGTCCGAGACAGCCGTAGGTGCAGCTTCCCTTGCCGCCGTACATAAGCTTTGCGGCGGAACAGGTCTGCATGCCGTGATAGTCAACCTTGTCCTCGGTGTAGCTGCAGTCGCCTGCGCAGTGTACGACCGCGACCTGCTCAACAACGTCCTCAAACTCAACGCCGAGCACCTCGCTGAGCTGACGCGCAACGCCGTCCGCTCCGGGGATACAGAGGTTTGCAGGTGTGTCGGGGTTTTCGCACAGAGCCTTTGCGTAGCCGTCGCAGCCGGCAAAGCCGCACGCTCCGCAGTTAGCTCCCGGAAGACATTCCCTGACGGCAGGAAAACGCTCGTCCTCCTTGACCGCCATTATTTTTGACGCGGCAACAAGCACAGCCGCGCAGATAACGCCGATGATCACCACGGGGATCACGGCTGTAAGAATCGGTGAAAAATCCATAATAAACTCCTCCCCTTACGCGAACAGATTTTCAATTACTCCGCCGAAGCCGAGGAATGACAGCGAGGTAATTGCCGCCGCAACCAGAGTAATGGGAAGTCCCTTAAAGCTTTTCGGAACGTCGCAGCCCTCAATCGTTGAGCGCACGCCCGAGAACATAACCATAGCCAGGAAGAAGCCCAGACCGCTTCCGAGCGAGTTTACCATAGCTTCAAGGAAGGTGTAGCCCTCGTCGATGTTGAGAATGGTAACGCCGAGCACCGCGCAGTTTGTTGTGATTAGCGGCAGATACACGCCGAGGCTCTTGTGGAGCGAGGGAATGTAGCGCTTGAGCACTATCTCAACGAGCTGAACCAGCGCGGCGATAACGAGGATGAATACGATAGTCTGCAAATATCCGAGGTTGCTCGGGGTTAGCAGATAGGTCTGGATAGGCCATGTAACGGCGGTAGCCATCAGCATTACAAAGATTACCGCAAGGCTCATTCCCGTAGCGGAGTCAAGCTTTTTTGATACGCCCAAAAACGGACAGATACCCAAAAAGCGCGACAAAACGTAGTTGTTGATGAAAACCGCTGAAAGCAGGATGATAATAAGCTTAGTCACTTACCGCCGCCTCCTTTCCGCCGCAGGAGGTTTTTCCGCACACAGCCGCCGACGGACAGCCTGCACAGCCGAATTCTTCTTTCTTCGGCTTGTGGGCGGAGAACTTGTTTACAAGGGCGATAAGACAGCCGAACACAAAGAATCCGCCCGGAGCCATCGTCATTATAGAAATCTTATTGTCGGAGAGCACGGGGATCGGAACTCCCATAAACGAGCCGTTTCCGAAAACCTCGCGGATAGTGGCCATCAGTACCAGCGCAAGAGTAAAGCCGGCGCCCATGCCCACGGCGTCTACCGCGGAGTCAAATACCTTGTTTTTGTTGGCGAACATCTCGGCTCTGCCGAGGATTATGCAGTTAACTACAATCAGCGGAAGATAAATTCCAAGCGACTGGTCAAGCGCCGGCGCGAACGCCTTAACAAGCATCTGGACCATTGTTACAAAGCCGGCGATAAGCACTATGTAGCAGGGAATACGAACCTTGTCGGGAATGATTTTCCTCAGAGCCGAAATTACAACGTTGGAGCAAATAAGAACGACCGTAGCCGCTACGCCCATTCCGAGCGCGTTTGTAACGCTGGTAGAGGTGGCAAGTGTGGGACAGGTTCCGAGCACGAGCACGAGCACGGGGTTTTCCTTGATCAGGCCCTTTGAAAAGTTTTGCAGGGTGTTCATCACTTTGCCTCCTTTACACTGTTATACGCTTCAAACGCGGCGGTAATAGCCTTTTTGTAAGCCTTGGACGAAATCGTCGCGCCCGTTACGGCGTCAACGCCGTCAAGCTTGTCGGCGGTTTTGCCCTCGTACTGACTGCGGTACGGGCTTTCGTTGTCAACAACCTTTGAGCCTATTCCGCTTGTTTCGCTGTGGCTCAGGGTTTTGGTCTGCTCAATAGTTCCGTCGGCTTTGATTCCGCAAATCAGCTTAATCTCTCCGCCGTAGCCCTTTGTGCTGAGCATGAACACATAGCCTGCGCCGTTTTTTGCCTTGTACGCCTCGGTCACTCCCTCGGGGAGCTTTGCGTCAAGCTTTTCAAAGTCGTCCGCTTCGGTCAGAACCTCAGCTCTTGCCTTTGCGGCGGCTTCTTCCTCCGCCTTTGTGATGATGGGGGAGGTAACCATATTTATATACGCCAGCAGCGCCGTTACCACAAGGCATATGCCTGCAAGCACCGCTATCGGCTTTACTATATCTTTCACAGCTTATCGGCACCTCCTGTCAGAGGTCTGGGACGGGTAAGCTTTGTTATGTAGGGAGTGAGTATGTTCATGATCAGAATCGAGAAGCTCACGCCCTCGGGGAAGTTGCCCCAGAAACGGATAAGGATAGTAATTAATCCGCAGCCTACGCCAAAAATAATCTTGCCCCATTTTGTTGGGGGAGTTGAGCTGTAGTCGGTAGCCATAAAGAACGCGCCGAGCATAAGTCCGCCCGACATAAGCTGATAAGGTACGTCTTTGCCGCATACAAGCGACATCACCGCGACCGTGCCGATAAACGCGACGGGAGTCTGCCAGCTTATTACTCCGCGCATCAGCAGGTACAGTCCGCCGAGCAGCAGCGCGATAATGCAGGTTTCGCCCAGACAGCCGCCCCTGAATCCGAAGAACATATCGAGCAGCGACGGAAGCGAGCCTGTTTCGCCCTTAGAAATAAGCGTGAGCGGAGTTGCGCTTGAGGTAGCGTCAACCGCGCCGCTCAGCGAAAAGTTAGGAGCAGTCCAGGTTGTAAGGGTGCCCGAAAACGCGGTCATCATAATAATTCTCGCGGTTATCGCAGGGTTCGCGAAGTTCTGTCCTATACCGCCGAACAGCTGCTTTACCACGATTATAGCAACAACGCTGCCGAACGCCGCCTGCCAAAGCGGAATAGTAACGGGCAGGTTGAACGCGAGCAGAAGTCCCGTAACCACCGCCGAAAGGTCGGAAACGGTATTTTCGCGCTTGCAGAGCTTTTCAAAAAGATACTCGGACAAAACGCTCGCCGCAACGCATACGGCAATTACCAAAAGGCTGCGCCAGCCGAAAACGACCGCCGACATTACCGCCGCCGGCAGAAGGGCTATGATTACGTCGAGCATAATCTTCTGAGTGGTGCGCGGCGAGTTAAAATGCGGCGACACCTGAGAAATCAGCTTGCTCATTTTGCGCCCTCCTTTTCCTTTTGAGCTTCCTTATATATCCTTAAAACCGCCTTTGACAGCTTGTTGGTCTGAACCAGCGGCCTTTTTGCCGGGCATACATAGCTGCAGCAGCCGCACTCCATGCACAAATCGACCTGCAGCTCCTTCAAATCCTCGGCGGAGTTCAGCTTGTAGGCTTTTGCTATCGCGCGCGGGTCAAGCTTGAGCGGACAGTGATTCAAACACGCTCCGCAGTTTATGCACGCTGTGGTCTTTGGAGGCGCCGCCTCCCTTGCGTCCATAACGGTGATCGCGTTTGTGTTCTTTAAAACGGGCGAGTTTATATCGGGAACCGTTATTCCCATCATCGGGCCGCCGTAGATTATCTTTGCCGCCTCGCTCTTTAATCCGCCCGCGGCTTCAATTACCTCGCCGATAGGCGCGCCTACGGGGACAATTACGTTCTTTGGCTCCTTAACAGCCGAGCCGTCAAGCGTTACGCAGCGCTCAACAAGCGGCATGCCCGTTTCAAAATACTCAGCCAAAAACGCCATGGTCGTAACGTTTATTACAACCGCGCCGACATCAAGCGGCAAACTTCCCTTTGGAATAAGGCGGTGCATTGTGTTGTATACAAGCACCTTTTCGCCGCCCTGAGGGTAAATTGAGGGCAGAACGTGGATTTCAACGTCGTCCCTGTCCTTTGAAAGCTCTTTGAGCTTTTCGATCGCCTTTTGCTTGTTGTCCTCAATACCTATTATATAGCGCGGTATTTTCATGTACTTTTTAAAGGCGTCGATTCCCTTGAAAATGTACTCCGCCTTGTCAATTATGGTGCGCGTGTCCGAGGTTATGTACGGCTCGCATTCGGCGGCGTTTATTACTACCGCCTCGATCTCGCTTAAATCGCGGACGTTCAGCTTTACGTTTGTCGGAAAGCCCGCGCCTCCAAGTCCTACCGAGCCGCTGTCGGCAACCGCCTGAACAAAGCTCTTGTGGTCGGTGATTACGGGAGGCTTTATTCCCTCATAGCGTTCCTGCAAGCCGTCGGGCTTGATTACTATGCAGGGAACCTTTTGTCCGTTTGAAATCAAAATTTCGTCTACCTTCTCAACCGTTCCCGATACTCCCGAGTGAACAGGCGCGGAAACATACGCGCTTGCCTCGGCTATTTTCTGACCGACCTTGACGTAATCGCCCTTTTTTACTATCGGCGCTGACGGCCTGCCGATGTGCATTGACATCGGTATAGTCAGAACCGAAGGCAGTTCAAGTCTTACGGGCGCGGTATCAGCCGTGTTTTTGTGATGCGGCACCCTTATACCGTGAATTTTCATTTTTCCCCTCCGATTGTTAACGCATAAAAAATTACGCATATATACTTAATTATATCACATTATCGGTTCCATACCAATAGTTTATTTTGCATAATTGGTGCTATAATTTTTGTATATATTGCTGTAGGGGCGAATAATCAAAAAATATGTTGCAAATGCAATTTTTTGTGATATAATAAGAAAGCTGTTATAACGCAGGTAGAATTATAGTATCTGTAGGGTACGGTCTTGACCGTACCGAGGTTGAGGACGTAATGATTGTTCACGGCTTGCGGTTCGGTCAAGACCGAACCCTACAAACGACATTATAAATCCAACAGGAGGGCGGAAAATGGAGCAGTTCAAAACAGAAACCGAATTCAGCGGCGAACATATCGCGCTTCTTCAAAATCATGTTCTGTTCAAAGGGCTTGACGCAGACCAAATCCGCGCGTTCCTGAAATTTGCCGAGCCGTACTTTATCGAGCTCGGCGAGGGGCAGACCGTAAGGCTTAACCGTGATTTGTCCGATTATATCGGGCTTGTTTTTTCGGGACAGGTCATCGTGTTCGGAATCGACTACTCGGGCAACAGGCTGCTGCACAATTCAATCGGAAGCAATCAGAGCAGCGGCACGCTGTTCTCTATTTTGGACTACCGCGGCACGCTCGTTGAGCTTGAGGGAAAACGCCGCAGTCTTATGCTGATGATAAACCGCAGCAAAATTTATTCGGTCAATGAGGAAATAGCTGTGATACAGCACGGAATACTCGTCAATATGATCGAATCTCAGCGCACGATGTTCAACGACCTTTCGTGCCACCTCTACTGTCTGTGCCAAAGAACGATCCGCGACAAAATACTTAAATTTCTCCACTTCTGCGTTGAGAACTACCGTTGCTATGAATTTGACATCCCCTTTTCGCGCGAGGATCTGGCGTTCTACCTTGCGGTTGACAGGGCTTCGCTTTCGCGCTCGCTCTCTGAGCTGAAATCGCAGGGGATAATCGACTTCAAAAAGAATCACTTTACGGTGCTGTCTACACGGTACTTTCAATACGACTGAGAGGGTTTTAAAATATGACAAGAACCACCCTGAAAAGGGCGTTTAGGGACAGTCTGCCTATTCTTGCAGGCTATTTGGCTCTGGGCATGGGCTTCGGCGTTATGCTGCAGAGCAAGGGCTACAGCTTTTGGTGGGCGATTTTGATGAGCTGTACAATGTTTGCGGGCTCGGGCCAGTACGCAGGCGTTGACTTCCTCGCAAGCGGCGCGTCAATTCTTACAACCGCCGTTATGACCTTTATCATCAACGCGCGCCACTTTTTCTACGGCTTTTCGCTGCTCGACAAATACAAGGGCGCAGGAATTTTAAAGCCGTACATGATTTTCGGACTGACCGACGAAACATACTCAATTGTATGCTCGGCTCAGCTCGATGAAAATATCAATCCAAAAAAATACTACTTCTTTTTGACCGCGCTCAACCACTCCTACTGGATAACGGGCTGTACGCTCGGCGCTGTCCTCGGAGAGTTCCTGCCGTTTGACAGCAAGGGAATAGACTTTGCCATGACCGCGCTGTTCATCGTGATAATGGTTGAGCAGTGGATGAGCACAAAGGAGCATCTTCCGGCTCTGCTCGGAATTGCCACAACCGTGTTGTGCCTCGTTATCTTCGGCGCGGACATGTTCATTATCCCGAGCATGGTTTTAATTGCCTCGGAGCTTTTGCTGTTTCGCAAAAAGCTCGATAAAACCGATTCGGACGAAAGCGGGGTGAGCGGCGGTGATTGACGTTAAACATTCGCTTATCCTTGTGGCTGTGATGGCGGTTGTCATCGCGTTCCTCAGATTTTCGCCGTTTCTTGCCTTCCCCGAGGGCAGAAAAAGACCAAAGGTCGTAACATATCTCGGCAGCGTTCTGCCATATGCTGTAATAGGTATGCTCGTTGTTTACTGCTTCAAGGGCGTCAGCGTGTTCAGATATCCGTGGGGTATCCCCGAGCTGCTCGCGTCGGCTCTGGTGCTCGGACTTCACGTTTGGCGCAGAAATACCCTGATAAGCGTATTTTCGGGTGTTGCGTTTTATATGGTTCTGGTTCAGCTTGTGTTTGTGTAATATGGAGGATTTATGAGTTACTGGGAAATTTTTGTAATCGGCGTAGGGCTTTCAATGGACGCGTTCGCCGTATCGGTCTGCAAGGGACTTTCCGTCAAAAAAATAAAGCCGAAGCACTGCCTTATCGCGGGCGGATACTTCGGAGGTTTTCAGGCGTTGATGCCGCTTATCGGCTGGCTCCTCGGCAGACAGCTCGAGGGCTTGATAAAGAGCTTTGACCACTGGATCGCGTTCGTGCTTCTCGCGCTGATAGGCGCAAACATGATAAGGGAAGCGTTCGGCGACGAGGAAAGTCAGGACAGCTCCTTTTCACCAAAAACAATGCTTCCGCTTGCGGTCGCAACAAGCATTGACGCGCTTGCTGTAGGCGTTACGTTCGCGTTCCTCGACGTTTCAATACTTCCCGCCGCGCTCTGCATAGGTGTAACTACCTTCGCGCTCTCGGTTGTAGGAATAAGAACGGGAGCGGTATTCGGTGCAAAGTTCCAGTCAAAGGCGGAAATCGCAGGCGGCGCGGTGCTCATCATCATGGGTTTGAAAATCCTGATCGAGCACCTGTTCTTCGGCGGCTGATTTGCATTTTTATTTTTGATGTGATATCATTATAAAAACACTGTTTGAGGTGAAATTATGACTCCTGAGGAAAAGCACAGAAAAAAACGGTACAGCGCCTATGCCATAATGATTTTGGGCGTGCTGATTTTCATTGCGGGCTGTTCATTTTTACAGCACGTCGTACTTGTTGTATTGGGAATGTTGGTGCTGTTCGCCGGCTTTATCCGCAAGTCGGTGGTAGACCGCAGGTACCGCGAGGAGGTAAATCAAATTACCGAAACCCCGGATATCGATTTCTCCGCAATGGAGCATAGACATAAGGGAAATAATAACGAATAAAGAATAAATAATAATTAATAATTGAGGTCGGGAAGACAGGTTTCTGCAATTGGAAACGCTGTTTTCCCGACCGTGTTTTAGTATAGCAAAGATGTCATTTCGACCGAACAAAGTGAGCGGAGAAATCCCCTTGTTACCGAAGTTGGTTTCCTGCTTAGGGGATCCTTCGACTAAATCGCTTTGCGATTTTGCCTTCGGCACCGCTCAGGATGACATCTGTTTTTATGCGGCAGTGATCTCAACGCCCTTCAATACTTACGACATCATCTATATTAATTGTATGATCGTCGGTGAAAACCAATTCTCTTTCAA
Source organism: uncultured Eubacteriales bacterium (assembly GCA_900315085.1). Taxonomy (GTDB): domain Bacteria; phylum Bacillota; class Clostridia; order Oscillospirales; family Acutalibacteraceae; genus Ruminococcoides. The sequence continues at coordinate 9,704 of OMXW01000030.1, forward strand.
CGTAGTCTATCCGCCTTAAATTGCCCTGATACGTCAGGTAGCTTCCGCCTGATTTTCTTGAGTCGGGCAGGAAAAACCTGACCGTTACAAGCGGACGGCTTCCCAAGTTTTCTTTGAGAAATCTCAGCTTTTGGTTAAGCTCCCTTGCTTCTTCGTCGCTCAGCACATGCTTGCTGTCTGTAAGCCTTGCGGTTTCGCCTATCGCTTCGTCGTAGCCCGTCAGCGCGGCAAACGGAGCAAACTGCGCCGCGCGGTCGCGCAAAGACATAGGCATACGCGTTTTTGAAACCGGGCGCGGCAGGTTTATTATATCGCTGTAATCGTCCGTCATGCTCTGTGACCTCCAATCTGACCGTTGCGCTCAACGGCGGTCGCGCCCTGCTTAAAGTTCATGCCCTTTAGTACGGCGTTTTTGCCGTACCTCTCCTGCAGCTTTAGCACGGTTTGCTGAATTTCGCGCTCCTTTTTCAGCGCGCCTTCGTCCGCAGCTTCCTCGGCTGAGAACAGGCTGAGCTGTTCGCATTGGCAGGCGATTTTGTCCTCGTACTCCGTGTGGTTCGCTACAACGTACATCCTGCGCACATATAGCGATGGGTCGGCTATCCTGTCAAAAAGCTCCAGCACCGCGCCGACTATCGCCTTTGACGACGAGGTGTATCGGTTAAGGTTCTGCGTGCCGTGGGCGTGAGCGGGAATCTGCCGTCCGTAAGCGTCTGAGGTGATTTTTCCGCTGTAGCCCGTTTCAATGCTTTTTCTGTCGTATCCCACGGTCAGCACCATCTGATTTGTAACCAGCTTTTTCCTGACCAAATCGAGCGTCAGCGACTCCGCCATCTCCTGAATAACAAGCCGCGCCTTTTTAAAATCGTACGCCTGTGAAAGCACCTGTCCTACGCTGAGCGAGGTGTTCTCGGGGCGGTAGGCTTTTATTTCGGCGATCGTGCACGGCTCATATCCCCACGCGTGGTCAATCAGAAGCTCGGCGTTTTTGCCGAACAGCTTGTACAGCAAGTCCTCCTGATAAACCGAGCACCGCGCAACGTCGCCCATTGTAAACATTCCGTACTGCGCAAGCTTTTTTGAGTAGCCCCTGCCTATGCGCCAAAAGTCGGTGATCGGCTTGTGCCCCCACAGCTTTTGGCGGTAGCTCTGCTCGTCAAGCTCGGCTATCCTCACGCCGTCCTTGTCGGCTTTGATGTGCTTTGCAACTATATCCATAGCTATTTTGCTCAGGTAAAGATTTGTTCCGATTCCTGCCGTAGCCGTAATTCCCGTCTGCGACAGCACGTCGCGGATAATCACGTCGGCAAGCTCGCGCGCGGTCATGTTATACGATTTGAGATATCCCGTCACGTCCATAAAAACCTCGTCAATCGAGTAGACGTGGATATCCTCCGGCGCGACGTAATCAAGATATATTTGATAGATTTGCGCGCTGACCTGCATATAGCGCGCCATCTGCGGCTTTGCGACAATGTAGTCAACCGCTAAGTCGGGGCATTTGCGTATAAAATAGTCAAACTGAGAGCCGCCCACAAGCTTTCCGTTCGGAGCCTTGCTTCGGCGAATCGCGTTTATCTCGCGCACCCTTTGAACGACCTCAAAAAGTCTTGCCCTGCCGGGTATTCCGTACTGCTTAAGCGACGGCGACACCGCAAGACAGATAGTTTTTTCGGTGCGGCTCAAATCGGCTACAACAAGATTTGTGTCCAGCGGGTCAAGTCCGCGCTCAACGCACTCAACCGACGCGTAAAATGATTTAAGGTCAATCGCTATATACTGCCTTTGCATATCGTCACCGTCCTTTCGCGGAATGACATCTGTTTTTGTTGCTGCCATTGCCGTTGAAAACTATTTTCACCTTTATTATAGCAACATATGTTCGATTTTTCAAGTAGTTTTACGTTAACACGCTAAAAACTTTCGGTTGTTTTCTTTGATAGTTTGTGATATAATTGCCTTAAATATGTTTATGGGGTGGGTTATATGAAGCTTACATCGCTTTTTAATAAAGATAAAACAGTATTTTCCTTTGAGGTTTTTCCGCCCAAAAAGGAATCTCCAATAGAATCGGTATACGGAAAGCTCGAGGAAATTTGCGCGTTAAAGCCTGATTTTGTCAGCGTAACATACGGCGCAGGCGGCTCTGGCGGTCACAGCAGAACATGCGAGATCGCCTCGCGAATCAAGAACACCTACGGTGTTGAGAGCATGGCGCATCTCACCTGCGTAAACAGCACAAAGCAGATGATTGACTTTATGCTCGGCGATTTTCAGGCGCACGGAATCGAAAACATCCTCGCGCTCCGCGGCGACTATGTGCCGGGCGTTGAGCCTCAGACCGACTTCCGCTATTCAAGCGACCTCACCGCCTATATCCGCTCAAAGGGCGAATTTGACATCTGCGGCGCGTGCTATCCCGAGGTTCACATAGAAGCCGAAAACGAGGTTCAGGACGTTCTGAATCTCCGCAAAAAGGTTGAGGCGGGCGCGACACACCTGATTTCCCAGCTTTTCTTTGATAACTCGGTTTTCTACCGCTTTATCGAAAGAACCCGGATCGCGGGAATAGACGTGCCGATTGAGGCGGGAATAATGCCCGTTACAAATAAGAAGCAGATCGAGCGCATGGTATCAATGTGCGGCGCGAGTCTGCCGGCTAAATTCTCAAAAATCATGCAGAAATATGAGAACAAGCCCGAGGCTCTCCGCGACGCGGGAATAGCCTACGCGGTTGAGCAGATAGTTGACCTTATTTCAAACGGCGCTGACGGAATCCATCTTTACACAATGAACAATCCGTACATCGCGCGCAAAATCACCGAGGCGGTGTCAAGTCTTTTATGATATCGCTCGAAAAACTGAACCGAAGTGAAGCTCTGCGCTACCTCGGAGGCGCAAAGACGGCTCCCGACGAAAAAATGCTCGCCCTGCTCGACGACTGCGAGGAGCAGATAATAAGCCGCGCGCGGCCTAAGTATCTGTACAGGGAGCTTGAACTTCCAAATGACGAGCTTGTATCGGGAAAGGATATCGCGCGGCACCTTGAGGGCTGTACAAAGGCGGTAATTATGTGCGCGACCCTGGGCACGGATATAGACAAGCTTATCCGCGTTACCCAGATATCAGACCTTGCGCGCGCGGTAGTGCTCGACAGCTTCGCGAGCGTAGCGATTGAACAGGTCTGCGACAGAGCCGAGCAGGAGATATCGCGGCTTTATCCCGGATATCACATGACCTTCCGTTTCAGCCCCGGCTACGGCGACTATCCCATACAAATGCAAAAATATTACATCAATGAGCTTGACGCTCAGCGCAAAATCGGGCTGAGCACAAACGAAAGCTATATACTTGTTCCGGCAAAGTCGGTTACCGCGGTGATCGGCCTTTCGCCCGAGCCTATAGAACCTAAAAAACGCGGCTGCGCGGTATGCAATATGCGCGCGACATGCCAATACAGAAGCAGGGGGGAACACTGTGGATTTTAAAACACTGCTGAAAACAAGAGAATTTGTACTTCTTGACGGCGCAATGGGAACGATGATCCAGAAAAGCGGCGCAAAGTACGACCACTCTCCCGAAACATTAAATATAACCGAGCCAAAGCTTATTCAGTCTTTCCATAAGGCGTACATCGAGGCAGGCGCGGACGTAGTATATTCAAACACCTTCGGAGCGAACTCCTACAAGCTCGAAAACAGCGGATACACCGTTGAGGAAATCGTGGGCGCGGGAGTTCAAAACGCAAAAACAGCGGCTCAGGGCACAGGCGCGCTTGTCGCTCTTGATATCGGCCCTGTGGGAATGCTGCTTGAGCCTGCCGGCTCGCTCAGCTTTGACGAGGCTTACGAATATTTCAAGGAGCAGGTTATCGCCGGAAAAGACGCGGATCTGATCGTCTTTGAAACGATGACCGACCTCTATGAGCTTAAAGCGGCGGTGCTTGCGGCAAAGGAAAACAGCGACCTGCCCGTAATAGCAACCATGACCTTTGAGAAGAACGGAAGAACCTTCACGGGCGTATCGCCTGCTTCGGCGGCGGTAACTCTTGAGGGGCTCGGCGTTGAGGCTGTGGGAGTAAACTGTTCGCTCGGCCCCGACGAGCTGGAGCCTATCGTTGCGGAAATGACGCGCTGCACCGACCTTCCGCTCATAGTTAAGGCGAACGCGGGACTTCCCGACCCCAACAGCAACGAATACAGCATTATGCCCGACAAATTCGCCTCCTGCCTTGAAAACCTCCTGCCCTACGGAGTAAAAATCATGGGCGGATGCTGCGGCACAACGCCCGACTACATAGCTCAAATCAAATCGATGCTCGTCGGCAAGAGCTTTATTTCCTGCCCGAGAACAGCCGACACGACCGTGTGCAGTCCGAGCACCGCTGTTGAGATAAACGGGCCGCGAATCATCGGCGAGCGAATCAACCCTACAGGCAAAAAGCAGTTCCAAAAGGCGCTTGCCGACCACAATATAGATTACATCCTCACTCAGGCTTTGCAGCAGGTGAGCGGCGGAGCGGAGATTCTTGACGTAAACGTGGGACATCCCGAAATCGACGAAAAGGCTATGATGACCGCGGCGGTAAAGGCTATCCAGAGCGTGTGCGACGCGCCCTTGCAGATTGACTCAACAAAGCCCGACGTTCTCGCGCAGGGACTTCGCTGCTACAACGGCAAGCCGATCGTAAACTCGGTAAACGGCGAGGAAAAAAGCCTCAGCTCGGTGCTGCCGCTCGTCAAAAAGTACGGCGCGTCGGTTGTAGGACTTACTCTCGACGAAAACGGCATACCCAAAACCGCCGAGGGCAGATTTGAAATAGCAGAGCGGATAGTAAGCCGCGCCGAGGCTCTGGGAATTGACAGGCGCGACGTTTATATAGATTGCCTTACTCTCACCGTTTCGGCTGAGCAGGACGCCTGCCGCCAAACGCTCGAGGCTTTGCACAGAGTTAAAACCGAGCTGGGCTGCAAAACCTGTCTCGGCGTATCAAATATATCGTTCGGACTTCCCAACCGCGAGCTTGTAAACAGCACCTTCCTCACAATGGCTCTTGAGGAGGGACTTGACCTGCCTATAATGAACCCAAACGTCGCTTCAATGACGGGCGCGGTAAGAGCCTTCCGAGTGCTGCGCGGAATCGATAAAAACTCGGCGGAGTTTATTTCGGCGTACAACGACGCGGCTCCGGCTCCAAAAACTGACTCAAAGGCTGAGGTGGATATCTTCTCGGCTGTATGCAGCGGACTTAAAAACGAGGGCGCGGCGGCAACAAAAGAAATGCTAAAAACCACCGACCCCATGACTATAGTAAATGAAATGCTCATCCCAGCGCTCGACAAGGTGGGCGATGATTTTGAAAAGAGCAAAATTTTCCTGCCGCAGCTTATCCAGAGCGCAAACACCGCTCAGGAGTGCTTTGAGGTAATCAAGGCTCACCTTTCAAAGTCCGGCGGAGAAAACGTCAGCAAGGGCAAAATAATACTTGCAACCGTTAAAGGCGATATCCACGATATCGGCAAAAACATAGTAAAGGTTCTGCTTGACAACTACGGCTATACGGTTGTGGATCTGGGCAGGGACGTTGACCCTCAGCTCATAGTTGACACCGCCGTAAAGCAGGATATCAAGATGATAGGTCTTTCCGCGCTGATGACCACCACGCTCAAAAGCATGGAGGAAACGATTCAGCTTGTTCGCGCAACAAAGGAGCTTCAAAACCCCGACGGCAGCAGCAAATGCGTGGTATTTGTAGGCGGCGCGGTTCTCACAAAGGACTACGCCATGAAGATAGGCGCGGATTATTACTGCAGAGACGCCAAGGAAAGTGTTGACACCGCAAAAAAGGTGCTTGGCTGATTGGAGATTACAATGAAATTAGTAAAAACAATCATATGCTCAGCCCTCGCCGTTCTGGCCGCGGCAGGAGCGTTGACGGGCTGTTCGGACAACAAGCCGAATTCCTCGCAGGTCAGCTATACCGAATATGTAACTCCCGAGGATTTCTCTACAACCGACGAGGCAAAGGAAAAAACTACCTTCAAGGGTACGGGCAAAAACAGTCAGCTTGAGGTATCCGCGAGTGTTTACGGAAAAACCTACACCCTGGGAAAATCAACCGTTGAGGATATGCTGGGCGACGGCTGGCAGAAGTCGGAGGACAACTGGCAGAAGTTCCCGTCCGACAAAAAAATCCCGGCTCACAGCGTAAATATCATCGCCAAAAACCTGTATCAGGGCGAGGGAGAGGACAAGCGCAGCCTGTTTATCAGCTTCAGGAACATAACCGACAAGGTCTGCACCACAGACAAATGCGCGCTGTCAAAAATCGAGATAAACGGCAGATACGACACCTTCCTCGGAGAAGCCGGAGCAAGTCTGTTCGGCGGAAAGCTCGATTTCAAAAAGTGCGTCGATTCAAGAACCTTTGAGGCGGAGCTCGGCAAGCTGGTTTCGCACGCAAACAAGACCGTTGAGGGCTACTATTACAGCACATATTACAAATACAGCTTCAAAATCAAGGACGGAAGCTCCTACAT
>OMXW01000004.1 GCA_900315085.1 uncultured Eubacteriales bacterium
GCCCTGCTGTTTTTTATGTATTCATCATTTATTATCAAGCCGACGTACAGTACATCGACAATGATATTCATTCAAAACTACAATAAATCATCAGTTCAGAAGGCAACACAGCCTGCTTCTCAGCCTGCCACTACGCCGAGAAACGGCGGTCAGAACGATGTTGCCCAGAACAATAACGAGGTCGCTCAGAAGATTTTCAGCTCCGATATCAGCGGTTCAGCAAATCTCGCGAAAATCTGCGTTACGTTTTTCCAGAACTCTGATGAAATTACTGCGCTTTACAATGGATGTGCAGTTAGTTTCTCTGTAGAAGAAAATACTTTCTATATTACCATCTCCGTTTCGGGAACAGATGCCCAAAAGTGTGCTAACGTAGCAAATCAAATTGCGGAAAAGTGTCAGGAAGTATATCATAAGGGCTTCTCTTACGGTCAGATAGGAACCATCCGAACGGCAAAAGAGCCGTCAGCTCCGGTCTCTCCGAACAAAATGAGAAATACGCTGATCGGTGCGGCTATAGGCATTATTCTCGCATGTCTTATCGCGATCCTGCTTGATTTGATTGACACAACAATCAAGTCCGATGACGATCTCGCAGAAATTTACAAGGTACCCGTATTTGCGGAGATACCGGATTTTGGTAGTCTAGGCAGGTGACAGGCATGAAAATAAAGATAGGAAAAAAGAAAAAAGCAAATAAACCGGACGTACGCATGGAGACAATCTCCGACAAGAGCAAGTTCGCGATTGTGGAATCCTACAAGGCTGCCCGTACGAACATTATGTTCTCACTTTCGGCTGACGACGACAAGATTTTTGCTATCACCAGCTATTCAAAGGGTGAGGGAAAAAGTACCGTTTCCGCTAACCTCGCGATTTCGTTCTCAAAGATGGAGAAGAAGGTGCTTTTGGTTGACTGCGACCTCCGCCGTCCCAACATTCACAATATTTTTAAGATAGAAAACACCGTTGGTCTTTCAAACATCATCGGAAAAATGACCGATTTCGAGGAAACGATCCACCGCGATGTGCTCACAAACCTTGATATCATCACATCGGGTACAATTCCTCCCAACCCGTCGGAGCTTCTCTGTTCCGCGAGATTTGTAAATCTTGTCAAAAAGCTATACGAGGAGTACGACTACATCATCTTCGATACCCCACCTGTAGGCGTAGTATCGGACGCGCTCCTGCTTAAGGATCTCGTAGCGGGCTTTGTTGTAGTAATCCGCGAGCGTTCAACGACACACGGTGATATCCAGAACCTCCTTGAAAGCGCAAAGCTTGCAGATTCAAAGCTGCTCGGCTTCATCAAGGTAGGCTGCATCAGCAGCAAGCGAAGAAGCAAGCGCGGCTACTATTATTATCAGTACTATTAAACACTCGACCTGCCTTATGGCAGGTCTTTTTTGCACGGACGGCAAAATGCTGAATAAAATATACCCAAAAGGTGCAATTCACAGTAACCCTGATTAGTATAAACGACGAAAAAATGCAGGAAGGCACAAAAAGACTTGCATTTTGACAACCAATGCATTACAATATAGTGGTGTTTGAAAAGTATTTTTGCAATATTTTGATAAGGAGAAGCAAAATGAGTTATTTAAAATTAACCGCGCAGGAGCTTGAACAGGAGTATAAAAAGCTCAAAAATGTATATGACGAGGAAAAGTCAAAGGGACTCAACCTCAATATGGCAAGAGGAAAGCCCGGCAGCGAGCAGCTTGACCTGTCAAACGGAATTTTAGATACAATCACAAGCAACTGCCACTATATCGGCTCAGACGGCATGGATTTCAGAAACTACGGAGTTCTGCAGGGAATTAACGAATGCAGAAAGCTCTTTGGCGAAATCCTCGAGGTAGACTATCACAACGTAATGGTTGGCGGTAACTCAAGCCTCAACATGATGTTTGACACCATTTCCTGCATGATGACAAAACCGATAGTAGAGGGCTGCAAGCCCTGGTACGAGGTAAAGGACAGAAAATTCCTGTGTCCGGTTCCCGGCTATGACCGCCACTTCGGAATCACCGAATACTACGGCTTTGAAATGCTTCCCATTCCCATGAACGAGGACGGCCCCGACATGGACATGGTAGAGGAGCTCGTGGCAAACGACTCATCGATCAAGGGTATATGGTGCGTGCCCAAATACTCAAATCCCTCGGGCGTTACTTACAGCGACGAAACCGTAAGACGTCTTGCCGCATTAAAGCCCGCCGCAAAGGATTTCAGAATTATGTGGGACAACGCCTACTGTATTCACGACATCACCGACACACCCGACAAGCTTCTCAACATTGTTGACGAGTGTAAGAAATACAACAACGAGGATCTCCCGATTCTCTTCTGCTCAACCTCAAAAATCACCTTCCCGGGCGCGGGCGTAGCCGCAATGGCAGCCTCCGACAACAACATGAAGGTATTTTTGGAGAGATACAACTACGAGGTAATCAGCTACGACAAGATGAACATGCTCCGTCATGTCAAGTTCTTCTGCAACTATCAGGGCGTGCTTGACCACATGAAGAAGCACAAGGCGGTGCTCAAGCCCAAATTTGACGTAGTACTCAACACACTTGAAAAAGAGCTTGTGCCGGTAGAAATCGGAAAGTGGACAAAGCCCAACGGCGGCTATTTTGTAAGTATTGACGTACTCGACGGCACAGCCAAGAGAGTAGTGCAGCTCTGTAAGGAAGCGGGCGTAGTACTCACCGGCGCGGGTGCGACCTATCCCTACGGCAAGGACCCCAGAGATACAAATATCCGCATTGCGCCTACATTCCCGTCAATCGACGAGCTTCAGAAGGCGATGGATATCTTCTGTATCTGCGTAAAGCTTGCGGCGTGCGAAAAGCTTCTTGAAAAATAAAAATTGCCCTTTCTATTAGTATAGTGCAACATTTTTTGTACTTGGATTTGTGCATATTAAATAAAGATAAATATTTTTTCATGAAATATTTACAATTGCATTGACAATTTTACAAAAAAATCATATAATAACTCTGTTACGTCTGTAAGTATGCAAAGGTGACAGAGTTATTCTTATGTATATTTCAGACAATTATTTTACGGAGGTTTCAAAGGCATGAAAAGAGTTCCAAAGCCTGTGTTCTTCATCGTAGCTTTGCTGATACTTGCCTTTTCGTTTACTGCGATTTTCGGAATATCCTATTATAACGGTGACAACAAAAACACAGTAATTAAAGGCGTCGGCGACATCAGATGGGGAATTGACATCAGGGGCGGCGTTGAGGCGACGTTTAAGCCTGCGGACGGCTACGACGCAACAGACCGGCAGCTCCAGGATGCAAAAGCAATTATTGAACTTCGTATGGTTTCACAGGGTATCACAGACTACGAGCTGTACGCTGACACAAACAGCGACAGAATCATTGTACGTTTCCCGTGGAAATCAGACGAAAAAGATTTTGACGCTATGGCGGCAATCAACGAGATTTCGTCAACAGCCGAGCTGACATTCCGCCCGGGCGCGGAGTACACCACAACCGAGCTTGGTTCGGACGGCAATCCCGTATACAAAACTCCTAAGGGCGATACAGAGACAGTCCTCATGAAGGGCAACATGGTATCAAAGGCAACCTCGGGCTACATCAACGACAACGACGGTTCAAGAAAGTTCGTTGTTGACCTTGAGCTCACCAACAAGGGCGCCGAGACCTTTAAGGACATCACAACAAAGTACTTAAAGCAGCAGGTGTCAATCTGGATGGATGACATCATGCTTTCAGCGCCGAACGTAAGCGCGGTAATTTCAAACGGCAAGGCTCAGATTTCAGGTAACTTCACCTCAAAGTCAGCCGCCGACCTCGCTCAGAAGATCAACGCCGGTGCGCTTCCCTTCAAGCTTGAGACATCTCACTACGGCAACATCAGCCCGACACTCGGTGAGAACGCCCTCACGGCAATGGCATACGCAGCGGTGATCGCGTTCATCGTAATCGCGCTTATTATGATCATCTTCTACAGACTTCCCGGCTTTGTTGCCATCATCGCTCTTATGGGTCAGATGGCTCTGTCGGTAGCGGCTGTATCGGGCTACTTCACAGCCATCCCGTCATTCACAATGACCCTTCCGGGTATTGCCGGTCTTATTCTTTCAATCGGTATGGGCGTTGACTGTAACGTTATCACAGCCGAGCGTATCAAGGAAGAAATGTCAGGCGGAAGAACGCTTGACGGCGCGCTTGAAAAGGGTACAAAGAACTCCCTGACCGCGATCATCGACGGTAATATGACCGTAGTAATAGTATCGATCATCCTGATGCTCGTATTCGGTCCTTCAAATATTCTGTCATTCATCTTTGGTGAGTCAACCACAGGTACGATCTACTCCTTCGGTTACACTCTCCTTGTAGGTGTAATTTCTAACTTCATCATGGGTATCTTCTTCTCAAGACTGATGCTCAGAAGCGTAGCAGGCTTCAAGCCTCTGCGTAAAAAATGGTTGTTTGGAGGTGCTAAGAATGACTAATGACGTTCAGACAAAGGCAGCAGACGCTCCAATGACAGCCGAACAGGTCAGCGAAAAATTCAACGGCGGCAAAAAGGTAATCGATTTTGTCGGCAAGAAAAAAGTATTTTTCGGACTTTCACTTGCGATCATGCTCATCGGCTTGATCTGCAACTTCATCTTCGGCACAACTCTTGACATTCAGTTCACGGGCGGTGCAACGCTCACCTACAGCTACACTGTAGACAAGGATCATCCCATCGATCAGGAAGAGCTCCGCAGCTTCATTCAGGAGCACACAAAGGATAAAATCACAGCTTCATTCTCAACCGACCTCATGGGTAATACAGGTGAGAACGTAAGCGTACAGTTCTCGGGCAACGATTCAATCAAGACCGATATCCAGGAAAACCTCACAAAGGATTTGCAGAAGAAGTATCCTGACAACAACTTCAAGAACCTCGAGGCAAACTCGGTTGACGCATCAATGGGCTTCATGTTCCTGCTCAAGTGTCTTGCCGCAGTAGCTCTTGCAAGTGTCCTCATGGTACTTTATGTAACCATCCGATTCAAGAAAATCGGCGGTCTTTCAGCCGGTGTAATGGCTCTGGTTGCGCTGTTCCACGATATCGCAATGATTTACTTCCTCTACGTTATCTTCCAGATGCCCATCGACTCAAACTTCATCGCGGTTGTTCTTATGATTCTCGGTTACTCACTGAACGATACGATCGTTATCTACGACCGTGTTCGTGAGCAGAGAAAGCTTATGGGCAGAAAGACAGACGTTGGCACAGTATTCAACGTAAGCTGCACCAAGACACTCAAGAGAACGATCATGACCTCTGTAACCACACTTTCCGCGATTATGGTTGTATACATCCTCGCATTCATCTTCAACATCAACTCGGTAAAGAGCTTCGCTCTCCCGATGATGATCGGTGTAATCTCAGGTTGTTATTCATCAATCTGCATCGCAGGTCCGCTCTGGGTTATGTGGCAGAACAAAAAGGCTGCAAGAAAAGCTGCCAAGAAAGCCTAAAAAATATTATCAAATTTCGGGTACTCGCTTCCTTTTATGGAGGCGAGTCCTTTTTTTGCGCCCGCGCTTCCGGCAAAATACATGTCGGGGCAACAGCTGTCAATATGAGTTTTCATCTGCGAAAGGTTGATTCCGATACTGTCGATGTAGTCGTGGATCAACAGCGTGTCCAAAAAAGACGCGGTTTTGTCCCAGTCGGAGCTGACCTCTCCGCACAGCTTGGAAGCCTTTGTAAAATCGTCCTTCATCATCAGAGCGTCGATCTTTTCAATTCTCCGCGTAAAGCTGTCAGCCGTATTTCCGATATACCAAAGCTCTGCGCCGGCGGCAGAAAGGCAAATCAGCAGCAGGGCAAAGGCAATAAATATCCTTTTCATTTTTTCTCCTTTTCAATTATCTTATAACTTCCGTCCTCGCTTATTGTCATTATAAAGATGTTCTTGATAGAAATATTATTCTTTTTTAGAATTTTATTGATATCCTCTTTTTTGACCTCGCACAGCGCTTCCGAGCTGTCAAGCAGCCTTCCGTCGCTGATTACAACGCTGTCGGGCTTGTTTTCAGAAATCGTAACTCCCATGTCCTCGGCGGCGGGAGTTCTTTTTTGCGGTTTTTCAAGCACGCTCAGCGTTCCTCCCGTCTCAACAATACAGTACTGAACGTCGTCCAAGTTAAAAATATTCTGAGCTCTGAGCTGTGCGCAAAGCTCGTCTGTGGTCAGCCTGAGCCGTTTCATCTGACTTTGAAGTATTTTACCGTCGTCAATCACAACTATCGGACTGCCGCACACGATCCTTCTGAAAAGCCTGCTTTTCATCATAATAACGCTCGCGGCAATTTCAAGGGCGACAAGGATCATCACGGGAATGATTCCGCTGAGCAGGGGCTGAGAGGTGTTTTGCATTGGCATAGAAGCAATGTCGGAAATAATCATCGTGACAACAAGCTCGCTGGGCTGCATGTCGCTTATTTGCCGCTTGCCCATTAGCCTGAGGGCGGCAATAATAAAGACGTAAAGAATAACGGTTCTTATTACGGATATTAACATTGTATCACCTCTATCATTATTCGTTTTCGGTGTGGATTTATGCGGCAGCGCAGTAATATTTTTACGGAATCTGCCAATAATAAGTTGGAAATAAAAAGATGTCATCCTGAGCGGTGCCAATGGTAAAATCGCGAAGCGATTTAGTCGAAGGATCCCCCAATCAGTAAACCGACTTCTATCGGAAGGGGATTCCTCCGCGTTGGTCGGAATGACATTTAATGAAATTGCAGAGTTCTTTCATGCCATGCAGACAATCATAAGCAGGTGATATTTATGAAACATACACTGGATAAAATCAAACTTAGCTTAAACGAAATGTTCTCAAATTCGTCCGACCTCACAATCAAAGATATAATTCTGAAATCGAATTATAAAATAAAGGGCGCGGTGATTACAATCGAGGGACTGTGTTCAAAGGACGAGCTTGCTCAGTCAGTGCTAAATCCGCTGATGATGCACGATTTCGGAACAAGCACGCCTCAAGCCGCGCTTGAAACGATTCTGACCTCGGTTTCGGGAAGCTGCGATATGACAAGGTTTAATTCCACACAAGAATTAATCGCCTTTATAACCTCGGGCTTTGCCGTAATAGCGCTCGACGGCTGCGACGATATGATTGCAGTCGGCGTTCAGGGCTATTCCTACCGCAGCGTAAGCGAGCCCGAAAGCGAGGTTGTACAGCGCGGAGCGCGCGAGGGGTTTACGGAGCCGCTCAGGGTGAATATGTCGATGATAAGGCGGCGAATGAAAAATCCCGACCTGATTTTTGAGCAGCTCACTGTTGGAACCGAGTCAAAAACCCAGATCATGATTTGCTATCTAAAACACTGCGCTTCTCCGTCGCTTGTCAAAAAGGTGAAAACTCGGCTGAACGAATGTCAGCTCCCGACAATTTTCGCTTCCGGTTACCTTTCGGAATACCTTGAGGACAAAAGCACAAGCCGACTTTTTTCAGGCGTGGGAATATCGGAGCGCCCCGACACGGTCTGCGGAAAGCTGACCGAGGGCAGAATCGCGATTATTGTTGACGGCACTCCGGCGGTAATAATCATCCCGAGGCTCTTTGTTGAGGAGTTTCAGGGAGTAGACGACTACTCCAACCGCAGCTATTACGCCACGCTTATCCGCCTGATAAAATATCTGTCGTTTTTCTTCGCGGTGTTCGCTCCGGCGCTGTATGTGGCTCTGGCACAGTTCCACCCCGAGTATATCCCAACGTGGATACTCATAAAAACCTCGGAATCTCTGGCGGTAACTCCGCTGCCCGTCACGCTTGAGGTGCTGCTGATCACCTTTATTTACGAAATAATGAAGGAGGCAGGGCTGCGGATACCCAAATCGCTCGGACACGCGGTAAGCATAGTCGGAGGCCTTGTAGTGGGGGAAAGCGCGGTCAACGCGGGAATAATCACAGCCTCAACGCTCATGGTTGTAGCCACCGCCGCAATAAGCAGCTACGTCACATCTCCGCTATATCCGCCCGTCACGATCCTGCGCGTTATCCTGATAATCACAGCGGGAGTGGCAGGACTGTGGGGAATAGTGCTCGTAACCGCAGTCACAATAATCAGCATGTGCTCAAAAACCTCGCTCGGAGTGCCGTATATGTCGTCGCTGTCGCCGTTTTCGCTCAGGTCAATGCGCGACGTGTTCATCCGCGCAAGCTGGAAAAAGCTCGGCTCTCACACAATCAGAGTCCAAAAATTTCCCGAAACGGAGGAGAAGTAATTGCAGCCTAATATCAAGTTTTCCTCAAAGCGGCTCATGCTGTCGCTGATGCTCTGCTCATGCTCGGTAATTCTTTTACAGAATCATAACGTCTCGCCAAAGAACTCTTTCACCGTAAATCTGCTCTGTATGCTCGGCGGTCTGGCGGTCAGCGCGGTAATGTTTTTGCCGTCGGTAATTTTGAAAAAAACGAGGGATACCGATTTTTTGACCGTCTCGGCTCAGAGCACGCCAAAGCTCAAAATCCCGCTTGCGGCGGTTTACGCACTCTACTTTGTGTATGCCGCCGAGTATTTTCTGCTGCCGTACACCGACCTTTTTTGCAAAAAGTACTACCCCGAGGTCAGTCCGTGCGTAATCGGACTTTGTCTGCTTGGCGCCTGCGTTTACGCGGCGTACAAGGGCGCAAATATTATTTCTCGGTTCGGACTTTTCCTGTTCGCCTTTGCGCTGCTCACAAATCTGCTGATGTTCGGCGGAAGCATTACCTCGCTCGATTTCGCAAACGACAGCTTTGCGCTAAAAGCGGATTGGGACAGTGCATTGAGCACGGTAATATATTTTTGCGCGCCGTCGTTTATCGCCGTGATTTACGCCTGCCTTGCAGGTGAAACAAAAAACTTCACGCTTAAACAGCCGCTTTTCGCCCTGTTTTTTACCGCACTTAAATACGCGCTCGTGCTGTTTTTTGTGTCGTTCGCGGTAGGAGCGTACGCTCAGCGGCAGGATTACCAGAGTTTTATTCTGTCGCGAGTGGCTCACTTTGACGGCTTCGCAGGAATTGAAAGTCTGTTTGTTGCGCTTGCCACAATGTCGGTTTTTATGATAATCTCGCTGTTTTTGAGCTGTATCAACAAGAGCGCGCAGCAGGGCAGACTGAAAAACTCAATACTGTTCGCGGCAATAATATTTGCCGTCAGCTTTATAGCGGAGTGGAATAATTCTGTAAAAGAAATATTTATTAACGATTATATTTTTATTATTTTTACCGCAGTTGTGGCGGTTCTTATTCCGCTTGCATATATCTTTACGGGGAGGAAAGCAAAATGAAGCGAAGCATTGCGGCAATTATTATTCTTGCACTAATGCTTTTTACGGGCTGCAGCAGCTCGCACCGAATTGAAACCGCCGCTGTAATCGAAAACGTCAGCGTCGCAAGGGTGAGCGGACAGCTTATTTACACCTTTTACCGTCTGTCCTCGGACGAAAAGCCGCCAAAGACGGAAATCGCCGCTTCGTCCTTTGAGGAGGCGTGCACGCTCGCGCGCGAAAAATATATTCCTCACCTCACGCTCGCAAAGCTCAGACTTCTGCTTGTTCACCGCGATTTAAAGGACAGCGTAATGCCAAAGGATATAAGCTATATCTCAACGCAGACCTATTTTTCGCCAGTTGCGTATGTGGCGCTCTGCGACGACGAAACAATAAAAAAGGTGGGGGAAAGCTCGCATATTTTAAACACGGTTGAAGAACAGCTCAAGCTCTGCCAAAAGCGCAGTCCGCAGGTCAGGCTCGACTACCTTTCAATCTTCAACAGCCTTCAAAGGGACGACGGAAACGGAGTGAATATTGCTTTTATTAATTCTGATAAAGAATTAAAAGCGGATATTGAAAAAATATCTGTAAAATATGAGAATTAATGAAATTTAATTCACTAAAAGACTTTATCTTTTGGACAATTTGTAGTATAATATAACTTAATTATAATGTATCGTTATACCCAAATTTACCAAGGTGGTGGCAATATGTCTGAATTTTCCGTACGCTTATCCGAAATAGTGGAACGGCTGGAGCTTCAAAGCGTGTATGTGGCTGAAAACTATGAGGACATAAAAATATCCACGGTTGAAATCAACCGCCCGGGACTTGAGCTGACAGGCTACTTTGAATTTTTTGACAACAAAAAGATTCAGGTGCTCGGAAACACCGAGTTTGCCTATCTGAACAGGTTCGGCTCGGAGGCACAGCGAATGGTAATCGACTCCATTTTCAGCTTCGGACCTCCCGCGGTAATTATCTGCCGTCACATTGAGCCGTCAAACGTAATACTCGAAAGCGCAAAGCTTCACAAGGTATCTATCTTCAGGAGCGAGGAGACTACGTCCGACTTAACCGCGCGTCTTGTATCCTTCCTCAACCGTGAGCTTGCACCGAGAATTACGCGCCACGGCGTACTCGTTGAGGTATACGGCGAAGGCTGTCTGCTTGTGGGCGACAGCGGCGTTGGTAAAAGTGAAACGGCAATTGAGCTTATCAAGCGCGGACACCGCCTTGTAGCGGACGACGCGGTAGAAATCCGCCGCACCAGCGCAAGCACGCTCATGGGTACCTCACCGCAGAACATCCGCCACTTTATTGAGCTCAGGGGCATAGGAATCATCAACGCGCGTAAGCTGTTCGGTATGGGCGCGGTAAAAACTGACGAGAAAATCGACATGGTGGTAAACCTTGAAATCTGGGACAACACAAAGGTTTACGACCGAATGGGACTTGATAACGAATACATGGAGATTTTGGGCGTGGAGGTCCCTACGCTCACCATCCCGGTTAAGCCCGGACGAAACTTAGCGGTAATTATTGAGGTTGCCGCCATGAACAACCGTCAAAAGAAGATGGGCTACAACGCGGCAAAGGATCTTTTGAGGAGCCTCGGAATGGATTTGGAAGCAATGCCCGAATCAAACAAAACCGTAATTGACAAGTGGAATTAATTCTTTTTTAGAATTATTTATTATATATTGAGAGGGTCTTATGGACAGAACAGAAATCATTTACAATCTTGCAGAAATAGCAGGCTGGGAGGCTTACAGAAACGAGCCGATGAGCCGCCACACATCGTTTAAAATCGGCGGCGAAGCCGATACATATATCAAAGTCAAGGACATTTCACAGCTAAAAACCTTAATCAAGGAGTGCCGCGAGGCGGACGTTGACTACTTCCTGATAGGCAACGGAAGCAATATCCTTGTCAGCGACGAGGGAATAAAGGGCGTAGTGATCAAGCTCGGCGGAGAATTCAAGAATATCTCCTTGCTTGACGACGAAACGATCTACTGCGGCTCGGGAGCGTCGCTTGCTTCTCTTTGTAAATTCGCGCTCAACAGCGGTCTTTCGGGACTTGAGTTTGCCTGGGGAATCCCGGGCTCGGTAGGCGGCGCGCTGTTTATGAACGCCGGAGCCTACGGCGGCGAGATGAAGCAAGTCGTTCACAGCGTATCTCACATCACCCCAAAGGGAGAGGTAGGACGAATCGACCGCGACGACCTTGAGTTCGGCTACCGCACCAGCGTTTACAGAAAAAACGGCAACATAATCACGGGAGCCGTTTTAAAGCTGAAAAAGGACAGCCCGGATGAAATCCGAGCAAGAATGGAGGATTTCATGGGACGCCGCAGCGACAAGCAGCCGCTTGAATATCCAAGCGCGGGCAGCGTATTCAAACGTCCCGAGGGAGCCTACGCGGGCGCGCTGATTGAGCAGTGCGGATTAAAAGGAAAATCACGCGGCGGCGCTCAGGTGAGCGAAAAGCACGCCGGATTCATAATAAATAAAGGCAAGGCAACTGCCTCCGACGTAAGAGGACTAATCCGCGAGGTTCAGACAACCGTAGCGGAACAGACGGGCTACCACCTTGAATGCGAACTAATCATAATGAACTAATGCGTATTAACTGAGGAGATTTAATGGAATTTGTAATTGTCACCGGAATGTCGGGAGCCGGCAAAACCTCGGCTCTGCACGTTCTGGAGGATTTGGGCTACTACTGTGTAGATAATATTCCTTCCTCGCTTCTCTCCACGCTCTACAAGCTTTGCTCAAAAACGCTGGACGAGATGATGAAGAAGGTCGCGGTCGTTGTTGACGTCAGGGGAAACGGAAACTACAAGGAGATGAATTCTCAGATTGAAGATTTCAAAAACGCCCATTCAAGCGTAAAAATTCTGTTCCTTGACGCGAAAACAGACCAAATCATTGTAAGATATAAGGAGACAAGGCGAAAGCATCCGCTTGCCGACAGATTAAAGGACGGCTCTGTAAGCGAGGCAGTCGAGCTTGAAAAGGCGCTTGTTTTGCCTGTCAGGAGAATTTCGGACTATACGATCGACACAACCTATATGTCGAACAAGCAGCTCAGGGAGCGCGTGACCTCAATGTTCATGGGCGACCCCACAAAGGGAATTACCCTGACCTTTATGTCTTTCGGATTCAAGTACGGAATCCCGCTTGAAGCGGATGTGATTATCGATGTAAGGTGCCTGCCTAATCCGTTCTACATTCCCGAGCTAAAGCATAAAACGGGACTTGACAAAGAGGTACGCGATTACGTTATGAACAGCGAAAACACGCGCGAATTTTTAAGCAGAATGATAAGCCTGCTCGATTTTTCGGTTCCTCTTTACTCAAAGGAGGGCAAAAGCGAGCTTGTTGTGGGAATAGGCTGCACGGGCGGAAAGCACCGCAGCGTAACGCTCGCGCGCAGACTTGACAACCACTTTCAGGAGCTCGGCTATCGCTGCGTGCTCCAGCACCGCGACGTTTCAAAGAATTAGGAGGACAAGTGTCTTTTTCATCAGATGTAAAAAAGGAGCTTTGCTCGGCGCAGTCGTTTGACAGGGAGGCGCTCAAGGCTGAGCTTTACGGAATATTGCTGTTCGGAAAAACCTTTTCCGCGGACAAAATAGTGTTCACAACCGAAAGCTCACACGCAATAAAGCGAGCTGCTATGCTGCTTGAAAATCTGTATATGCCGATAATCGAAAAGCAGACCGCTCTCAGGACAAAAAACGGCGGCAGCCACCTCTACAAAATGTCGCTGATAGATTCCTCGGAGTGCAAAAGGATTTTTGAGGACTTCGGCCACTCTGAATCCCAGGTTACCCTGCGCGTCAACCGCGCGGTGATAGGGCGCGACGAGCTTGCAGCGGCGTTTGTGCGCGGAGTATTTTTGAGCTGCGGCTCGGTATCCGACCCCGTAAAGAGCTATCACGCCGAGTTCAGCGTTCCCTACAAAAACCTGAGCACGGATTTGTGCAAAATACTGACCGAGGTCACCGACTGCGTGTTCACCCCGAAAACAGTTGCGCGCAGCGGCAATTACATCGTTTATTTTAAGGGCAGCGAGCAAATTTGCGACCTGCTTACATATATGGGCGCGCCGATCCGGGCTATGGAAATCATGGGCACAAAGGCGGTAAAGCAGGTACGCAACAACGTTAACCGCCGAATCAACAGCGAGGTAGCCAACATCGGAAAGGTCGCCACCGCTTCTGCAAGACAAATTGAGGCGATTGAACATATAAAAACAATAAAGGGCTTGGAATCACTGCCGCAGGATTTAAAAGAAATCGCGTTTCTCAGGCTTGAAAATCCTGAGATGTCGCTGAGGGACTTAGGGCAGAATCTCAGTCCGCCAATCAGCAGAAGCGGAGCGAATCACAGAATTCAGCGTCTGCTTGAGCTTGCGGATATGACGGAGGAAAAATAAATGAACAAAGAACTAACACTCGAAGAAGCAATGGCTCAGCTTGAAAGGACAATGAGGGAGCTTGAAAACCCGAACGTCAGTTTTTCGCGCGGAATTGAGCTATACGGCACCGCGGCAGAGCTGCTGACTTTCTGCTTCAAGGAGTTTGAGACCGCGAACACAAAAATAACTCAGCTCAACGAGGAACTGGAAAAGGCGGAAAAAAGGCTGACCGAATATTCGGAATATTCCGATGAAATAACCGACGACAACGCGGAGGATTACTATGAATAATTTTACTGAGTATATCGAAACCGAGCTTTACAGCTACTTGCCCGACGAAAATTGCAGCGAAAGAGAGCTTATTGAGTCAATGAGATACAGCCTTGAGGCGGGCGGAAAGCGCGTTCGTCCTCAGCTGGTGCTCGAGTTCAACAAGATTTGCGGAGGCAATCCCGACGCGGCAATGCCGTTCGCGGCGGCTGTGGAGATGATACACACCTACTCGCTTATTCACGACGACCTGCCCTGCATGGACGACGACGACCTGCGCCGCGGCAAGCCCTCAAACCACAAGGTTTTCGGAGAGGATATCGCGCTGCTTGCGGGCGACGCTCTGCTCACCCTTGCATTTGAAACGCTTACAAGCGACAAGGCGGTTATCTTCGCAGGCAATTCAGCCTGCTGCAAGGCTGTCAATATCCTCGCGAAGTACTCGGGCGCAAACGGAATGGTCGGCGGACAGGTTATCGACCTGCTCAGCGAGAACCGCCACGTGCCGCTTGAGCTAATACGCGAAATGGACTACAAAAAAACCGCCTGCCTTATCAAGGCGGCGTGCGAGCTCGGATGTATCAGCGCGGCGGCGGAAAAGCCTCAGATCCTCGCGGCTTCACGCTACGGCGAGTGCATCGGAATAGCGTTCCAGATTCAGGACGACATCCTCGACTGCACTTCAACCGACGAACAGCTCGGCAAGCCCGTGGGAAGCGACTGGGACAAGATGAAATCGACCTATGTATCTCACCTCGGCGTTGAAAAATGCCGTCAGCTTGTAAACGAGCTGACCGACGCGGCAATCGCGTCTCTCGGAGCGTTCGAGGAGGACACCGAGAATCTTAAGGAGTTCGCGCTCAGTCTTGCGAACCGAACAAAATAAAACACAGGAAATGGTAAATTTATGAGTGAATATAAGCTTCTTCCTTCAATACAGTCGCCTGCCGACGTAAAGAAGCTTGGGGAAGATAAAATAGCTGAGCTTTGCGCTGAAATCAGAGAAAAGCTGATTGAGGTAGTCTCCGAAAACGGCGGCCACCTTTCGCCTAATCTCGGCGTGGTTGAGCTTACGGTCGCGCTCCACAAGTGCTTTGACTTTCCAAAGGACAGCATAGTATGGGACGTCGGCCACCAAAGCTACACCCACAAGCTGCTGACGGGGCGCTATTCTCAGTTTCATACATTGCGCCAAAAAGACGGAATATCGGGCTTTCCAAAGCGAGAGGAAAGCGTATACGACGACTTTAACACAGGCCACAGCAGCACGTCTATTTCGGCGGCGTTCGGAATAGCAAACGCAAAGCAGCTCAGCGGCGACAACAGCTACACAATAGCGGTAATAGGAGACGGCTCTCTGACGGGCGGTCTTGCCTTTGAGGCTGTAAACAACGCCGGACAGTTCAACAGGAATTTCATCGTTGTGCTCAACGATAATAAAATGTCAATCTCGAAGAACGTGGGAGCCATCCCGCGTTATCTTACGACCGTCAGAATCCAGCCGTGGTACATCAGAATCAAAAACGGCACGGTGCGCGTGCTTTCAAAGATTCCGCTGCTCGGAAGGTTAATGAAAGCGGTTCTGCGCAAGAGCAAGTCAAGGGTTAAGAACCTTGTGTACAAAAACACCCTTTTTGACTGCTTCGGCTTTACATATCTCGGTCCGATTGACGGCCACAACGTAGAGGAACTTGAAAACGCGTTCAAGGTTGCCAAAAAGGAAACCGGACCTGTTTTTCTGCACGTTGTAACCAAAAAGGGCAAGGGCTACAAGCCTGCCGAGGAAAAGCCGGGCGATTTCCACGGCATAGGACAATTTGATATAGATTCGGGTGAGCCGCTTTCAAGCCACAAGGGATTTTCCGCCGAGTTCGGAAAGACCATGTGCGAGCTTGCCGACAAGGACGATAAAATCTGCGCAATCACCGCCGCAATGGCAAGCGGAACGGGACTAAAGGATTTTGCAAAGCAGCACAAGCGCAATTTCTTTGATGTGGGAATAGCCGAGGAGCACGCCGTGACCTTTGGCTGCGGACTTGCGTCACGAGGCTACAGACCGGTTTTCGCGGTGTACTCAACGTTTTTGCAGCGCGCTTACGACCAGCTTATTCACGACGCCGCGCTCGGAAAAAACCACATCGTGCTCGGAATCGACAGAGCAGGAATCGTTGGCGACGACGGCGAAACCCACCAGGGAGTTTTTGACGTTTCAATGCTCAACTCTATCCCGGGTTCGGTGATCTATTCTCCTACCTATTTTGAGGGACTTCGCCTCGCCTTAAACGACAGCATTTACAACTGCGAGGGACTTGCCGCAGTGCGCTATCCGCGCGGAGGCGAGCTGTACCGACCCGACGATTTCACATCCGAGAGCATCGACTACAACACCTACGGCAACCCGAATGTTGACAACGTAATAGTAACCTACGGCAGAACCTTCTCATACGCCTGCCGCGCCAAGAAAATTTTGGATGAGCAGGGAATTGAGGTCTGTCTGCTAAAGCTTTGCAGAATCAAGCCGATAAATACCCAAACCGTAAACTTTGCCTCGTGCTTCAAGAACGTTTGGTTTTTTGAGGAGGGCATCAAAAACGGCGGAATAGCAAAGAATTTCAGCGATCTACTCGCCCTCACGGATTTCACGGGCAACTATCACATCAAGGCGATAAACGATAAATTTGTAAAGCAGATGTCGGTTATTCAGGCGCTCGCTATGCTCAAGCTCGACGCTCAGGGGATTGCGGACGTCATAAAAAAGGATTTAGGCTATGAAGAAACGACTTGACGTACTTGTTTATGAAAAAGGCTTTGCCGAAAGCCGAGAAAAAGCCAAGGCTGTCATTATGGCAGGCTTGGTTTATGTTGAGAACCAAAAGGCGGACAAATGCGGCACCTCCTACGACGAAAACGTAAAAATCGAGGTCAGGGGAAGCGCGCTGAAATATGTAAGCCGAGGCGGTTTGAAGCTTGAAAAGGCAATCAATAACTTTGACCTTGATTTAAATGATAAAATAACAATGGATATAGGCGCGTCAACGGGCGGCTTCACCGACTGCATGCTTCAAAACGGAGCAAAAAAGGTCTACTCAATCGACGTGGGCTACGGTCAGCTCGCGTGGAAGCTCAGGACCGACGAAAGGGTGGTCAACCTCGAGCGCACCAATATGCGTAAGGTTACGCGCGAACAGGTTCCCGACGACATCGACTTCTTTTCGGTTGATGTTTCCTTTATATCTTTAAAGCTTATTCTGCCCGTAGCGCGTGAGCTTATGGCGGAAAACGCTCAGGCGGTCTGTCTTATAAAGCCGCAGTTTGAGGCTGGCAGGGAAAAGGTAGGAAAAAAAGGAGTTGTCCGCGACCCTAAGGTTCACTGCGAGGTCGTTGCGAATATCTACAACTTTTGCCTTGAAAACGGCTTTGACGTGCTCAACCTCGATTTCTCCCCAATCAAGGGACCTGAGGGGAATATCGAGTACCTTATACATCTGCAAAAATCAGACGATCCGAAATCGTACACCGACGTAACACCCGAGCAGCTTGTTGAACGCTCGCACGCTCAGCTTGATAACAGGTGATTCCATGAAAATTGCGATAATTGTTAACCTTACAAAAGAAAAGGCTATTTCCTGTTCGCGCGATATCATAGCTCTGCTCAAAAAGGGGCAGGCGGAAATATTGATGCCGCCCGACTGCAGGAATTACTATAAAAACGAAGATGTTCAAATCTGCGACTCGATCGAGAGCATGTTTGAGCAGAGCGACGCGGCAATAACCGTCGGCGGCGACGGAACGATTATTCACGCCGCAAAATACGCCGCACGCTCCGATACTCCTCTTATAGGCGTCAACGTGGGCAGACTCGGCTTTGCCGCCAACGTTGAGATAAACGAAATTGAAAGCCTGACAAAGCTTCTCAGCGGCGACTACACCGTTGAAAGCCGCACTCTGCTCGACGTTGAGGTAGTAAAGCCCAAAGGCTCAAGCCATCACCTCGCGGTAAACGACGCGGTCGTGGCGCACGGTCAGCTTTCAAAAATCGTTGACCTCCAACTATGGCTGGATGGCACGCCGATTTCAAAATACCGCGCCGACGGACTTTTATTTTCAACGCCCACAGGCTCAACGGCTTATTCACTCTCCGCGGGCGGCCCGATACTCTCGCCGCAGATGGAGTGCATCCTAATGACGCCCGTGTGTCCTCACTCGCTTTTTTCGCGCTCGGTGCTGTTTGAGGGCAGCGCGGAGCTTGCGGTAACGGTAAAAATCCCGCCCGAGTGCAGCTGTCTGCTGACGATTGACGGCGAAAGAAACATAAATATTCTTGAGGACGACAGGGTAATAATTCGAAAATCAGAACTGAAGCTGAAACTGCTTTCGGTCAAATCATATAACTTTTACACCAAACTAAATGAGAAGCTAAAAGAAAGGGAGTTGTCATGAAAAGCGGACGACACGAAAAAATTCTAAGCATTATCTCTGAGTATTCAATAGAAACGCAGGACGAGCTGCTCAAAAAGCTAAAGGAAGCAGGCTACAAGGCAACTCAGGCAACGATCTCGCGCGACATCAAGGAGCTTCGGCTCGTAAAAACTCTCGGCAGCGACGGAAAATACCGCTACGCCGCAGTATCTAACGGCGCGGATATCCGTTCAACCTTCGCCTCACTGTTTTCCGGCAGCGTTGTGGGAATTGACAACGCCCAGAACATCGTAGTTGTAAAAACCCTGAGCGGAATGGCAAATGCGGTCTGCGCGGCACTCGATTCAATGGACAACACGGTTGTTGTTGGAACGATCGCGGGCGACGACACGATTTTCATCGCCTGCCGCTCAACCGAAAGCGCCGTAAATCTGTGCGATACCCTAAAGCAAATCCATAAGTAAAAGGGATGAAATTATGCTGCAAACCTTGTATATAGAAAACATTGCGGTAATTGAAAAAACCTCGATCGATTTCAACTCGGGACTGAACGTCCTGACGGGTGAAACAGGCGCGGGTAAAAGTATAATCATAGACGCAATCAACGCCATCATGGGACAGCGCACCTCGCGCGATATCATCCGCACTGGTGAAAAGTCCGCCTTTGTCAGCGCGCAGTTTGACAACATCGGAAAATCAGCGGAGGAAAAGCTTGCTGAGCTCGGCTTTGACTGTGAGGACGGAATATTGATTTTGCAGAGAACGCTGAGCGCGAACGGTAAAAGCGTGTGCAAAATCAACGGCAGACCCGCCACAGTTTCCATGCTCAGGGCTTTGTCGCACAGCCTTATCAACATTCACGGCCAGCACGAAAGCTACGAGCTGTTTTCTCCCGAAACTCACATAGACTATATTGACAGCTACGGCGGCTGTGCCGAGCTTCTTAATTCATATAAAGAAAAATACGAAGAATTTAAAATTCTTTCAAAGAATTTAAATCAGGCTAACACCGACGAATCCGAGCGCCTAAGAGAAATCGATTTGCTGCAGTACCAGTCGCAGGAGCTTTTTGACGCGGACTTAAACGTCGGCGAGGAGGAGCAGCTTGAAGCCGAGCGCGGCGCGCTGATGAACTTCGAGAAAATCTCATCGCTGTTAAACAAGGCCAAGCGCATGCTTGACGGCGATGACTCAAACGGAGGAATCGAAGCGCTTGACATTGCCTCAAACGCAATGCAGACCGCCGCGGAATACAACGACGAATACTCCGACATCTCCGAAAGCCTGACCGATATTTATTACAATCTCCGCGACGTCAGCGAAAGCATTGGCGACGCTATCGACGGACTTGAAAGCGACCCTCAGCGGCTCGAGGAAATTGAGGAAAGACTTGATTTGCTCAACCGCCTGACGCGCAAATACAACTGCCCGTGCGACGAGCTTCCCGAGCTTGCCGAGAAAATGCAGGCGCGGCTTGAGGAGCTTATAAACTACGACAAAAACCGCGACGAGCTTGAAAAGAAGTGCAAAGCCGCAGAAGCCGAGGCGCAAAAAGCCGCAGAAAAACTGAGCCGTCTGCGCAAAGAAACCGCAAAGACCTTTGCCGAAAAGGTGAGGGAGGAAATGAGCTTTTTGAATATGCCCAACGTAACCCTCGTGCCGTCCTTTGAGGAGGTCGAGTTGGGAGCAAAGGGTATTGACAAGGTCGAGCTTTTGATCTCCGCGAACCCCGGAGAAACTCCCAGACCTGTCGCAAAAATTGCCTCGGGCGGCGAACTGTCGCGTATGATGCTCGCAATAAAAACCGTCCTCGCCGAATCCGACGAGGTAGATACCCTCATATTTGACGAGGTAGACACCGGTATCTCCGGCTCAGCCGCCGAAAAGGTCGGCTTGAAGCTCAGAGAAGTCTCAAAATCCTGCCAGGTTCTCTGCGTTACTCACCAGGCGCAGATCGCCGCTCTTGCGGACACCCACTTGCTCATCTCAAAGCAGGTTGACAACGGCAGAACATTCACGGCTGTTACTCCGCTCAGCCATGACGAGCGCGTAAGGGAGCTTGCGCGGATTATCGGCGGAGTGAATATCACTCAGGCTGCGCTGTCGCACGCCGAGGATATGCTTAAATAACGAAAGGAAGCTGTACATTGAAGCTATGGACAGTTGCTCCGCTCGATAAAGCGGAGGCTAACGAAATCCAAACTGAATACGGGCTGCCGCCTATAATCGCGATGCTGCTTCAAATCAGGAACATCAGAACGCGGGAGGAAATTGAGGATTTCCTGTTTAATGAGTCCCAAATCGCCTCACCGTTTGAAATAAAGGACATGGACAAAGCCGCGCGCCGAGTAACTCAGGCAATTGACAGCGGCGAGCTGATTTGTGTATACGGCGACTACGACGCCGACGGCGTAACCTCCACCGCGCTGCTGTATTCGTACCTTGCGGCGGTCGGAGCAAATGTGATTTACTACATACCCTCGCGTGAAACCGAAGGCTACGGCATGAACAAAAACGCCGTGGATATCCTGAACGGCAAGGGCGTTAACCTTATCGTCACCGTTGACAACGGAATCGCCGCAAATGAGGAAATCGCCTACGCAAAGACGCTCGGAATCGAAACCGTCGTAACCGATCACCACACTCCGCTAAAGACAATTCCGGACGCGGTCGCGGTTGTAGATTTGCACCAAAAGGACTGTAAAAGCAAGTTCAAGCAGCTGTCAGGCGTGGGCGTTGCGTTCAAGCTGATTATGGCGCTTGAGGGCGAATACTGCAGCGTTGACGCTCTGCTTGACAACTACGCCGACTTGCTCAGTCTCGGCACTATCGGCGATATCGTCGATCTGCGCGGCGAGAACCGTGTGTTCGTAAAGCGCGGACTTGAAAGCCTTAAAAACACTGACCGTCCGGGTATTTCCGCGCTGATTTCGGCGTCTGGGCTTGAAGATAAACCGCTCACCGCAGGCAGAGTTTCATTTACGCTCGTGCCGCGGATAAATGCCGTGGGCAGGCTCGGACAATCGGGAAAATCCGTTCGGCTCCTCTTGACCGAGGACGAACAGGAAGCGGCAGAAATTGCGGGAGCAATGGACACCGACAACGCCGAGCGCAGGCAGATCGAAAGCAATATATTAGATCAGATCGACGAAAAAATACGTAACAATCCCTCGCTTTTATTTGACAAGGTTATCGTAATTGACGGCCGCGACTGGCACCAGGGAGTAATCGGAATCGTCGCATCTCGAATCAAGGATGCGTTCGGCAAGCCGACAATTATCATCTCCGACGACGGTCAAAAGGCGAAGGCTTCGGGCAGAAGCGTAGAGGGCTTTCCGCTCTGTGACGCTGTAGCCTACTGCGCGGATTTGCTCAATCACTACGGCGGGCATCCGATGGCGGCGGGACTTTCGCTTGAGAGCAAAAACATAGAATTATTCCGTAAAAGAATTAACAAGTTCGCCGACAGCTTCGGAAAAATGCCGTTTGACAGGCTCAACATCGAGTGCAAGCTCAACCCCGCGTATATTTCGGTTGATATGGTTGACGACCTTTCTCACCTTCAGCCCTACGGCGCGGGCAACCCAACGCCTGTTTTCGGCTTTTACAACATGAAAATACAGGATATTATTCCTTTATCGAATAATAAACACCTCAGACTATCCCTTGTAAGGGGGAACACAAGACTTACCGCAATGATGTTCTTCACGTCAAGTCAGGAATTTCCGTTCCAAAAGGGCGAGACGGTAGATATTGCCGCCACTCTCGACATCAGCGAATACGGCGGAAACCGCAGTGTGTCGGTCATCGTCAAGGATGTAAAGGCGTCAGCCGACGACACTGAGGCGATTCTTGAAAGCGGCAGGATTTTTGAGGATTTTTGCCGCACAGCGGTAAAGAATAAGAATGAACTGAGAACAATTCTTCCCGAAAGAGCGGATTTTGCTGAGGTTTACCGCTATCTCCGCTCGCAGGGAGAATTTCACCACAAGCCCGAGCATATGGTTCATGTGTTCGGAAACAGAATTTCCTACGGTAAAATCAGAGTGATTCTTGAGGCAATGAAACAGCTTGGGTTGATTGAATTTGCCGAGGGAATCAAGAGCAGCAGGATCAGTCTGCTGAGCGTTTCGGGCAGGGTAGACCTTGAAACCGCCGATATCATCAGGAAAATCAGGGAGGCTTTGCAATGAGCAAATATTCAAATGTAGCGCATTATCAGGATTTTTCCGAGCTTTTGAGCATACTTGAGCGCACGGATAATCAGGCTGATATAGAAAAAATAACCTCGGCTTACGAATTTGCCGAGAGCTGTCACGGCGACCAGCGCAGGGTATCGGGTATTCCGTATATTCTTCACCCGACCTCTGTTGCGTGTATTGTAGCGGAGCTTGGAATGGACTCGGACACGATCTGCGGCGCGCTGCTCCACGACGTTGTTGAGGACACTCCCGTAACGCTTGAAACAATCAGCAAAAAGTTCGGCGTAGACGTAACAAAGCTGATTGACGGCGTAACAAAGATTTCCAAAATCCCGTATTCCTCGCGCGAGGAGCAGCAGGCGGAGAACATCCGCAAAATGCTAATCGCTATGGCGGATGACATCAGGGTAATCATCATCAAGCTTGCGGACAGACTTCACAACATGCGTACAATGGACTGTATGCCCGAACAAAAGCGCCGCGACAAATCGCTTGAAAACATGCAGGTGTTCGCGCCCATAGCACACCGCCTCGGTATCAAAACCATCAAGGAGGAGCTTGAGGACCGCTCGCTGCAGTACCTCGACCCCATAGGCTACAAGGAAATTGAGGACACCCTTCTCATGACCGAGGAGGGCAGAGAGCGTTTTATCGAGTCGATCAAGGAGCAGATCGACGAGAAAATCAAGCATACGATCCCGAATGTGTTCATCAGCGGCAGGGTAAAGAGCATCAACAGCATTTACCGCAAAACGATAATGCGCAACCAGACTATCGATCAGATTTTTGATGTATTCGCTGTAAGGGTAATCGTAGACACTGTGCCCGACTGCTACAACGTACTCGGTGTTGTTCACGACGTTTTCAAGCCGATTCCCAACCGCTTCAAGGATTATATATCCATGCCCAAGCCGAATATGTACCAGAGCCTTCACACCACCGTGCTCGACAAAAACGCGATCCCGTTTGAGGTTCAAATCAGAACATGGGAGATGCACTACACCGCCGAATACGGAATCGCGGCTCACTGGAAATACAAGCTCGGAATGAGCGGAAACGCAAAGGGCGACGAAAGAGTCAAGAAGAACATTGAAAAAGTCAAGAGCATGATTCTTGAACAGCTCGAGGCTGAGGACGCGACAGACATCGCCAGAAATATCCGAAACGACTTCGGCGAAAACGACGTTTATGTGTTCACCCCGAAGGGCGACGTAATGAATCTGCCGCGCGGCTCAACACCAATCGATTTGGCGTATCTTATCCACACTCAGGTAGGACACCGAATGGTGGGGGCTAAAATAAACGGCAAGATCGTTCCCATAGATTACCAACTTAAAACAGGCGATATCTGCGAAATCATCACCCAGAAAAGCGAGCATCCAAACCGCTCATGGATCGATATCTGCAAGACCGCCTCGGCAAAATCGAAGATTCGCCAGTGGTTCAAGCATGAACGCCGCGAAGAAAACATCGTTGAGGGCAAGCAGATGCTCGAACGCGAGTTTAAGCGGCACGGAATCAATCTGACTGAGGACGAATATCCCGAGTTTTTCAAGAGCCTTACAATCAAAAAGCAGTACAATACAATAGATGATTTCTACGCGGCAATCGGCTACGGCGGAATCCAGCTATGGAAGATCATGCCGCGCTTAAAGGACGAATATCAAAAGACCTACGCGCACGATATTGAAAATATCACCGTGCCGCAGGCTCCCGTAAAGCGTTCAAAGGCAAGCTCGGGCGTAATAATCGAGGGCAACGATGATGTTCTCGTAAAATTCTCGAACTGCTGCAATCCGCTCCCGGGCGACGAGATCATTGGATATATCACGCGCGGCTACGGCGTTTCGATCCACAAGAGAAGCTGTACAAACGTTCCGCGGGATTTAAGTCAGTGCGAGGAGCCTCAGCGCTGGGTACAGGCGCGCTGGGAGGAAAAGGCGGGCGAGGCGTTCCGCAGCACATTGCAAATTTTTGCCAACGACCGCACAGGCTTGCTTGCCGACGTAACGATAAAGCTTTCGCAGATGCACATCTTCATTCACACGCTTAATTCGCGCGAGCTTAAAAACGGAAAAGCGGTTGTAACAATAACGATCGACGTAGCAGGACGCGACCACCTTCGCGGAGTAATTTCAAAGCTCAGCGACATAAACGGAATAGAGGAGATCAACAGAATCTGATGAAGGCGATAATTCAAAGAGTCAGCGGCGCTCAGGTAGCCGTTGAAAATGAAATAACCGGAAAAATAGATAAAGGCTTTCTTATTCTGCTCGGAGTTGAGCAGGAGGACGATGAAACCGAGGCAAGAGTACTCGCAAAGAAAATCGCGGGACTGCGCGTTTTCACCGACGAAAACGACAAAATGAACCTTGCGCTCTCGGACATCGGCGGAGGCACGTTGGTAATCTCAAACTTCACGCTCTGCGCCGACTGCTCACACGGCAGACGACCGAACTTTATAGCCGCCGCAAGACCGGAAAAAGCCGAGCCGCTTTACGAATACTTCTGCGCTCAGCTAAAGGAAAACGGAGTTTCTCAGGTAGAAAAGGGCGTATTCGGCGCGGATATGCAGGTGTCGCTCGTAAACGACGGCCCTGTGACAATAGACATTAATTCAAAGGATTTAAAGCGATGATTAAAATACAAATTTACCCTGTGACCATGCTCGCCACAAACTGCTCGTACATCGTTGACGAGGCAACGGGCAAGGCGGCTGTTACAGACCCCGGCGAAAAGTCGGAAAAGCTGATTGAACAGATAAAAAAGGACGGCGGAAAGCTTGAATATGTTCTGCTGACCCACGGCCACTACGACCACATCTGCTACGCAAAGCAGCTTGCGGAGCAGTTCGGCGCGAAGATCGTAACGGGAAAGGCTAACGCTGACTTCCTGACGAATCCCGAATACAACCGCACAGGCGTTCACGGAATTGATTTCAAGCCGTTTTCAGCCGATATTCTGCTCGGCGACGGCGACAAATTCAAGCTGGGCGAAACCGAGTTTACATATCTTTCTACTCCAGGTCACACAAAGGGCTGCGGAGTATTTCTCGCTGACGGAGTGATGTTCGCGGGAGATACGCTGTTTTGCGAATCCTACGGAAGAACCGACCTTCCCACAGGCAGCGACGAAAAAATGGTTCAGTCGCTCAAAAAGCTAAAGGAGCTTGACGGCGACTATCAGGTAATTCCCGGTCACGGTCCGCTCACAACGCTTGAGCACGAAAGATGTTACAATCCCCTGATGAGGATGCTGTAATATGAACCTGTACGTTAAAAACAATCCGTTCTGGTTTGAGCTTGAAAACCTTACAAGACTGTATTTTCCGAACGAGAAAATCACCGTGTACAAGGAGTTTGACAGCGTTGAAAAGCCCTTTGTTTACGCCGAGGTCTTTGATGAAATCAGGGTGAGGGTGAGCATTGGAGCTTTTGACAGGGAGCTTACCGCCGCTTTGGGCGCGGATAAAAACGAAACGGAGCTTCACACGGTTCAGCTTCTGTACAGACTTCTGCGCGATTTCAGCGGAGTTTCGCAGCCGTGGGGACTTCTCACGGGAGTTCGTCCGATAAAGCTGCTCAGAAAGCTTTCGCAGGAGCGCGGACAAGAGGAAGCTCAGCGGATGTTCAGCGAGGAATTTTTTGTCAGCGGCGAAAAGCTGAGCCTTGCGGCGCGTACTGAGGAAAACGAATCAAAGCTGCTCGCGCTCTCAAAGCCCGAATCTTTCAGCCTCTATGTGGGAATCCCGTTTTGTCCGTCAAGGTGCAGCTATTGCTCGTTTGTTATGTCGTCTGTTGAGCGCGCAAAAAAGCTGATTGAGCCGTATGTAGGTCTGCTTTGTGAGGAAATAAAGGCTACGGCGGAAATCGCCTCAGAGCTCGGTTTGCGGCTTGAAAGCGTGTATTTCGGCGGCGGAACACCGACAACTCTGAACGCCGAACAGCTCAACACGGTGCTTACCGCGGTCAGGGAAAACTTTGATTTGTCAACGAGCCGCGAGTTCACCGTTGAGGCAGGTCGTCCGGACACAATCGATGAAGCACGCCTTTGTTCTTTAAAAGAAAATAACGTTAACCGGATCAGCATTAATCCCCAGACGCTCAACCCCGATACTCTCAGGAAAATCGGCAGAAAACACAGCGTTGAGGATTTTTACCGCGCGTTTGAGCTTGCTCGTAGCTGCGGCTTTGACAATATCAATACCGACCTCATCGCGGGACTGCCCGACGACAGCGCAGAAAGCTTTAAACACTCGCTCGATGAAATACTAAGGCTTAAAGCCGAAAGCATAACCGTCCACACGCTGTGCATGAAGCGCGCGTCAACTCTTACAACCGAGGGCGTGACCCTTGACAGAGAGGACGCAAAAAGAGCGCGAGAGATGCTAAACTACGCTCAGGGCGAGCTTACCCGTGAGGGCTATCTGCCGTACTACCTCTACCGCCAGACGCGCATGGTCGGCAACCTTGAAAACGTGGGCTGGGCAAAGCCGGGGTGCGAGAGCTACTACAACGCCTACGTCATGGACGAAACCCACACAATACTCGCGTGCGGCTCGGGCGGAGTATCAAAGCTAAGGGACTGCCGCTCGGATTATCTTGAACGGGTATTTAATTATAAGTATCCATATGAATATATAGACAGATTCGGGGAAATGATTAAGAGAAAACAGGCAATTAAGCGCTTTTATAGCCAATTATACGGTTGATTATTGGTTTAAAACGTGTTATAATATTTAGAAATAATTACATCATAAAACGAAAGGCTGGTTAATTATGGGAAAATTTGATTCATTTTTCGATGACGCTGTTGTTAACGCCAAGGCTGCGGCTTCCGCGGTTTCAAAAAAGGCAGTAACATTCTATGACGCGTCAAAGCACAAAATTTCAGCCGCTGAAATCAGAGGCGAAATCAACAAGAAGCTCAAGGAGCTCGGCAAGGTAACCTACAAGTCAGAGGTTCACGGCACCGACCTTTTTGCAGAAAAGGAACAGCTCATTGCCGAAATCAAGGAGCTTATTGAAAATCTCAACATCATCAACGGCCACATCGCCGCTATCAAGAGCCAGAGAAAATGTCCGCAGTGCGAGGCAAGAGTTCCCAAGAACTCAATCTACTGCAACATCTGCGGAACAAAGCTCGAGGACGCTTCCGCGGAGCAGGCTGTAATGGCTTGCGCAAACGCTGAGGAGGCTGCCGAGGCAGCAGTTGAACAGGAAGCTCCCGCAGAGGAAGCTGCCGCAACAGAGGCTGAGGTAATTGCCGAGACCGTTGAGGAAGCAATTGAGGAAAAGGTTGAACCCGCTGTTGAGGAAGCAGCCGAGGATACGGTTACGGTAGACGATTCCTCAGAGGATTTGTTTGTATAACTTTTAAACTGAATAAAAAACCAAAGGGACTGTCGCATTAAGCCAAAAATTTCCATGTCATTCCGAGCGCAATTGTAGGGGAGGCGCTTGCCGCCTCCCGGCAGGTCAGCGCATAGCTATCGGGTGACCGCAAGGGTCGCCCCTACCGGGATTAATATTATTAATCAACTCAGGATGACATTTTATGGAATAATTGCTTAATGCTACAGCCCCAAGTTGTGTACGGCGGAAAATTGTGCCAAACACATAATACTGTTATATTTGGGGGATTAAATTTGTCAAAAAAATATAACGCGGTTGCAAATGCGGAAGAAAACGCGTCACAGGCTTTTGTCAAGGGCGCGGCAATACTGACCGTAAGCATGGTAATCGTCAAGGTTTTCGGACTGCTTGACAAGGTTATTCTTGCCGATATCTACTCGATGTTCGGCGACAGCTTCGCTTCAATGGGCGTAGGTCTTTACAACAACGCTTACGAGATTTTTGTACTTATCTTCACGGTCGCAACAGGCGGACTTCCAATTGTAATCTCAAGGCTTATTTCTCAGAATATGGCGGAAAAACGCTATAAGGACGTAAAACAGATCCACAAGCTCTCAATTCCGATCTTCCTAACCGTCGGACTTGTCTGCATGCTCGGAATGTTGATCGTCAGCTTTCCGTATGCGTTTAACGTAATCAAGTCACCGTATGCCGTTTACGCAATGATGGCGCTTGCGCCCACAATTCTTTTCGGCTGCCTTACTTCAATCTACCGCGGTTACTTTGAGGGACAGCGCAATATGTTCCCAACGGCGGTGTCGGAGGTGATCGAGGCGGTTGTAAAGCTGGTTTTAGGCGCGCTGTTCGCGTTCCTTATCATGAAGTTCGGCATGGAATCCTACCGCCAAACGCACAGCTTTTTGTTCTTCCACTTTAAAAATCACATGGAGGCGCACAATACAATTTTGGCGTTCTCCGTTGCGGGCAATATCTGCGGTATCTCAATCGCAAGCTTCTGCTCGTTTTTATATCTTCTTCTCAAGTACAGGATCGGCGGAGACGGTATTCCAAAGCAGTACCTTGAAGCGTCGGTTGACGCCAGAAGACAGAAGGAAACACTCGGCATCATCATCAAAACCGCGCTGCCGATCGTCGGCGGCACTCTTGTAATGAGTATCGGTTCAATAGTTGACGCGGCTATTATCCAGAACGTGCTGTACAATATGGCGCACAATAACGCAGACGCTCTGTTCAGCCAGTACCACAAGTTCTATCCGCACGAGGTATTCTACGGAGAAAAAACCACTATCCACACCAGTCTGTGGGGCTGCTACGGCTCGTCGCTTACGCTTATGCAGCTTGTTACTGCGGTCACTCAGGTGTTCGGTTCAAGCGCAATGCCCAACGTTACCAGCGCGTGGACAAAGGGCAACAAGCAGGAGCTCAAAAGCTCAATCGATACCGTGCTGAAAATGACTATGATGTTCACGCTTCCTATGGCGCTCGGTCTTTCAGTGCTCTCGCACGAGGTTATGGGCTTCATTTATTCAAGCCCCGACATAATCAATATCGGCGGCAACGTGCTCACGCTCATGGGTATCACAACGATCTTTACGGCTATCATCACCCCGATCTGCAGTATGCTCAACGGTATCGGTAAGGTTAAGCTTCCCATGATTCTGTACACGATCTGCATGCTCGTGAAAATCGGCACCTCATGGATTTTCGTAAGTATTCCCGAAATCAACATCCAGGGCGCAACAGCCGGCTCGCTGATTTCCTATGCGCTTATCTGCGTTGTCGGAATGTACCTGCTCGTAAAGTATAGCAAGGTAGTTCCAAACTTCTTCAGCACTACCGTAAAACCGCTTGTCGGAGCGGTCGCAAGCTCCGCTGCGGCATACTTTGTAAACCTGCTTTTAAAGGATGTTGTCAATCACAGAATAGCTACAATAGTTGCAATTGTTGCAGCGGCTATAGTTTATATTGCAATTTTACTAATAATTAAGACGTTTAGAGCAGAAGAAATCAAAATTCTGCCAAAAGGTGAAAAAATTGCAAAAACACTTGAAAAATGGCATCTAATTGGGTAAAATTAGTAACTGTAGGATTTATTATTATCTGGAGAATTATAATGCAATTTACTGAAAAACCCGTATACGGATTTGAGGACCTGATTGAAATCGTAAAGATTTTAAGAGCTCCCGACGGCTGCCCCTGGGACAGGGAACAGACGCATAAATCCATACGAGCAAATTTTATTGAAGAAACCTATGAGGCTATCGAGGCAATCGACACCGAGGATACAGAGCTTCTGAAGGAAGAACTCGGCGACGTGCTGCTCCAGGTAGCCATGCACAGTCAAATGGAAAGCGAAGAAAACCGTTTTGATATGAACGACGTTGTTGACGGCGTCTGCAAAAAGCTGATTGTCCGCCATCCCCATGTGTTCGGCGACAAGAACGCTCAGAACGTTGACGAGGCGCTTTCAAACTGGGACGCGGTAAAAAGGCAGACCAAATCCCAGGACAATCACACCCGGGCAATCCAAGGCGTTTCAAAGGCTCTGCCGTCGCTTATGCGAAGCGAAAAAATTCAGCATAAGGCGCGCAAGGCAGGACTTGATTTTGACTCCGTGGAAGGCGCACTGAAAAAGCTCAACGAGGAATGTACAGAGCTTGACATCGCTATCCATCACGGAAACGAACAAAATCAGTATGAGGAAATCGGAGACGTGCTTTTTTCAGCGGTCAACGTTGCGCGTTTTCTTGACGTTGACAGCGAGCATGCGCTTCACGACTCATGCGAAAAGTTTATCAAGCGTTTCGCAATGCTTGAAAACCTTGCCGTAGAACGTGGAATCGACATGGATACGGCTTCAATTACGCAGCTTGATTCCCTTTGGGATGAAGTTAAAATAAATCTGAAAGAAAATAATGGAGGTTAATCTAACATGAAGAAGTCAGAACTTATTAAAGTAATCGCAAAGAAGGCAGAAATTTCTAACAAGGACGCTGAGAAGGCACTTAACGCTACAATCGAAACAATCATCGAGGCTGTTGCCAACAACGACAAGATCCAGCTCACAGGCTTCGGTACATTTGAGCAGCGCCAGAGAAACGCAAGAACAGGCGTTGATCCCAGAACAGGCAACACAATTGAGATCGCAGCTTCTAAGGTTCCCGCTTTCAAGGCAGGCAAGGGCTTCAAGGATATCGTAAACAAGTAATTTAGGGTAATTAATCATCATAAAAGGGAGCCGGTAACCGGCTCTTTTTTACATTACGGAAAACCGCCAGGTTATCGGAGGTGAATTTATGAGACTCGATAAATATTTAAAGGTTTCGCGCCTTATCAAGCGCAGAACCGTCGCAAATGAGGCGTGCGACGCGGGTAAGGTAATCGTCAACGGAAAGTCAGCCCGCGCTTCATACGACGTTAAGGAGGGCGACGTGCTCGAAATAACGCTCGGCGCAAAAAGCGTAAAGGTTCGCGTTACACAGGTAAAAGAGGTTGTCCGCAAGGAGGACGCCGCCGCGATGTACGAAGCGGTGTAATCATAATTTAAGAATAAGCCCCGTATATATTAATAACAAAATATACGGGGGAATTTTTATGAGTGAAACGGCAAAGCCCAAAAAGCACACGGTCATGCTCGACCACCGCGCAAGGCTGATTATTACGGGCGCGGAGGATGTAAACGGATTCAACGAGGAAGCGATCTCGGTAAAGACGACCGCGGGGCTGCTGATTGTAAAGGGCAGCAATCTCCACATTGACAAGCTGAGCCTTGAAACGGGCGATTTGTCGGTTGACGGAAAAATAGATTCGCTGCAGTATATCGGCTCCGATAACTCGCAGTCAAGGCTTAGAAAGCTGTTCAGGTGAAAGTATGGAGCTGACCTTCGCAGTTCAGTCCTCGGCGTTTCTTCATTCAATTCTGCTCGGAATAATTCTCGGCGCAATATACGGCGTTTTCAAATTCGTTAGGACGGCGTTTGATTTGTCAAAGCCGCTGACATTCGCCGCCGATGTGCTCTATATGCTGATTTCCGCGGTACTGATTTATCTTTTTATATTGGCGTACCTTTCGGGCTATGTGCGGCTGTACCTGCTTCCGGGGATAATAATAGGCTTTGCGCTCTACAGACTGACGCTCGGCAGACTGCTGTGCAGATTTTATAACCCGGTAATAAGCCTGTTCAGAGCCGTTTTCGGTGCGGTTTCAAAAAAATTTAAAATATTTGCGAAAAAAGTATTGAAAAAACTGCGTCACTTGTTGTATAATAGACAGGTGAGTTAAACAGTTTAATTGCTGATGTGGCGCAGCCGGTAGCGCAACTGATTCGTAATCAGTAGGTCAGGGGTTCAAATCCCCTCATCAGCTCCAAGTAAAAGAGCATCCCAAAAGGGGTGCTCTTTTACTTTACCTCTAAAATGCTGATGAGGGGATTTGAAGGCGACCGTTAAGAAAACGTGCCGGCGGCACGTTTTTAGGGAGAGCGATGATGGAAGTTATCCCATAGAAAGTGGACGCAACAGGCGAGGAGGAAGTATTGATGAAAGCATCAGCTCCAAGTAAAAGAGCATCCCAGCGGGGTGCTCTTTTACTTTACCTCTAAAATGCTGATGAGGGGATTTGAAGGTGACGAGAACGACCGCCGCCGGTGGCGGATGAAGGGAGTTCGAGGAAGAGCCGAAACAGGGAGTTTGAGGAAACAGCTTTAGCTGCGACGATAAACGACCATGTTTCAATCGGAGACCGATAAGAAAACGTGCCTATGCGGTTTTTTTATAGAAAATTAAAAGGCACAAATAAACGCTTAAAAACAGCGCTAAATCCAAAAATGTAAGTCAAAGGTTAGTCAAAAAAACGCCTCGGAGTTATTATTCGGAGACGCTTTTGATATTGTTAATCATATTTATGTGTAATATGTGGTTAATACTTACAAAGAAGGTAGAAAATATAGGAAAATATATTAAAATGATATAAGCATTATTGTTAAAACATTCATTTTTTATTAAGTGGTATTATTTTGTAAGAAACGCGGATGAATATCTTTTATTCATTTTTCATTTGTTAAGGTTTAAAAGTCTGGTAAACAGCCAATAATTAATATTTTGGGTTGATGCAAAATAATATTAATATATATTAATAAAAATGAATTTTTTATAAATATTTGCTTTGCAATATTTTGTTACTCATTAAATCTATATTGCTATAATAACAATATTTGACAAAACATGACTTTATTTGAAATGCTCTCTATAAAAAATATCTGCGCTTGAAATTGATTGAATTTGAAATTAATGTGCACCAAAAATTTGTAAATTCATGTCCTAAAATGATATTATAAAACATACTTAGTCAAACTCAATCACCGTCAACCAACATAATACACAAAAATAATAAATAAATTGTGAAAATATCATTTATTATGAGAATTTACTTTTTTTGTTTTTTTAGGTAAAATATATACACAGAACAAAAATTAACCACTAGGAAAGGAGTTTTGTCATATGTCAGTTAAGTACAAGGTAGTAATCACAGACGCGCAGAAGACAATAAGAATTCCTAAAGGGCTAAGAATGTTAATTAGGAGAAGCTGTATTGCCGCTCTGCAAAATGAGGAAATTGACAAGGATACTCAGGTGAATGTTGTTTTTGTTGACAACGAGCATATCTCAGAGCTCAACCAAAAGTATTTTAACGACGCTTCGGTTGTATCAAACCTTGTTGTTCCGGAAGACGAAGTGCTCGGATGTATTTTCATCTCGGTTGAAAAAGCTGTTGAGCTTTCAAAACTTCATATGCAGACCCTTGAACGTGAAATCGGGCACACGGTTGTTCGCGGAGTACTGCAGCTTACGGGGAATAACCCCAAAACCGAAATCGAGGAAGCCAAGCTTCGCGACCGCGAGGAATATATAATGTACCTTTTAGGACACCCCGCTTCGTCAGCGTACGCTCTAAATAACGCGTAATCACTATAGACCATTCTGTTGCACTGCAGGATGGTCTTTTCATTATCGAAAGGAAAAATGAATAAAATGGAGAAGAATATCAAATATTTTAAACTGCTTTCCGAAAAATATCCTACAGTGAGCTCGCTTTCGCGCGAGATAATCAATCTCAGTGCGATTTTGAATCTTCCAAAGGGCACCGAGCATTTTATGAGTGATCTTCACGGCGAGTTTGAGGCGTTTTATCATATTATCAATAACTGCTCTGGAGTGGTGCGCGAAAAGATAGATATGCTCTTTAGTGACAGTCTTAGCAGCGACGAGCGCAATGAAATCTGCATGTTCATCTACTATCCGGTCGAAAAGCTAAATCAGCTGAAAAAGCGCGGGGCAAACACCGAAAACTGGTACAAGACCGCAATCAACCGTTTGATTCTGATTGCCAAAACCCTTTCCTCAAAATACACGCGGTCAAAGGTGCGCAAGGCATTGCCTGCGGACTACGCCTATATAATCGACGAATTTCTGCACGCTCAGAAGGACGAGGACAACAATCAGGTGCGCTACCACCGCGAGATTTTAAATACAATAATCGAAATCGATCCCGACGGATTTTTGATTGCGCTGGCACAGCTTGTAAAGCGGCTGGCGGTTGACAGGCTGCATATAGTGGGCGATATTTTTGACAGGGGAGAGTCGGCCGAGAAAATTGTTGAGCTGCTTATGACCTGCCATTCGCTCGACATTGAGTGGGGCAACCACGACATACTCTGGATGGGAGCCGCCGCAGGCAGCAACGCGTGCATAGCTAACGTTGTGCGCAACGCGATTAAGTATAACACTGTCAAAACGCTTGAAAACGGTTACGGAATCAGCCTGCGCAACCTTGCGCTTTACGCGGAGAAAACCTACTCGGGCAAAACTCCGATGGACGCCGCGTTGAAGGCGA
The DNA here is from genome assembly GCA_900315085.1 of uncultured Eubacteriales bacterium. Taxonomy (GTDB): domain Bacteria; phylum Bacillota; class Clostridia; order Oscillospirales; family Acutalibacteraceae; genus Ruminococcoides. Next base: position 34,921 of record OMXW01000004.1, read on the forward strand.
TCGAGGTTATCCAGTTCAAGCTTGAGGGGCATGTAATTCTTCGCCACCCCGAATATGAAATGAACGACCGATTGCTGCTCGACAAGATAAATCTTGAAAAGAGCACCGTTGTGTCTGAGGGAGTAGAATATAAACTGAACGACGTTGAGTTCCCGACGTTGGTTATGGGCGACTGCTACACGCTCGACGAGGAGGAGAGCTTCATCATTGACGACCTGAGAAGCTCGTTCTTGAACAGCGCGACAATGCAAAAGCACGCGGCATTTTTGTATGAAAAGGGCTGCTTGTATAAACGCTTCAACGGAAATCTGCTGTATCACGGCTGCGTTCCGCTCGACGAAAACGGAAACCTTGAAGAAATATCGCTGTTCGGAGAGCCTTGCTCAGGCAGAAAATTCTTTGACCTCGCTGAGGAAAAAGCGCGCAGAGCCTTTCTTTCGGGGCAGCGCGACAAGGACGACACCGATTTTCTCTGGTACCTCTGGTGCGGCAGAAAGTCGCCTTTGTGCGGACGAAACATCAAGACCTTTGAGCGTGCGTTTATCTCGGACGAAAGCGCGTGGAGCGAGGAAAAGAATCCGTACTACAGCTACTACACCACCCGCGAAACCTGCGAGATGATACTTCGTGAGTTCGGACTCGGCGGCAGCGCGTCTCACATAGTCAACGGCCATACTCCCATAAAAACAGGCAAGGGAGAGCTCCCGATCAAAGCGGACGGCAAGCTGCTTGTAATTGACGGCGGCTTCTGCAAGGCTTACCACAAAACCACGGGAATAGCTGGCTACACTCTGATTTTTAATTCGCACGGACTAAGGATCAAGGCTCACGAGCCGTTTGAAACCGTGACAAAGGCGATTGAACAGAACATCGATATCGTATCAAGCTCCGAGATCATCGAAACCGAAAACCACCGCGTAATGGTGCGCGACACCGACAACGGCGCGGAAATCCAGGAGGAAATCGCCGATTTAAAACAGCTTTTAAGATATTACAACGATGGAATACTCATGCCCGAATAACTGCTTTGTAAAGACATCCCCTGAACAGGAAGATTTTCTGTTCAGGGGATTTTTTCGGCTCCGTCAGGTAAAACTGTCATTCCGACTAAGCGAAGCGCATGGAGGAATCCCCAAAATAGTAAGCCAGCAGTTTTTTCGGCTCTCCTGCGCAAGGGGAACTGTCAGCGAAGCTGACTGAGGGGTCGCAACTACAAAAAATATAAAAACTTAAAAATATTTAAGCGTTTTTTAAGGTTAGCGTATTATCATACAGTCAAACAAAAGGAAAGCAAAAAACAAAATAAAAAAACTTAAAAAATTTAAGAGTTTTTTAAGCTTCACCTTTTAAACTTAAACCATAACAGATAGCAAGGAGGCGTTTTCATGGGTATTCAAACTGTTTTTGAAAGAACCGAGAAAAAATATATTCTTACAATCAGCCAGCGCAACAGGCTGCTTGAGGCAATCGGAAAATATATAAGAGAGGATGAATACGGCGAAAGCACGATTTGCAGTCTGTATTTTGATACAGATAATTTTCAGCTTATTCGCAATTCGATTGAAAAACCTGCATACAAGGAAAAGCTCAGACTTCGCTGCTACTCAACGCCGAAACACGACAGCAACGTTTTTCTTGAACTGAAAAAGAAATATAACGGCGTGGTATACAAACGCCGCAGAACTCTAAAATATGATTTGGCGATGAACTACATCAACAACGGCGTACTTCCGGACGATTCACAAATCATGAAGGAAATCGACTGGACGATGAATTTTTACAAAGACATTCAGCCGAGGATGTTCATCGCATACGACAGAACAGCATACTACAGCAAAACAGACCACGAGCTGAGAATCACCTTTGACCGCAACGTAAGGTTCCGCGACACCGACCTCGATTTGGCGTCAGGCAGCTACGGCGAAGTGATTTTGGATAAAAAGCTGTGCATCATGGAGATTAAAGCCTTGCAGGCAATGCCGATTTGGCTTACCGAGATTTTAAACGAGCTCAAAATTTTCCCGGGTTCGTTCTCAAAATACGGAACAGCCTATCAGCTTACACAGGACAGAAAAAAGAACGGAGTTTATAACGGAGGTAAGAACTGTGCTTGATACTTTATTTTCACCAATATTTTCAGGAACTTTTACAATATCATCTTATTTGATTTGCACCGCGACCTCGCTGGTGCTCGGAGCAATAATCGCATTTGCGTCGGGTTTCCGCAGCAGACAGAGCAAAAGCTTTTTGCTGGCGCTGTTCTTACTGCCGGCAATAGTTCAGACGGTAATCATGCTGGTTAACGGCAGCGTAGGAACCGCCGTAGCGGTAATGGGAGCCTTTTCGCTGGTACGTTTCAGAAGCGCACCCGGAAGCGCAAAGGAAATCGTAAGCATCTTCCTTGCAATGGCTGCAGGACTTGCCACAGCGGTCGGATATGTAGCTCTGGCGGCAATATTCGTAATCATCATTTGTCTGGTTATCATCTGCGCAAACTTCGTGAACATCAAGGAAAAGGACGATTTGTTCCGCGAACTCAGAATAACAATTCCCGAATCCTTGAATTACGCTCAAAACATGGGCAGCCTTTACAAGCTTATCTACAAAATCAGACTCAACAAAGAGGACGATATCCAGGATTTCATCAACGATTTAAGATGCCGCAACGGCAACCTTGAAATCTCAATCATGATCCCGCCCACAGGCGAGAACATTCTTTAATCAGTAAGCATCCTAAAATTTACCATATCACACGGGGAGAGCTGCTCTCCCCACAACCCTTTTTACCAACACCAAATCGGAGGAAATTATGAAAAAGATTATGTGCGCGCTGCTTTGCGCGGCGTTTATGATGACGTTCACGGCGTGCTCGCAGAATAACGGCAGCTCGTCATCGGGCAAAAGTACAACCGATTCTGCCGGCAACATGACCGTTGACACCGAAAACGTCAAGGAAGGCAGCTACGATTTATCATTCACAAAGCGTGACAGCGACTCGTCATATGACGAAAGCGGCGCGGTAACAATCAAGATGGAGGATTCAAAGGCAACAGCCTCGGACTCCTCGGTAAGCGTTGACGGCGCAAAGGTTACAATTAAAAAGGAAGGTACTTATGTGATCTCTGGCAGCTGCAAGGACGGCAAAATAATTGTTGACGCGGACGACAAGGCAAAGGTTCAGCTAGTGTTCAACGGCTTGGATCTCACCTCGTCGGGAAACGCGGTAACGGTCAAAAAAGCCGACAAGGTTTTTGTTACCCTTGCAAAGAACAGCGAAAACAGCATAACAGACGGCAGCTCCTACGATGAAAAGATAGACGACACAGCCGTTGACGCGGCAATTTTCAGCAAGACGGACATCAGCTTTAACGGCAGCGGCAAGCTGACTGTCAAGGGCAGCTATAAGCATGGAATAGTGTCAAAGGACGATCTTGTTTTTGCAGGCGGCAATATCACCGTTGAGGCAAAATCTGCGGCGCTTGAGGGCAAGGACAGCGTAAAGGTAAAGGACGCTTCTCTCACCGTAACTGCAGGCACAGACGCTATCCGCGCAACCAACACGGAAAAAACAGACAGCAAGGGCTTTGTATATATCAACAGCGGCACGCTCAAGCTTACCTCGGGCAACGACGGTATCCAGGCGAGCTCGCTTATAAGAGTTGACGGAGGAAGTGTAACAGCCACCTCGGGCAGCGGAGCCGAAAACGGCAAAACCCACTCAGAGGGCAACTTCAGGATGGACAGATTCTCGTCCTCCTCCGACGCAGCAGACGCCGACAGCAACAAGGGGCTCAAGGCGGCTGACAATATCATCATCAACGGCGGAACGATCGAAATCAACTCCGCGGACGACGGAATACACTCAAACAACACCGCAAGCGTAAAAGGCGGCAGCGTAAAAATCGCAACCGGCGACGACGGAATCCATGCCGACAAGTCAGTTACGATCGACGGCGGAACCGTTGACGTAACAAAGAGCTACGAGGGAATCGAAGCAGGTGAAATCACCGTAAACGACGGCAAAATCAGCGTAGTTTCAAGCGACGACGGATTTAACGCCGGCGGCGGCAACGACGGCAACGCAGGCAGGGATCCTATGGCGGGAGACGCAAGCAAAAAGCTTATTTTCAACGGCGGCTACACCTACGTTGACGCTCAGGGCGACGGAATCGACTCAAACGGCTCAATCGAGGTCAAGGGCGGCACGCTCCTTGTAAGCGGCCCCAACAACGGCGGCAACGGCGCGATCGACAGCGGCACCTCGGCCACAATAACCGGCGGCACGGTTATCGCGATCGGCAGCACGGGCATGGCAGAAAGCCTTGAAGGCAGCGGTCAGTGCACTCTGCAGAGCGATATTGACTCTCAGAACGAAGGCACATCCTGCGCGGTCGTTGACAGCAGCGGCAATGTAATCGCCTCGCTCAACGGCACCAAGCTTTATTCAAACGTCGTTGTGTCAACCCCGGCGCTTAAAACGGGCGAGACCTACAAGATCATCTGCGGCGGTACGGTAAGCGGCGCCGACGACCACGGCTTTGCCTCAAAGGGCAGCGTTAGCGGCGGCACAACCGTTAAGGAAATCAAGCTCGACACCGAAAACTACTCCAACGGCGGCAACACCATGGGCGGAGGTCGTATGGGCGGCGGCAATATGGGAGGCGGAGACCGAATGGGCGGCCCGATGGGCGGTAACGGTTCAATGGGCGGAGGTCCGATGGACAGGGGCTCGGCGAACAATAACTTCTCCGCAAATTAATCAGCTTTCTCCACTTTTTTCATAATAATCTCCTTAAAGACAAGGGGCACGCAAAAAGCGTGCCCTTTGTTGTATATTCAGATTTGTCATTCCGACCAACGCGGAGGAATCCCCAAAACAGGAAACTGACTTCAATTGTAGGGGCTTGCATTGCAAGCCCGCTGCTTGTTGAAAAAATGTTTTATCTGTTTTAATTAATGTCAATTATTGAGATGACGGTAATCAAGGCTCCTTTTTAAAAGGAGCTGTCAATCACGCAAGGGATTGACTGAGGATTTAACTGCGTTAACATTTCCGTTCTATCAAAGGTTTTTGATGAAATAAAACATCATCTGCTAAATCCTCCGTCACGCCGCAAGCGGCGCGCCACCTCCTTTATAAAAGGAGGCTTTTTCAACTCATTTTCAAATTTTGTTCTCTTGATTTACGATTTGACTTTTTCTACAGTATGAGTGCGACCGCAAGGGTTCGTACCTACAATTATTTTGCTTTTCCAATCGCCTTCGCAATAATCTTTATCCCGTCCTGGATTTTTTCAATACCGATTCCGGAAAAGCTCAGTCCGATCTCGTTTTCCGACTGATACGGCATCAGCCGTACAGATTCTTCTTTAAGGCTTTCCGTCAGCTTTTCAAACTGAAAGCTTTGTTTGAGCTGCACCCTTAAATACAGCGAGGTTTCGTTGAAAATCAGCTTGTCAACATCAAGATATTTCCTGACGCAGTCGGTGATTACCCTGCTTTTTTCAAGGTAAACCCTGCGCGCCCGTCTGAGGTGAGCGTCAAATTTTTTGCTGTTCAGATATGAAGCGAGCGCAAGCTGTTCCGTTTTTGACGCGGTCTGGTTTGTGGCGGTTTTGATTTTTCTGTATTTTTCCATCAGCTTTTCGGGGAGCACTGCATAACTGAGCCTGACCGACGGCAGCAGAATTTTTGAAAATGAACCGATATATATCGTGTTCTCCGCGTCGTAGTTCTGAACGCAGGGCATGGGAAGTGTGCTGTAGCGCAGCTCGCCGTTGTAGTCGTCCTCAATGATGTAGGCGTTGTTTTCCTGCGCCCACGAAATCAGTTCAAGCCGCCTTGAAACAGGCATATTGTTTCCGCTCGTTCCCGAAAAGTTAGGGTTTATAAGCACGAATTCCGGCTTGATTTTATTGAGCGATTCAATCGTCGCGCCGCTCTCGTCAAGCTCTAACCAGCAGATGTCGCAGCCGCAGCTCTTGAAAACAAGCTCCGACTGAACAAAGCTCTGACGCGCCATAGCCACCCTCGCTCCGCTCACCGCCACCGCGCAAAGCAGCGAAAGAAGCGGCTGCGTTCCGGCGGCGACGATTATATTCTCCGCGCGCGAGTTAACGCTCCTAACCCCCAGAGCGTAACGCTGCAAAGCCTCCCTGAGCTTGCGCTCGCCCTGCGCGTCGCCGTATGAGGTCAGCAGATAGTCGCTGTTGATTACCTCGCGCACATTCTTTTTCCACTGCGAAACATCGATTACTTTTTTATCGATACTCTTTCCGCTGAAATCGTACTCGTAGTAATTTAATTCTTTATCGGAATAATTATCGGGCGTTTCCGAAACCTTCGGCAGCTTGTCAAACTGAGCCGCAACATAATATCCGCTCTGCGGCTTGGTTTTTATGTAGCCCTCCGCGCAAAGCTGGTCATACGCCGCCTTGACCGTCGTTTTGCTGACGTTCAGGTTTTCGCTCAGCTTGCGGATTGACGGGATTTTTGTGTTGATTTTCAGGCTCCCGTTCTCAATGTAGTTCCTGATTGAAAAGTAAATCTGCCTGTACATCGGCGTTTTCAGGTTTTTGTCTGTCTTGATGAAATCATACAGCAAGCCGTCACCCCCTTATTAATGTAATAATACCATTAAACCCAAAAGATTTCAATATTATTGCAATCTTCCGTAAACGGTTGAATTCTTCATCAAAACAAAGTATAATAAACTATGTATGGATATTATTTATAAAAGAGGGATAATTATGAATACATCGGTAAATGATTTTTTTGAAAGCGTAAAGGGCAAACGCGTTGCCTTTATCGGAATAGGCACGAGCAATCTGCCGCTTATCAAGCAGTTTTCGGACAAGGGAGCGTCGGTAATTGCCTGCGACCGCAAAGGCTTTGAGGATTTGGGTGAAAACGGCGTAAAGGCAAAAGAGTACGGCGCCCGGCTTAAGCTCGGCGACGATTACCTCAGCGATATCGACGCGGACATCGTTTTTCGCAGTCCCGGAACACCGTTTTATAAGGATGAGCTTGTTAAGCTCAGAGAGGACGGCAAGGTGCTCACCTCTGAAATGGAGGTATTCTTTGACCTCTGTCCGTGTACCGCAATAGCCGTAACAGGCTCCGACGGAAAAACAACAACCACAACAATCATCTCCGAGTTCTTAAAGGCTGCGGGAAAGACCGTTCATCTCGGCGGAAACATCGGCAAGCCGCTTCTGCCCGAGATTGAGGAAATCAAGCCCTCTGATTTCGCGGTTGTTGAGCTTTCAAGCTTTCAGCTTATCTCAATGCGCAAAAGTCCCGACATCGCTGTTGTTACAAACCTTGCGCCAAACCATCTCGATATCCACAAGGATATGCAGGAATACATCGACAGCAAAAAGAACATAGTGCTCCACCAAAACGCGTTTTCAAAGGCGGTTGTCAACCTCGACAACGATATTGCAAACGGCTTTTCCGAGGCTGTAAGAGGTCAGCTCTGCAAGTTCAGCGTTAAGGAGAAGCTCGGTAACGGCGCGTACCTCGACGGCACAACAATCTGCTACAGCGACTACGGCAAGGTAACAAAGATCATGGACATCTCCGACATCAGAATTCCCGGTATGCACAACGTAGAAAACTACCTTGCCGCTATCTCGGCTGTTTGGGGAATCGTTGACACCGACACGATCGTAAAGGTGGCAAAGGAGTTTGGCGGAGTAGCTCACCGCGCTGAGTTCGTAAGGGAGTACAGGGGCGTAAAATACTACAACGACTCAATCGCTTCAAGCCCCACAAGAACCGCACTCGGAACTCTTTCGCTCTACGATTTCAAGATCACGATCATCGCGGGCGGCTACGACAAGCACATTCCGTATGAGCCGCTCGGCCCCGTGATCAACGACAAGGTAAAAACTCTTATTCTGCTCGGCGACACCGCTCCAAAAATTGAGGATGCGGTCAAAAACGCGGATAACTACAACGCCGGCGAAATAAAAATCATCAACGTCACCAACATGGAGGAGGCAGTTGCAGCCGCGGTTGAAAACACCGCTGAGGGCGATATCGTTTCGCTTTCTCCCGCCAGCGCAAGCTTTGGACTTTACAGGAATTTTGAGGAAAGAGGTAACCACTTCAAGTCAATCGTAAACGGACTTGAGTGATAGAAATATGGATTTAAAGGAAATGATATTCGCCCTCTGCGGCACCTGCGGAGTATCGGGAAGCGAGGAGCCCGCGCTTGAATTGGCGGCAAGGCTTCTTGAGCCTTTTGCAGAGGTGACAACGGACGCGAACGGAAATCTTTACGCTGAGCTTGAAAACAAAAGCGCAAAAAAGACAATTCTGCTTGACGCGCACATCGACCGAATCGGCTTTATTGTTACAGATATAAACAAGGACGGTTTTGTGAAGCTCGACAAATGCGGCGGAATCGACATCCGCGTGCTGAACGACGCGCGCGTAACAACTCAGGACGGAAATATCACCGGTACGATCTGCTGTCTGCCTCCGCACCTCTCGGACGGAAGCGAGGACAAGGCAACTCCTATTTCCAAGGTATGGGCGGACTTCGGCATGACTGCCGACGAAATCAAAAAGTACATCAAAATCGGCGACGCGTTGAGCTTTGTTTCAAAGCCGCGCATGCTTCTGAATAACCGCGTTACCGCTCCGTCGCTCGACAACCGCTGTTCGGTTGCCGCGCTGATAAAAACCGCCGAGCTCTTAAAGGACGTTCAAACCGAGTACAGGGTGGTAATTCTGCTTTCATCTCAGGAGGAAACCTTCGGTACAGGCGCGGTAACGGGAGCGTTCAAACTCAACGCGGACGAAGCAATCGCGGTTGACGTGAGCTTTGCCTCACAGCCGGACATTAGCGGACAATACGGAAAAATCGAGCTGGGCGGCGGTCCGATGATAGGAATATCGCCGATTCTCAATAAAAAGATGACAAACAAGCTCATTTCACTCTGCGAGGCTGACGGAAGAAAATATCAGCTCGAGCCTATCTCGGGCAGAACAGGCACAAACGCCGACCACATCGCTATATCACGCGGAGGCGTAAAGACCGCAATGGTGTCAATCCCTCAGCGTTACATGCACACAGCCGTAGAGGTGATTTCGCTCGACGACGTTGAGGCGTGCGCAAAGCTATTGGCGGATTATATTATCAGCGGAGGTGCTTTTGATGATTAATTACGAATTACTCGAAAGACTCTGCCGCGCAAACTCCGTATCGGGCGACGAGGACAGCGTAAGGAGCATAATAATTGATGAAATCAAGCCCTACGCCGATTCAATAAGCGTAGATCCGCTCGGAAGCGTACTTGTTCACAAGCGCGGAAAGAACCGCGCAAAAGCAAAGCTCATGCTCTCCGCTCATATGGACGAGGTAGGGCTGATGGTGACCGATATAACCTCGGACGGCTACCTGAAATTTGATGAGGTCGGCGGAATTGACCGCCGCGTAATTTACGGCAAAAACGTTATTGTAGGGGACAAAATAAACGGAGTAATCGGCTTAAAGCCCGTCCACCTCACAAAGGGCGACGAAAGCTCCGCAATCCCCGAATATTCTGATATGTACATAGATATCGGCGCGGCTTCAAAGGAAGAAGCGCTGAAATATGTAAGCTACGGCGACAGCGTATATTTTGATTCGGAGTTCACACAAAACGACACCATAATTCAGTCAAAGGCGATAGATGACCGCTTCGGCTGTCTTGTGCTGATTGAAATGATAAAGAGCGATTTGGAGTACGATACCGACTTTGCGTTTGTTGTTCAGGAGGAAATCGGACTTCACGGCGCTACAGCCGCGGCGTATACGATAGCGCCCGAGTTCGCGCTCGTAATTGAAACCACAACCGCCGCCGATATCCCCGAAATCGACGAGGCAAAGCAGGTCTGCTGTCTCGGAGAGGGAGCGGTTATCTCTGTAATGGACAGGCGCACGCGCTACGATAAGCGTATGGTTGACCTCGCGTTTGAGACCGCCGAAAAAATCGGAGTAAAGGCGCAGTATAAACGTGCCGTTGCAGGCGGAAACGACGCCGGCGCGATCCACAAAAGCCGCTCGGGAGTAAGAACCCTGGCAGTGTCGCTTGCGTGCCGCTATCTTCACGCGCCAAGCTGCGTCGCCGACAAGGACGACTGCGAAAGCGTTTTCGCCCTGGCAAAGGAGCTTTCACAAATTATTGCGGAAGGACGGCTTTGCAATGATAATATCGGTTGATAAGTCTACCGATTTCATCGGTACAATTAATCAGATGACGGCGGACAACCCGTTTGCCTGCCGAATTGTTTCACTGTATAAAAGCTATAAACCCGAGCTTGCGTTCGTCGATTACTGGCTTGTGATGGATCATTCGCTCAGATACACGGGTGCAATAGCGCGCAGCGGCTCAGTGTTTGTTCTCTATCTCACCGAGTTCAGCGACCTCGAGGAAATCTCATCCTTTATGCGCGTTTCCGGCGCGTCGGGTATAATCTGCGACGGAAAATACAAGCTTGACTTCTTCGGAAAGAATCCGAAAAGCGGAGTAATAATGAGAAAAACCGAACCGTCGGAGGAAAAAAGCGGCGATTTCAGTATTGTTCAGCCCGATATCCGCGAGGCGTATTATCTTATTGTGCGCGCTGCCGATAAAAACTTCAAGCCGCCGAGCTTTGAGGATTTCTATGTTGACGTGAACCACAAGCTCAGGCATAAAACAATGAGAATGTACGGCGTGCGCAGAGGCAGAAGGCTTGTTTCGGTTGCAATGACCGTTGCGGAAAGCAACAAGGGCGCGGTTCTGGGCGCGGTTGCCTGCGACCCGGCGTACCGCAAAAGCGGCTACGGCTCGGCGGTTGTCAGCTATATAAGCAACCGAATCATCGACGACGGAAAGACAGTATACATCCACCGCGCCAAAAACGCCAACGAAAAGTTTTACGATAAGCTCGGCTTTACCGAATTCGGAAGCTGGAGCGAATACTATAATTAAAGGTGATTGTATTTGAATTTTTTTGAAATAAATCCGCGTGTTCTTGAGGCGTCGCAAAAGGCTATGGAGCTTTGCACCGACAAACTCAGGGAGATCGAGCGGATCCAGGAGTATCATCAGACCAAGATGATCAAGGCGTTTCAGAACGCCGGTGTGCGCGAAAGCTATTTTTGCGGCTCAACCGGCTACGGCTACGACGATTTCGGACGCGACGCTCTCGACAGGGTGTACGCCTATGTCTTTGACGCGGAGGACGCTCTTGTGCGCCATAATTTTGTAAGCGGAACTCACGCGCTGACCGTCGCACTGTTCGGAGTTCTTCGTCCCGGAGATACCGCTCTCTGCGTAACGGGAATGCCCTACGACACGATCCGCTCGGCAATCGGTCTTGAAGGCAATTATTCCGGTTCGCTCAAAGATTTCAAAATCAACTTTGAAATCACCGGGCTTAAACCCGACGGCACGCCCGACTATGAGCAAATCCGCAGAGATATTGAAGAAAAGAAGCCGAAGATGGTCTACATCCAGCGTTCGCGCGGCTACAGCACGCGCCCAACGCTCACCTACCGTGAAATCAAGAAAATCTGCGACATCTCAAAAGAGGCTTCAAGGGATTCAATTATCATGCTCGACAACTGCTACGGCGAATTCACTGAGATGGTGGAGCCGCTGTCGGTCGGCGTTGATATGATGGCAGGTTCTCTGATTAAAAACCCCGGCGGCGGAATCGCTCCCACGGGCGGATATATTGCAGGCAGAGCGGACTTGGTTGAGATGTGCTCCTACCGCCTCACAACCCCCGGTACGGGTAAGGAAATCGGCGCCACGCTTAACACCTCTCGCGAGCTTTTTATGGGCGCGTACCACGCTCCGCACGTTACGGGCGAGGCAATGAAAACCGCCGTTTTCGCTTCGGCGCTGTTTGAAATATTGGGCTATGAAACTTCTCCCAAGTACAGCGAAAACAGGGGAGATATTATCCAGCTAATCATGCTTGACAACGAGGAAAATCTTATCCGCTTTTGCGCGGGAGTACAGAGCGGCTCGGCTGTTGACAGCTTTGTTCAGCCCATGCCGTCCGACATGCCCGGCTACGAAAGTCAGGTAATAATGGCGGCAGGCGCGTTCACGCTCGGTTCGTCAATCGAGCTTTCCGCCGACGCTCCGCTCCGCGAACCGTACGCGGTATGGCTGCAGGGCGGACTTAACTTCCATGCGGGCAAGCTTGGAATCATGCTCGCGGCTGACAAGGTCCTTAGCGGTGAAAAAGTATTCAGTTGATTTTTTCTGCCCCAAAAAAACGATGTCATTCCAAAAAATGGAACTGAGTACAACTGTAGGGGAAGCGCTTGCCGCCTCCCGTCAGACCGGCGCATAGCTACCGGGTGACCGCAAGGGTCACCCCTACACCACAAAATGTCATTCCGAGCGCAGTCGAGGAATCCCCCGAATAGTGAACAAACTTCATTATAAAAAGAAAAGATGTCATTCCGACCAACGTGGAGGAATGACATCTGCTTTTATTTCTTCAACGAATTTCTTATATTTCTCTCGGAAAACTGAATCAGGCTGAACAGCGACGACGCGGACTTATCAAAATATCCCGACAAAATATCGGGGGAGAGCGCAAGCGCTATTTTTTCATCCTCAATAATATCCTCCGCAAGCATCAAATCAAGCGACATCGACGCTGACGCGGCGTGTTTAAACTTGTTTTTGTCAAGCGAAAACATCGTTTGCGAATTTGATTTCTCGGAGTTGTAAATCAGCCTGAAAACCTCGTAGTGAGCGCACATCAGATAGTTGCTGACCGTGTTTGTCAGCCTCTTGCTTCCGATTTGCGCAAGCAGGTCATAGACTACCGAGCAGGAGTTTGAAATCACCTTTCGGTTTATTTGATTGACCATGCTGCCGCTTATCTTGCCCGAGTTGCTTTCCTCGGCGTTCTCGGAAACGGGAGCGGAGGTATTATTTCGCTGCAGTGTTCTCCCGAGCAGATAGTCGGTCGTCACGTCGTAGTATTCCGCAACCTTAATAAGAAAATCAAGTCCGCACTCGCGGATCCCCTTTTCATAGTGCGATAGCAATGCTTGGGAAATTTCCAAATCGGCTGCCGCCTGTTTCTGGCTCAGTCCGCGCTCCTTGCGCAAAAAAGTGATAATTCTGGGAAAATCATTGTTCATAGCTTGACACCTCGGCTGAATTAATAGTATAATATTCATAGTATGTGCTATTATACTAATAGTATAATATAAAATTAACCGGTTGTAAACCAATTATTCGGAGTTTTTATGAAATCATATGTTATCCATTTTATCCGCCACGGAGCGATTGATGAAACTCTCGGCGGAAAATATATCGGCACTACCGACGTACCGCTTTCCGACAAGGGAAAAATGGCGCTGCGCAAGCTTGACTTTGAGTGCCAATACCCCGGCGGCAAGGCGCTGTTTACAAGCCCGCTTAAACGCTGCACCCAAACAGCCGCGGTGCTTTATCCCGATTTAAAGCCGCTTGTTATCGCTAACCTGAGCGAATGTAATTTCGGAGAGTGGGAGGGCAAAACCGCCGATGAGCTGAAGGACGACGAGGATTTTCAGAAGTGGCTTGCAGGCGACAACTCCGTAAAGCCTCCGCGCGGCGAAAGCAACGCCGACTTTGTGCGCAGAATTTGCAGGATGTTCGAAAGCATCGTTGAAGGCCTTATGAAAACAGGCACGACCGAAAGTATTATTGTTACTCACGGCGGTGTGATTATGACGCTGCTGGCTGTGTACGGACTGCCCCAGGCAAAGCCGTTTGAGTGGACAATGGAAAACGGCTGCGGCTATTCGGTCAGGATAACTCCGATGCTGTGGCAGCGCGGCAAGGTGTGCGAGGTATTTTCAAAGCTGCCGCTCCCAAAGGAAGAAGCGGACGACTAAGTATATAAAGTTCTGAAAGGAAGTTATAAATATGGCAGATTACAAAATCACACTTTTAAAGGGCGACGGAATCGGCCCTGAAATTGTAGATCAGGCAGTAAAGGTTCTTGACAAAACCGCGGAAAAGTTTAACTTTACCGTTGAATACGACGAGGCATTGCTCGGCGGCTGCGCAATCGACGCAACAGGCGTTCCGCTCCCCGATGAAACCGTTGCAAAGTGCAAGGCGAGCGACAGCGTTATTCTTGGCGCGGTAGGCGGTCCCAAGTGGGACAACCAGCCCGGTAACAACCGCCCCGAGGCAGGACTTCTTGGAATCCGCGGAGCGCTCGGACTTTTTGCCAACCTCCGTCCCTCTGTGATTTTCGGACCGCTCAAGAGCGCTTCTCCCATCAAGGATGAAATCATAGGCGACAACATGGACATTATGATTGTCCGCGAGCTCACAGGCGGTATCTACTTCGGTGAGCGCGGCAAGTCGGACGACGCTGCGTGGGACACCGAAAAATACTCGGTTGCGGAAATCGAGCGTATCGCGCGCGTGGCCTTTGATATGGCAATGAAAAGAAACAAGAAGCTCACAAGCGTTGACAAGGCTAACGTTCTTGAGTCATCGCGCCTCTGGAGAAAGACCGTGATTGAAATCAGCAAGGAATACCCCGAGGTTGAGCTTAACCATATGTACGTTGACAACTGCGCAATGCAGCTTGTTCGCAATCCCAAGCAGTTTGACGTTATCGTTACCTCAAACATCTTCGGAGATATCCTTTCGGACGAGGCTTCAATGATTGCGGGTTCAATCGGAATGCTCGCGTCTGCAAGTCTTTCCGGCGGAAAGCTCGGACTTTACGAGCCGATCCACGGCTCCGCTCCCGATATCGCAGGCAAGGGAATCGCTAATCCGCTTGCAACGATCCTTTCGGTAGCAATGATGCTCCGTTATTCACTGGGTCAGCCCGAGGCGGCTGTCGCAATTGAAACAGCCGTTGCAAAGGTGCTTGAGTCAAACAGAACCCCCGATATTTACGAGGAAGGAATGAACAAGGTTACTTGCTCACAGATGGGCGACTTGGTGTGTGAGAGCCTTTAAAGGAGGCAGCTATGCAGCTTTATGATATGCATTCCCATATTTTGCCCGCCTTTGACGACGGCGCAAAAACCATTGAGGACAGTCTTGCGCTTATTGACTGCCTTAAAAAGCAAGGAGTCAGCAATATTTGCCTTACTCCGCACTACTACACCAACGAGCGCAGTTTTGAGGATTTTCTGACAAAAAGACAGCAGGCGTTTGAGAAATTCAGACCGTACATACCCCAGGATGTGAACATCGTTCTCGGCGCGGAGGTTTATGTAACCGATTATCTGTTCAACAACGACGACCTTACCGGAATAACGTACGGCAATTCAAGGTATATTCTCACCGAGTATCCGTACAATTCTCAGTTTGGCGAAAAGACAATGCAGAAGTTCTACGCGCTGATTCAGAATCATCGTTTTATTCCCGTAATTCCTCATGTGGAACGCTATCGTTACCTGACGGACAACCCCGATTTTATTGAGGAGTTAAAGGACATTGGCGTAATCATCCAGACTAATGTTTCAAACTACGCCGACAAGGCTCCGTTTTTCAAAAAGCGCAGGCTGATGAAGCTGATTGACGCGGGGTTAATTGATATTCTCGGCACAGACGCTCACTCTTTTTCGCACAACACTCCGGAGCTTTATTCTCAGGCGAAAACATTTCTGAAAAATGCGGCAAACATAAGCTTGACAAAATGATGGACGCCGCCTCAGTAATATTCAATAGTGCAGTTTAATCGTAAAACAATGGGCTGTCGCACAGGAACGACACTGGGGTCGTTCCCTACAATCCGCAAATAAAAAGTCCTTCCCTTGAGGGAAGGTGGGCAATCCGCTTGCGGATTGGTCGGAAGGGTGACCTTTACGGAACATTTCCTACATTGTTATTCTTCTGTAATATAGCTTCGCTCATGTCACCCCTCAGTCTTGCGTATGCGCAAGACAGCTCCCCTCAATGGGAGCACATTTAATAATCTTGACAATCATTAATATTGAAAACAAAGTTTTTCAACAAAAAAAGCACCTTGTTAGGTGCTTTTTGTTTGGCGGAGAGAAGGTATGTAGGGTAGTAAGGTGAAGTTGTACCCCGCCTGATGGGTTCACTTTCTATGAGAAACGTAATCATCAGCGCTCTCCCTAAAAACGTGCCGCCGGCACGTTTTCTTAACGGTCGCCTTCGAATCCCCTTCTCCTAAATCCGCAAACAAAAAAAGCACCCTGTTAGGTGCTTTTTGTTTGGCGGAGAGAAGGGGATTCGAACCCCTGGTACGGTGATTACCGTACACATGATTTCCAATCTCCACTTACCGCAAGTTATTATATCAAATAATATCCGAAAAATCAAGTCTTATTTTTGTATTTGTTTATCCGAAGCTCAAAAAATATCTGTTCGGTGTGTATTTTATCTATTTTTTCATGAATATTTTTACAAAAAAATGTTATAACACCTTGATTTTTGCGAATAACTCTGTTATATTTATTAGTGACAAATTTTTTAGGGAGATGTATTTAAAATGAAAAAGATTTTAACCGCTATTCTTGCGGCTGCAGTTGTCTGCACATCTTTGTTCGCACTTGCGGGCTGCGGCAACTCATCCAAGAACAGTGACAGCAAGTCATCAGGCAGTTCTTCATCCGAAAAAGGCGAGCTTCACATGGCTACCAACGCTTCCTTTGAGCCCTATGAGTACCAGGAGGGCGGCAAGGTTGTAGGTATCGACGCTGAAATCGCACAGGCGATCTGCGACAAGCTCGGCTACAAGCTCGTAATCGACGACATGGAGTTTGACGCGATCATCACAGCCGTAACCTCAGGCAAGGCTGACTTTGGTATGGCGGGTATGACTGTAACCGACGAGAGAAAGAAGTCGGTTGACTTTACCGACCCGTACACAAACGCAATTCAGGCAATCATCGTAAACGAGAGCGACAGCAAGGTCAGCAGCAAAAAGGACCTTGAGGGCGCAACCGTTGGCGTACAGCTCGGCACAACAGGCGACGTTTATGTAACAGACGTAAAGGACGCAAAGGTTGAGCGTTTCAGCAAGGGCGCTGACGCAGTTCTTGCTCTTACACAGAACAAGGTTGACGCTGTTGTAATCGACAACGAGCCCGCAAAGAAGTTCGTTGAGCAGAACAAGGGCACAAAGATTCTTGACGAGTCGTTCAAGAACGAGAATTACGCAATCTGCCTCAAGAAGGGCAGCGATCTCACAGAGCAGTTCAACAAGGCTCTCAAGGAGCTCAAAGACGACGGCACTGTAAAGAAGATTATTGACAAATACATCAAAGCATAATCAGCACACAACCGGCGGGTCGTTGTACCCGCCGATTTGCTGTCAGTAAGGAAAGTATATATGGAAGATTTTTTCTCAGAAATAGCCCAGAGCTTTGAAAAAACGTTCATCACCGATGACCGCTGGCTACAGATCCTCAACGGCTTGTGGGTAACGATCCAAATTACCATTGTTGCCGCGATCATCGGCTTAGTGCTCGGATTTTTGATTGCTATCGTGCGTTCAACCTATGACATGCAGTTAATGGGCAGAAAGTGCAAAAGCGCAGGCGACTGGCTGCTCAAAATCCTAAACTTTATCTGCAACCTGTACATAACCGTGATCCGCGGAACCCCCGTGGTTATCCAGCTTATGATTATGTACTTTATTGTGTTTGCAAGCTCACGAAACGGCATTATCGCCGCGTTTATCTCATTCGGACTTAACTCCGGCGCGTATGTTGCGGAGATTGTCCGTTCGGGTATTATGTCAATCGACCGCGGACAGTTTGAGGCAAGCCGTTCGATCGGCTTTGACTACAAGCGCACAATGCTTTATATAATCGTTCCGCAGGCGTTCAAGAATATTCTGCCTGCACTCGGCAACGAGTTTATCGTACTTGTAAAGGAAACCTCTGTAGCGGGCTACGTTGCGCTCCAGGATCTCACATATGTGGGCAACCTGATTCGTTCTCGTACCTACGAAGCGTTTTTCCCGCTGATTACGGTAGCGGTTATTTATCTGATTATCGTACTTATTCTCTCGTTCCTTCTCAAGAAGCTCGAAAGGAGGCTGCGCAACAGTGACCACTGATAAAGCGTTGATCAAGGTCAATAACCTTGAAAAGTCATTCGGCGACCTAAAGGTGCTCAAGGGCATCAACGCCGAAATCAATAAGGGCGACGTTATGGTTGTTATCGGAGCTTCGGGCTCGGGTAAGTCCACATTCCTGCGCTGTCTTAACCTCCTTGAGGAACCCACCTCGGGTCAGATCATCTTTGAGGGCGTTGATATCACCGATTCAAAGGTAGATATCAATATGCACCGCCGCAAAATGGGAATGGTTTTCCAGCAGTTTAATCTGTTCCCGCATCTCACGGTGCTTCGCAACCTCACCCTCGGTCCCACAAAGCTACTCGGAAAGAGCAGCGCCGAGGCTGAAAAAGACGCAATGAAGCTTCTTGAAAGGGTAGGTCTGCAGGATAAGGCTCAGTCTTATCCGTCCCAGCTTTCGGGCGGACAAAAGCAGCGTGTGGCGATCGTTCGCGCGCTGGCAATGAATCCCGACGTTATGCTCTTTGACGAGCCGACCTCCGCACTTGACCCCGAAATGGTAGGCGAGGTGCTTGAGGTAATGAAGCAGCTTGCAAAGGCGGGCATGACGATGGTAGTTGTAACCCACGAAATGGGATTTGCACGCGAGGTAGGAACAAACGTTGTTTTTGTAGACGAGGGCGTAATCGTTGAACAGGGAGCTCCCAATGAGTTTTTTGAAAATCCCAAGCACCCAAGATTAAAGGACTTTTTGTCAAAGGTATTATAATATTTTCATTAAGGGTTCGGTCAAACCGAGCCCTTTTTTGTGCAAATTATAATTCTAATATAGAATAATAATTTATTTTGCTTTGTACGAATTATAAAAATAATTAGTGTTTTTACTTTACAAAATTGTCAATATATAGTATTATTAATATAACTATAAAAATAATGGAGTGTTATGTTATGCAACCAAAATACAAGAGAATTCTTTTGAAGCTTTCAGGTGAAAGCCTTGCCGGTGAGGCAAAGCACGGCATTGATTTTGACACTGTTGTAAAAATATGCGAACCAATCAAAAAGTGCGTAGATGAAGGCGTTCAGGTTGGCATTGTAGTAGGCGGAGGAAACTTCTGGCGCGGAAGAAGCTCGGGCGATATGGACAGGACCCGTGCGGATCACATGGGGATGCTCGCAACCACGATCAACGCACTCGGCGTTGCCGACGCTCTTGAGCAGCTCGGAGTTGAGGTAAGAGTTCAGACCGCGATCACAATGCGCCAGGTAGCCGAGCCCTACATCCGCAACAAGGCGGTTACACATCTTGAAAAGGGCAGAGTAGTAATATTCGGCTGCGGAACGGGCAACCCGTTTTTCAGCACCGACACAGCCGCATCACTGAGAGCGGTTGAAATTGAGGCGGACGTAATCATGAAGGCAACAATGGTAGACGGCGTTTATGACAGCGATCCTAAGAAAAACCCCGACGCAAAGAAGTTTGACGTGATATCTTTCAGTGATGTTCTGAGCAAGGATCTGGCTGTTATGGACAGCACAGCCTCCGCGCTCTGCAAGGACAACAATCTGCCGATTCTCGTATTCAGCATCGACGATCCCGATAACATTTACAAGGCAGTATGCGGTGAAAACATCGGAACACTTGTAACAAACAAAGCGTAAATAATTTGATAATAAATATAAAACAGGAGGCATAAATATGAACGAACAGCTCAAAAAAGCAGAGGAAAGAATGAACCGACGCATCGATCATCTTTGCACCGAATATTCCGAAATCAGAGCGGGCAGAGCAAATCCCGCGGTTCTTGACAAGGTAAAGGTTGACTACTACGGCTCTCCTACACCTGTTAACCAGCTTGCCGCGGTGTCGGTAACAGAGGCAAGAACACTCACTATCCAGCCGTGGGACGCTTCAATTCTCAGACAAATCGAGAAAGCGATCCAGAAGTCGGATATCGGAATCAACCCCATGAACGACGGAAAGCTTATCCGTCTTGTATTCCCGCCGCTCACAGAGGACAGACGTAAGGAAATCGTAAAGGATGTTCAGAAGCTTGCCGAGGACTGCAAGGTTCAGATCCGTAACGTTCGCCGCGACACAATTGAAAAGCTCAAGGCAATGAAGAAAAAGGGCGAGCTGACCGAGGACGATTTAAAGCTTGCCGAGAAAAAGACACAGGATCTAACCGATAAATTCACCAAAAAGACAGATAAAATCTCAGCAGACAAACAGAAGGAAATTTTGGAGCTGTAATATGGCATTTTTCGGAAAAAGCAAAAAAACCGATGAAAAATCGGACATATCTCAAATAATACTGCCCGCGCACGTGGGAATTATTATGGACGGAAACGGAAGATGGGCAAAAAAGCGCGGACTTCCGCGCAAGGCGGGACACCGCGAGGGCGCAAAGACATTCAGAACTATTACTCGCTACTGCTCGGACATCGGAATTAAATATCTTACCGTTTACGCCTTTTCAACCGAAAACTGGAAGCGTCCCGAGGATGAAGTGGGCGCGCTTATGAGATTATTCAAGTCGTACCTTGAGGAAGCGCTCAGCGACTTCAAGGACGACGATATCGTCGTGCGCTTTATCGGCGACAAAAGCGGATTCAGCCCCGAGCTGCAGGCGCTTATGACCGAAAATGAGGAAAGCTCGGCTTCGCGAGACGGCATGGTTCTGAATATCGCAATGAATTACGGCAGCCGTGACGAAATTGTGCGCGCCGTAAAAAACATCTCCGCCGACGTAAGGGACGGCAAGCTTGACGCGGAAAAAATCGACAGCGACCTTATCTCAGGCTATCTTTACACCGCGGGACAGCCCGACCCCGACTTGATAATCAGACCGAGCGGAGAATACCGAATTTCTAATTTTATGCTGTGGCAGGCGGCTTACACGGAGTTTGTAATTATGAACAAGCTCTGGCCGGACTTCACCACAGACGATATGGACGAAGCACTTAGGATTTACGCTCAGCGCAACAGACGTTACGGTGGGGTCTAAAAGAGGAGGAATCATATGAATTCACTAAAACCCCGTTTGCTTACGGCGGCGGTGGGAATACCAGTCGCGCTTGTAATAATGATTCTCACGGAGCTTTGGCACCCGCTTGTTGGAATCATTGTCGGACTTGCAAACGGCATGATGGTTACGGAATACCTTAACGCTAAGCGGCTTACAAACTGCTTGCCGCTGACGGTTGCCTGCGTTGCATTTTCTGTGATGACGCCTATTTTAATAGCTACGCCGTTCTGGTACATAATCGCGGTGCTTTACTTGCTCGGAGCGTTCGGAGTGCTGGTGTATCTTCACCAGAAGCTCACGTTTTCGTCGTTCACCTACGCGGTGTGCGGTTCCATGCTCATCACCTTCGGAATGAGTGCAATTCCGCTTGCGGCAAACAACAATGCAAGCTCAAGCTTCTTCTTTGTGCTGATCTTCCTGCTTCCTTGGATGGCTGACGGCGGCGGATATTTCATCGGCTCAAAGTTCGGAAAGCGCAAGCTTTGCCCAAAAATCAGCCCCAAAAAGACCGTTGAGGGAGCCTTGGGCGGACTTGTTTTCTGCCTTATTTCTGCGCTGCTTATGGGCATTATTTTCCAGCTCATCATCCGCGATTACAGAATCAACTTCTTTGCCATTATTCTTCTGGCGCTTCTTGATTCGGCGGTTTCAATTTTGGGCGACCTCAGCTTTTCGCTTATCAAGCGTCATCTCAGCATCAAGGACTACGGTTCATTCTTCCCGGGACACGGCGGAGTTCTCGACCGTTTTGACAGCATCATATTTACCGCGCCCGTTGTTATTGCGGTAAATGTTGCTATTCCATTTTTGACAGCGGTGTAAATTATGATAAACAATATTTCTGTTTTAGGCTCAACAGGCTCAATCGGAACCCAGACGCTCGACGTTGTCGACAAGCTCGGAATGAACGTCTGCGCGCTGACTGCGGCTAAAAATATCGAACTGCTTGAAGACCAGGTAAGAAAATATAAGCCTCGGCTCGCCGTTGTTTTCGATGAGGAAAAGGCTAAAGAGCTGAAATTAAACATAAGCGACACAGATACGCGCGTTCTCAGCGGAATGGACGGACTAATTGCCGCCGCTCAGATTGAAAGCGCGGAGCTTGTGCTCAATTCGGTAGTCGGAATGGTGGGACTTCTTCCTACCATTGCGGCGGCTAAGGCAAAAAAAGATATTGCCCTTGCAAATAAGGAAACTTTGGTCGCGGGCGGCAGCCTCGTGACCGACGCGGTAAAGGAAAACGGAGTAAAGCTTCTGCCGGTTGACAGCGAGCACTCAGCGATCTTTCAGTGTATTCAGGGAATGCCTGAAAAGCGAGCGCTAAAGAAGCTTATTTTAACCGCCTCGGGCGGTCCGTTTTTCGGAAAAACAGCCGCGGATTTGCAGAATACAACAGTAGAAGAAGCGCTGAATCATCCCAACTGGAGCATGGGCGCCAAGATTACAATTGACTCCGCCTCCATGATGAACAAGGGACTTGAAATCATCGAGGCAGGCAGGCTGTTTGACGTTGACTGCGACCAAATCGACGTTGTGGTTCACCGTGAAAGCATTGTTCATTCGCTCGTTGAGTTCACCGATAACTCGGTAATTGCTCAGCTCGGACTGCCGGACATGCGAATCCCGATTCAGTACGCAATTACATATCCGAACCGCGAACCGTCTCCCGTAGCGGAGCTCAACCTCGCGCAAATCGGAAATCTCAGCTTCTTCGAGCCCGACTATGAAACCTTCAAGTGCCTTACCGCATGCAAAAAGGCGTTTAAAATGGGAGGCGTCGCTACCGCAATCGCAAACGGCGCAAACGAGGAGGCAAACGCTCTGTTCCGTCAGGGCAAAATCAAATTCTTAGATATCGGCGAGCTGGTTTCCGGCGCGGTGGATAACGTCGAAAACTTCACGCCTAAAACCGTTGACGACGTGCTCAAAGCTGACGCTTTGGCGCGTAAATATGTAACTGACAGGGTATAATATTATATGTCATTCCGACCGGGCAGGAAAACACAGGTTTCTGCATTGTGAGATCCTTCGACTACGCTCAGAATGACATCTTCATTTAGCAAAATAGGGTATATGGAATAAATCATCTTGCGGAATAAATTTTTGGAGATGTATAAATGCAAATATTAATTACAATAGCATTAATCGTAATAGGAGTTCTTCTTTTTGAATTCATAATCTTCGCGCATGAGTTCGGCCATTTTATCACCGCAAAACGCTCGGGAGTTCAGGTGAACGAGTTCGCGCTCGGCATGGGGCCAAAGATTTTCAGCTTTACAAAGGGTGAAACAAAGTACTCGCTCCGACTTTTTCCCGTAGGCGGCTACTGCGCAATGGAGGGCGAGGACGAGGAAAGCGCAAATCCGCGCGCGTTTGTAAACGCCAAAATCTGGAAGCGAATGATTATTATCGTCGCAGGCGCATTTATGAACTTTGTAATCGGATTTATTTTTGTATTCATTCTTACGCTTTTCACTCCTCAGTTCGGCACAACTACGGTTGAGCAGTTCGCTCCCAACGCGGCGTCTTCCTGCTCGGGACTCAGACAGGGCGACCAAATCATCTCGGTTGACGGCTACAGAACATTGAACACCAAGGATTTGCAGTTTGCGATCCAGACGCTCAACTACAAAAACGTCGATCCCAAGTCGCTTGAAATCTACAGTGAGGACTGCACACAGCAGCTCACCTCGCTCTATTCCAAGCTCGTTACCGACAACAAGCTCTCCGACGAAAAGAGCAGTGAGCTTTACAATAACGTTTTGATGACGTACTCCGATAAAATCAGCGTTGCTTCCGACAAAGACAAGGCTTACAGCCTGATGAAACAGGGAGTTGACGAGCTTTACAAGGTTTCTGGAATAAGCAAGCCAAAGGACTTCAAGTACCCCGAAATTGAAGTAAGGGACGAGAGGATCCGCTTCACGGGCGACGTCAAGGTGCTCCGCGACGGCAAGGAAACCGAGCTCAGGGACGTAATGTTCTTTACCTATTATAAGGATGAAAAGGCAAAGGAAGAACAAAAGTATTCCGTAATGATGGACTTTTATGTTTCCGCAAAAGAAAAAAACTTCGGCACTGTAATTGAGGAATCCTTCACAAATACGCTCACAATGGCGCGTTCGGTGTGGAAATCGCTTGTGATGCTCGTTCAGGGCAGATTCTCGTTTAACGAGCTTTCCGGTCCGGTAGGCATGACAAAGGCGGTTGAAACCGTCGCCTCGGAAGGTCTTAACAACGGAGGCTTCGGCGTGGCGGTGTTCAATATTCTAAGTATTATGGCTCTTATTACAGTCAACCTCGGTATAGTAAATATGCTTCCGTTCCCGGCTCTTGACGGCGGAAGATTTGTGTTCCTGCTGATTGAGGCTATTTTCCGCAAGCCCGTTCCGCGCAAGGTTGAGTATATAGTCAACGCCGCGGGTCTGGCGCTGCTGCTGGGATTCATAGCTGTTATTTCGGTCAAGGATATTTTTCAGCTTGTCACGGGAACTTTCCCCACAATTTAGGAGGATATTATGGCGAGTAAAATTCAGGTTAAAGCGGGAAACGTATGCATAGGCGGCGGAGCTCAGGTTTCCGTTCAGTCAATGCTCAACGTTCCCTCAACAGATATAGAAGGCTCGGTCAATCAGGCAAAAAAGCTTGAAGCGGCGGGCTGCCAAATAATCCGCGCGGCGATCCCCGACATGGACGCGGTAAAGCTTATTCCCGCTCTGAAGGAAGCGGTAAGCGTTCCGATTGTCGCCGACATTCACTTTAACTACAAGCTTGCGCTCGAGGCGTGCGCGGCAGGTATCGATAAAATCCGCATAAACCCCGGCAACATAGGTTCTGACGACAGGGTAAAGGCGGTTGCCGACGCGTGCAGAGCGAGGAATATTCCAATCCGAATCGGAGTAAACTCAGGCTCTCTCGAAAAGGAGATACTCGCAAAGTACGGTCATCCAACGCCTCAGGCGCTCTGCGACAGCGCGCTTTATCACGCGTCGCTGCTTGAAAAATTCGACTTCACCGACATTGTGCTCTCAATGAAAAGCTCAACCGTTTCAACAATGATCCAAGCGTATGAGCTTGCAGCACAGCAGTGCGACTATCCGCTTCACCTCGGCGTTACCGAGGCAGGCACAGAGCGCATGGGAATAATAAAATCCGCCGCGGGAATCGGTTCGCTGCTCCTCCACGGAATAGGCGACACAATCCGCGTATCTCTCACAGCCGACCCTGTGCGCGAGGTTTACGCCGCGTACGATATACTTAAGGCGCTCGACATCAAGAAGGACGGAATCCAATTCGTATCCTGTCCAACCTGCGGCAGAACAAGAATTGACCTCGTAAAAATCGCGAACGAGGTTGAGGAGCGGCTTCGCGGCTGCAACAAAAACATCAAGGTAGCCGTTATGGGCTGCGTTGTAAACGGACCGGGAGAAGCCAGAGAAGCCGACATCGGAATTGCCGGCGGCGACGGCTGCGGTCTTGTGTTCAAAAAGGGCGAGGTGCTCTACAAGGTTGACGAGGACAAGCTTGTTGACGCCCTGATGGACGAAATCGAAAAACTATAAGCATCAGAGAAGGAAATGTATGAAAACAATCGGTGAACTTTTTACCTCGCTCCCGAACGGCGCGGCAGTTTCTTCCGCAATCGCTCAGGGCGAGGTAACAAAGGTCAATATACATAATGAGGTAAGGCTTGTCACGCTGTGGGTCACCTTTGGCTCGCTGATCAACCGTGACGAGCTGATTGCCGCAGAAAAGCTTTTTTCATCCGCGCTCGACGCTTCGGTAATAATCAAGCCGTATTTTGGCGAAAAGCTGTTTACGGCGGATTATTTTCCGCAGCTATACGCGGCGGTCAAGCGTGAAATTCCAAGCATAAACGGCACGCTCAATAACGCCGAGGTACAGTTTGACGGCGAAGCGCTCACAATCACCCTTCAAAACGGCGGAAAGGCTATTTTGGAGGCGAAGCGGTTTGACGAAATCCTGCTCAGATATATCCGCGAGGAGTTCGGCTTGAATCTGCGCGTGAATTACACTGGCACGTTTGAAGCCAGCGAGCAAAGCGACGAGTACAGGCAGGTAATGCAGAGCGCAAAAAAACAGCAGGAGCGCGAGCAGCTTCAAAAGGCAGCCGAATTCTTCAAGGCTGACGAGGAGGTAAGCGACCAGATCCGCGAACGTCAGGCTGAGGACGCGCTGACCGAGGTTGAGATCCGCGAGGGAAAATTCACCACTCCGCAGATCATCCAAAGCTCGGTTCGTCCGCTGTACGGAAGAAGTATACGCGGCTCAATAGTGCCGATCGATTCAATCGCGAACGCCGCAGGCAGCGTAGTAGTCTGGGGCGATGTGGTTGAGGTTGAAAAGCGCACCACCAAAAACGGAAAAAACAACATTTTTACAATAGATATTACCGACTACACTGGTTCAATTACCGTCAAGGTGTTCGACAGCATAAACGCCACACAGCCGATTGACGGCTTAAAAGCCGGCGCGACGGTAGTTGTAATGGGCAAGGTTCAGTACGACGAGTTCATTAAAGAGGTCGTGCTGAGCGCAAACTCAATCGGCACCGCGAAGAAGATAAAGGTAGTAGACAAAGCCGAAACAAAGCGCGTTGAGCTCCACCTGCATACGAATATGTCGCAGATGGACGCGCTCACTCCCGCTGGCGAGCTTGTTAAGCGCGCCTATAACTGGGGACACAAGGCGGTAGCGATCACCGACCACGGTGTTGCGCAGGCATTCCCCGACGCAATGCACGCCGCCGACGATATAGCATATTCCGGCGGAGAAATCAAGGTCATCTACGGCACAGAAGCCTACTTCATGGACGACCTTGTAGAGTCCGTCACGGGCGACAAGAACGAAAGCTTTGAGGGCACCTTCATCTGCTTCGATATCGAGACGACCGGGCTTTCACCCTTAAAGGATAAAATCACCGAAATCGGCGCGGTCAAGGTCGTAAACGGCGAGATAACCGATATCTTCTCAACCTTCGCCAATCCCGAGATGCCGATACCCCAAAAGATTACCGAGCTTACGGGAATTACCGACGAAATGGTTAAGGACGCGCCCTCTCAGAGTGAGGCGGTCACAGCGTTCCTTGAATTTGCGGGCGATAATATTCTGGTTGCTCATAACGCTCCGTTCGATACCTCGTTTATACGCCGCGCGTGTCAGAATATGAACCGCGAATATAACTACACCTCAATCGATACCGTGGCAATAGCGAGAGCGATTTTGCCCGACATCAAGAACGTCAAGCTCGACACCGTGGCAAATTATCTCCGTCTCGGAAAGTTCAACCACCACAGAGCTACCGACGACGCGGAGATCCTCGCAAAAATCTTCATCAGCCTTTGTTCAAGACTGAGCGACGATTACGGTATAAAGGAATCCGGCGACATCAACACAAAAATCGCGGGCGGCGACTTCAAAAAGCTGCCGACGTATCATCAGATAATTCTTGCAAAGAATAAAACAGGCTTAAAAAATCTCTACAAGCTGATTTCCTACAGCCACCTGAACACCTTCTACAAAAAGCCGAGAATACCAAAAAGCAAGCTCGTTGAGCACAGGGAGGGGCTGATAATCGGCTCGGCGTGCTGCGAGGGACAGCTTTATAAGGCTATTCTAAAGGGCGCGCCGTGGGGAGAGCTGAAAAGCATAGCCTCATTCTACGATTATCTTGAAATCCAGCCCTCGGGCAACAATGAATTTTTGATCCGCAACGGCACGTTCAAAAACGTGCAGGAGCTACGCGAAATAGACAAAACAATCATAAGGCTGGGCAGAGAGCTCAACAAGCCCGTCTGCGCAACCTGCGACGTTCATTTTATAGATCCGCACTGCGCCGAGTACCGTAAAATCCTGCAGGCGGCGCTGAAATTCAAGGACGCCGACAATCAGGCTCCGCTGTATTTCAGAACCACCGCCGAAATGCTAAAGGAATTTGAGTGGCTCGGCAAGGATAAGGCATACGAGGTCGTCGTTACAAATCCGAACAAAATCGCGGAGATGTGCGATAACATCAGACCTATCCCCGAGGGAACCTTCCCTCCGAATATCGAGGGCGCTCAGGAGCAGCTCATCGATATCACATGGAAGCGCGCCAAGGACAAATACGGCGATCCGCTTCCCGAAATCGTTCAGAAAAGACTTGAAAAAGAGCTGAACTCAATCACAACCTACGGTTTCTCGGTGCTCTATATGACCGCTCAGAAGCTTGTTGCCGACAGTGAGGCGCACGGCTATCTGGTAGGAAGCCGTGGATCGGTAGGCTCGTCGTTCGTAGCAACGATGTCGGGTATCTCCGAGGTCAATCCGCTCTGTCCTCACTACATTTGTCCAAAGTGCAAGCACAGCGAGTTCATCACCGACGGCAGCTACGGCTCGGGCTTTGACCTGCCTCCTAAGGACTGCCCCGAATGCGGCGAGCACATGGACCAGGACGGTCACGAAATCCCGTTTGAAACCTTCCTCGGCTTCAAGGGCGACAAGGTCCCTGATATCGACCTCAATTTCAGCGGAGAGTACCAGTCCAAATCCCACCGCTACACAGAGGAGCTGTTCGGAAAGAACAACGTATTCAAGGCGGGCACGATCTCAACCGTCGCCGAAAAAACCGCGATCGGCTTTGCAAAGAAATACCTTGAGGAACGCGGCTTGAGCCGCAACAAGGCGGAGCTAAAGCGGCTTGCAAAGGGCTGCACGGGCGTTAAGCGTACAACGGGTCAGCACCCCGGCGGCATGGTTGTTGTTCCGCGCACAAACGAGGTCTACGACTTCTGTCCGGTTCAGCACCCCGCGAACGATATGACCTCTGACAACATCACCACGCACTTCGACTTCCATTCAATCCACGATACGATCACCAAGCTCGACGAGCTCGGACACGATGTTCCTACCATCTATCACTATCTCGAGCTGTTCACGGGAATCCCGGTAATGAAGGTCTCAATGAGCGACCCCGACGTTATGTCGCTGTTCACCTCTCCAAAGGCGCTCGGCGTAACCGAGGAGGATATCGACAGCAAAACGGGCACATTCAGTATTCCCGAATGCGGCACAAGCTTTGTTCGCGGAATGCTCATTGAGTCAAAGCCCAAGACCTTCACCGACCTTCTGCAGATCTCCGGACTGTCCCACGGAACCGACGTATGGCTCGGCAACGCTCAGGATTTGATCCACAACGGAACCTGCACGATTTCTGAGGTTATCGGAACGCGTGACTCAATTATGACCTACCTAATGCACAAGGGACTTGACAGCTCAATGGCATTTAAAATCATGGAAATTGTGCGTAAGGGCAAATCAACAAAGCTCCTTACCGAGGAGCACTTCAAGGCGATGCGCGAGCATAATGTTCCCGAGTGGTACATCGACTCGTGTATGAAAATCAAGTACATGTTCCCCAAGGCTCACGCAGCGGCGTATATGATAGCCGCGCTCAGACTTGGCTGGTACAAGGTTCACAAGCCCACCGAATACTACGCGGCGTACTTCACCGTCCGCAGCGAAAATCTTGACGGCGCGCTGCTTATGCAGGGACACACCGCGGTTAAGGCAAAGATGAACCAGATAAAGCAGATGCAGAATAATCACGAGTCCTCCGACAAGGACGACAAGGATTATCAGACGCTGCAGATCGTCAACGAGATGCTGGCTCGCGGAGTTCAGATCCTGCCGATTGACATCTATAAATCGGAAGCAAAAATGTTTGTAGTTGAGGACGGAAAAATCAGGCTGCCGTTCTCGTCACTTCCCGGCGTAGGCGAAGCCGCTGCCATCTCACTTGCGGAAGAGGGCAAAAAAGGGGAGTACCTGTCAATTGAAGATATGCAGGTAAAAACCAAGGTAACCAAGGCGGTTATTGAAACTCTTTCGTCGGTCGGCGTGCTGAACGGACTTCCCGAGACCTCGCAAATGTCTTTGTTCTAAGGAGGAATTGTATTGAAAAATATCATAACCATGAAGAATATCCTTATTGCAATTGCTTTCACCGTATTATTGCTTTTTGTCAAGGATAATTTAGGGATCATTTTTGTGATCGCGGGCGCTATTCTCGCAATTCTTACTCCGTTCTTCATCGGTTTTCTGTTCGCGTATATTCTTAATTTCCCGTATAAGCTTTTACACGACGGACTGTTTAAGAACATGGGCAAAAAGCATAAGTTTTTGCTCGGAGTAAAAAAGCCGCTTGCAATTACAATAACATATCTCGGTTCTTCGGCAATCGTAGTTGCGCTGATTATCACCGTTGTACCTCAGCTTGCAACCAACCTTGCTACTCTCGTTAAAAACACTCCAAAATACGGTCAAACCTTCTACACCTACTATCAGGACATTGTAAACTGGATCAACAAGACGTTCAACGCTGAAATCCCGATCAATTTCACCCAGGAAGAAATGATCAACAATGTTCTCAAGTTCTTCACGGGCAAGCAGAACGTGAACGCCGCCGATATTACAAAGACGATTTTGGACAGCCTGCCCATGATTTTCCAGAACTTCTTCGGCTTCCTGTCATCGGCAACAACAGGCATTTACAACTTCATCATGGGTGTTGTTATTTCCGTATACTTCCTCGCGTTCAAGGACAATCTCAGTTATCAGATGAAAGAGCTGGCAGTCGCGTTTATTCCAATCAAGTTTTTGCCTAAGCTCTATGAAATAGTTGACATCACCGATACAAAATGCGGTCGTTTCCTCGTTGGCGACATCGTTGACTCGGCGGTATTCGGTGTCGTGCTGTTCGTATTTCTTTCAATCTTCGGAGTTCCTTACGCTCCGCTGATTGCGGTAATCTGCGGCGTATGCAACATTATCCCGTTCTTCGGTCCGTGGATAGGCGGCGTTCCCAGCGCGTTTATTCTTGCTCTGGTCGGAGCTCAGCCGCTTATCACCTTCGTGATCATCGTATTCATTTTGCAGCAGATCGACGCAAACGTTACCCGTCCCAAGATTATCGGAAACCATGTAGGACTTTCGAGCTTCTGGGTACTGTTCAGCGTAATCGTTGGAGGCGCGCTTTTCGGAATTATAGGTTTTATCTTAGGCACGCCGATTTATGCGGTCATCTATTCGCTTATCGGCAAGCGCGTAAGAAACAATATTCAGGAAAAAGGCAAGCTCGGACAGGAGGCGCTTGACTTCCAGGTTCTCAAATATTCCGAAATCGCGGCTGAACAAAAGAGAATCCGCGAGGAAAAGGAAGCCGAGCAGAGAAACAAGCTCAAAAAGCTGATTCACTTTACCAAAGGCGACAAGGATTCCGATGACGATTCGGATAACGAGAAGCATGAAAAGACATTCGTAGAGATTACCGAGGATAACAAAAAGTAAGTTCATTCTTAAAGATAGTTAAGCAAACCGCACAATAATAATTTGTTGTGCGGTATTGCCTTGACAGGGTGATTTTATTATGGTAATATACTAAAGTGTTATTAAACTAAAGCGCTATGAGAGGACAATATGAAAAGATATACGAAGATTACGCCCGAGGGCACAAAGGATTTTCTTTTTGCGGAATGTTCCGCAATGGACGACGTTTGCGGCAAGGTTGAAAAAGTATTCCGCACCCGCGGATTTAAAAAGGTAATAACCCCCGCAATCGAATTTTATGACGTATTCGCGCTTCCCTGCAGCGGAATTATGCAGGAGGCTATGTTCAAAACCGTAGATAACAAGGGCAGACTTCTTGTAGTCCGTCCCGATTCCACGCTGCCGATAGCGCGCATGGTGTCGTCAAGACTAAAAAACAGCCTGCTGCCCGTAAGACTCTACTATAAGCAGGCGGTGTACCGCAATAATCCAACGCTTACCGGCAGAAGCAACGAGAACATGCAGATGGGCGTTGAGCTTCTGGGAGTAAAGGGTATCCGTGCCGATTTGGAAATTCTCACCACAGCGGTAGATTCGCTTGCCGCAGTAGCCGACGATTTCAGAATAGAGCTCGGCCATGCTGAGGTGTTCGACGCGCTGTCCGAGAACCTCGACATCGACGAAGCGTACAAGGAAAAAATCAGAGTATCAATCGAAGGAAAAAATTACTCCGCGCTCAATAATCTGCTCGACAAACTTGAGCCGTCAAATGCGGTCAGCGCAATCAGAAGCCTTCCGTCACTTTTCGGCGGCGAGGAAATATTTGAAAAGGCGCTCAAAATCTGCGAGGGCACAAAGGCAGTGAGCGCGCTCGAGTATTTACATAAAATATACACCAGCCTGACCGTGCTCGGTTTAGGCGAAAAGATAATTGTAGATCTGGGCCTGGTTCAGCGCAACGACTACTACACGGGAATCGTGTTCTCCGGCTATGTGAGCGGAATCGGCGACGCGGTGCTTTCCGGAGGCCGCTACGACGAGCTGCTCGGCGAGTTCGACCTGCCAATGGGCGCGGCGGGCTTTGCCGTTGACACAGACGCCGTAACAATGCTGCGTCTGTCAGACAACAACATCAGCTACTCCGACAACCCCGAGGTACTCGTTTTTGCCCACGACGGCTGCGAGATGGAAGCGATCACAGAGGTTGCAGAGCTCAACATGAACGGAATCAAGGCGCAGTTCAGCGTACTGCCCACGCTTGAGGAAACAAAGAAATTTGCCTCAGAGCGCGGAATAGCACAAGTAAAGGAAGTCAAAAAAGTATGAAGCCAATTCGAATTGCTCTGACAAAGGGCAGACTTGAAAAAACCACGGTTGAGCTGCTTGAAAAAATCGGCTACAACTGTGACGAGATAAAAAACAAGGGCAGACGTCTTATTCTGTCCGTAGGCGACGGAAAGTTTGAGGTCGTGCTTGCAAAGGCAGCCGACGTAATCACATATGTAGAGCACGGCGTATGCGACTTAGGCGTTGTTGGAAAGGATACGATACTTGAAAACGGAACCTCGTTTTACGAGCTGTTAGACCTCGGCTTCGGAAAATGCCGCTTTGCCCTCGCAACAAAAAAGGGACATGATTTTTACAGCGGCTACAACACCAAAACAATCGCCACAAAATACCCGAACGTAACGCGCGCGTTCTTTGACGACAAAAACATGGACGTGCGAATCATAAAAATAGAAGGCTCGGTTGAGCTTGCGCCGCTCGTAGGACTTTCCGACGGAATAGTCGATATCGTTGAAACAGGCTCAACGCTCAAAGCCAACGGACTTGAGGTTATCGAGTGGGTAACCGATATTTCCGCAAGACTTATCGCAAACACCGCGAGCCTCAAGCTGAGAAAGAAAGAAATAGAAGAATTGCAGAGAAAACTGGAGGCTGTAACACAATGATTACTACCGTAACCGCAGACGGCTCAAAAGAATATGAGTTTATTGAATACCTAAAAAAGAGAGCGCAGAACTCCGACAAAAACGTTATCCCCACGGTTCAGGAAATAATTGACAATGTGCGTGAAAACGGCGACAAGGCAGTACGGGACTACACAGTCAAGTTTGACGGAAAAGCTCCCGAAAACGCTGAAATCTCCGCGCAGGACATCGACGCGCTCGTTTCAAAATGCGACGCCGATTATCTTTCAACCGTCAAAAAGGCGGCTGAGAACATCGCGGATTTCCACAAAAGACAGCTCCGGCAGAGCTGGCTCACCACAAAAAACAACGGCGTAATCATGGGGCAGAGGGTTCGCGGCTTAAAGCGCGTCGGAATCTATGTCCCGGGCGGCACAGCGGCATATCCATCGTCGGTTCTTATGAACGCTATTCCCGCAAAAATCGCGGGAGTTGAGGAAATCATCATGGTAACTCCGCCTCAGAAGGACGGAACTCCCAACCCGAATATTATTGCTGCAGCAAAAACCGCGGGCGTAGACCGCATTTTCCTGATGGGCGGCGCGCAGGCAGTAGCGGCTTTGGCATACGGAACAGAAACCGTTCCCAATGTTGACAAAATCGTTGGCCCCGGAAATATATTTGTAGCTACCGCAAAGAAGCTGCTTTACGGAACCGTTGACATCGATATGATCGCGGGCCCCAGCGAGATTCTTATCGTAGCTGACAAGACCGCAAATCCAAAGTTCCTCGCAGCCGACCTTATGAGCCAGGCAGAACACGACAAGCTCGCCTCCTCAATTCTTCTGACCGATTCCGCTGAAATCGCGGAGCAGACAAAGGCTGAGCTTGAAATCCAGATGCAGAAGCTCGAACGCAAGGAAATTATTGAATCCTCGCTCGATAACTTCGGCGCGATCATAGTATGCAGCGACATGGCGCAGGCGGTTGACTTTGCAAACGAGCTTGCTCCCGAGCACCTTGAGGTCTGCTGTCAGAATCCGATGGAATATGTAGGAAAGCTCGACAACGCTGGTTCGGTATTCCTCGGAAATTACAGCCCCGAACCTCTCGGCGACTACTTTGCCGGTCCCAACCACGTTCTCCCAACGAGCGGAACCGCAAGATTTTTCTCTCCGCTTTCGGTTGACAGCTTCATCAAGAAGTCGAGCTTCATCTACTACACCGAGGACGCCCTCAGAGCCGACGCTCAGGACGTTATCCGCTTTGCGGACACAGAGGGACTTACCGCTCACGCAAATTCTATCAAGGTACGCTTTGACCTTGACTAAGGCAGGAAAGCTATGAGTTACACACTTAACAATAAAATCAAAGAGCTTGTACCGTATGAGCCAATCAGCGGTACATATAAAATCAGACTTGACGCCAACGAGTGCCCCGACAATCTGCCTGATGATATCAAAAAGCAGATTGCAAAGGTTATGGAAGAAATCAACTACAACCGCTATCCCGACCCGCTGGCAGAAAAGCTTATTAATTCTTTTTCGGAATTTTACGGTATTGATCCCGAGTTCGTTACTGCAGGCAACGGCTCCGACGAGCTGATATTTCTGATTGAGTCGGCGTTTCTTGAAAAGGGCGACAAAATGCTCGTCGTATCACCCGATTTCTCAATGTACCGCTTTTATTCCTCAATCTGCGAGGTTGAGTGCGACACCTTCTTCAAGGACGAAAGCCTCGATATCGACGTTGACGCGCTCATTGAGAAGATAAACCGCGACAACGTAAAGCTTCTGTTGCTTTCAAATCCCTGTAACCCAACGGGCAGGGGAGTGACCGCTCAAAACGCGAGAAAGCTTGTGGAAAGCACGGACGCGCTCGTAATTTTGGACGAGGCGTACATGGATTTCTGGGATCAGAGCCTTCTTAACGAGGTTGAAAACTACGACAATCTCATAATCTTCCGCACCGCTTCAAAGGCAGTAGGCGGCGCGGCGCTTAGGCTCGGCTTTGCGGTTGCGAACCCCGTTATTTCCAGGGCAATAAAGGCGGTAAAATCTCCGTACAATGTAAACAGTATTTCGCAGGCTATCGGAGAAGTAATATATAAAAATAAAGAATATTTACTTAAAAGAAAAATAACTATTGTAAAAAACCGTGAAAAGCTGTATAATGAATTGATTGCAATCGCAGAATCGCAGGATGATTTTACGGTATATCAGAGCGTTGCGAACTTTGTTTTTGTAAAAACGGAAAAGGCGGCTGAAATCTGGGAGTATCTTAAAGAAAAATCAATCGTAGTCCGTTTGATGGGCGAATATCTCAGAATTACCGCGGGCACGGATCACGAGGTAAATGAGACCGTAAAAGCAATCAAACATTACTTTGAGGTGATAAAATGAGAACCTCCGCAATTGAACGAAAAACAAAGGAAACCGATATCAAGCTCAGTCTGAGCCTTGACGGCGGCGAAATCAGCATAGACACGGGCATAGGCTTCTTTGACCACATGCTCAATTCCTTTGCTACCCACGGCGGCTTCGGCTTAAAGGTAAGCGTCAAGGGCGATTTGCATGTTGACGAGCATCACACCGTTGAGGACACGGGAATCGTACTCGGAAAGGCTTTTGCCGAGGCTCTGGGCGACAAGGGCTCAATCGAGCGCTTCGGAAGCTTCTATGTTCCGATGGACGAGGCTTTGGCGTTTGCGTCCGTCGATGTAAGCGGCAGACCGTTTCTTGTATTTGACGCCGAGTTCCCTCAGGAACGCTGCGGCGGCTACGACTGCTCAATGACCGTTGAGTTCATGCGCGCGCTCGCGTTCAACGCCGGAATCACGCTTCACCTGAAATCGCTCTACGGAGCGAATTCGCACCACATCACCGAGGCGCTCTACAAGGCGGCGGCTCACGCGCTGCGGCTTGCGGTCAAACAAAACGACAGCGGAAAACCTCTTTCCACAAAAGGAGTTCTATAATATGATAATCTTACCCGCAATTGACATAAAAGACGGCAACTGCGTCAGACTTTTAAAGGGCGACTATTCAACCGCTCATCAGGTCTGCGAATCACCGTACAAGGCGGCTGAGCAGTTCGCGAACGCAGGCGCAACATGGATGCACATGGTTGACCTTGACGGCGCAAAGGACGCAAAGCTTGTGAACGCCGATTTAATTGCCGACGTAGCAAAGTCCTCGGGACTATCTGTTGAGGTAGGCGGCGGGATCCGCGACATGAATGCCGTTGAATACTATCTTTCGCGCGGAATAAACAGAGTTATTTTGGGCTCTGCGGCGGTCAAGAACCAGCAGCTTGTAATTGACGCGGTAAAGGAATACGGCGACAGAATCGTTGTAGGAATCGACGCCAAGGACGGAATGGTCAGGGCAGAGGGCTGGCTTGACAATTCCGAAATCAACTATATTGAGCTTGCAAAGCGCATGGAGGACGTCGGAGTAAAAACGATAGTGTTCACCGATATCGACCAGGACGGAACCCTTGCGGGCCCGAACTTAAAGCAGCTCGACGATCTCACCCACGAGGTAAGCTGCAATATCATTGCAAGCGGCGGCGTAGCTGTGCTCAAGGATTTAGTCAATCTTTCAGACCTTGACATCTACGGCGCAATCTGCGGCAAGGCTATTTACAGCGGCACAATCGATTTAAAACAGGCTATTGAAATGACAACAAAAATATAAGGCGTAATTATGGATTTAGATAAGTATTTTGTAAAAGCGGATTTGATTCCCGCGATTGTTCAGGAAAAGTCAACAGGCGAGGTTCTTATGCTTGCGTATATGAACCGTGAAAGCCTTCAAAAGACCTTTGAAACGGGCTACACCTGGTTCTGGTCAAGAAGCCGTCAGGAGCTTTGGAACAAGGGCGCGACCTCGGGACATCTTCAAAAGGTGGTTGAGCTTTACGCCGACTGCGACGACGACACTCTGCTCGTTGTAGTTGAGCAGACAGGCGCGGCATGTCACACCGGCAATCACAGCTGCTTTTTCAAAAAATTAATATAGGGGTAAAATATGAACGACAGAGAAGTACTTGCGGCTTTGTACGCAACAGTTGAAAACAGAAGAGACAATCCAAAGGAAGGCTCATACACCTGCTATCTGCTTGACAAGGGACTTGACAAGATATTGAAGAAAGTAGGCGAGGAGTGCAGCGAAACGATCATCGCGGCAAAGAACGGCGACAACAGCGAAACCGTTTACGAAATTGCCGACCTCATCTATCATCTTACGGTAATGATGGTTCAGCAGGGAATCCCGCTTGAGGACGTTCTTTCGGAGCTTGACAAGCGCAGCGAAAAAACAGGCAATCTTAAAACCTTCCACGTTGTAGATAAAAATTCTTAATACTATTATCAAATAAAAATACCCTATGGCCAGACGACCATAGGGTATAAAATTAATTGCTGTTATTAGGAAACCTGCTTGGCAGGAATAAATTTTGAAATCGCGTCCAAAAGCGAGTTGTCGGGAGCTTGGTCAAGAATAATCTCGAGAGGCTTGTTGATGTCAAGTGAAAAGACACCGATAAGCGAATGAGCGTCAACTGTATAGTCTCCGCTTTTAATCATCATTACATTAGAAAAATGCGAGAGTGTTTCAAAAATCTCAATAAGTCCGTTTTTATTAATTGCAGTGATAGGGACACTATACATTTTATGCTCACCTCAAAAATAAAATAATCTTGTTGAATCCTTGTTATTACTATACTATAATAGCATTATTTTGCGGATTTAGCAATCAAAAATATTAAAAAATTGTAATTTCAACATTTTCAATAAAAAGGAAGAACATAATAATGGATTTTAATATAGTTACCCTCGGATGTAAAGTGAACCAGTATGAATCCGAGGCAATGCGCGAGGATATGCTGAAAAACGGATTTTCTTCCGCGGAAAATAAGGATTTTGCGGACATTTTTATCATAAATACCTGCACCGTAACCTCGGTCAGCGACGCTAAAAACCGCAAGCTTATTCACAGGATACGCCGCAATAATCCCTCGGCTGTTATAGTGCTTACGGGCTGTATGCCGCAGGCGTTCCCTGATGAAATGGAGCAGTTCAATGAGTGCGATATAATCCTCGGCAACAAGCAGAGGACAAGCCTTGTTCCGTCGATCAACAGATTTCTCGGAGAGCGCACGCCGTTTATCGACATCCCCACTCATGAAAACACGGGCTTTGAATATGAAAACCTCAGCGTTTCTTCCTTTGGCGAGCACACAAGGGCGTTCATAAAAATTGAGGACGGATGCAATCGCTTTTGCTCCTACTGCATAATACCTTATGCCAGAGGCAGGGTTCGTTCAAAGCCGCTAGCGGATTTAAAAAAGGAGATCCAAAGCGTTGCGGCAGGCGGCTACAAAGAGGTTGTGCTTGTAGGCATAAACCTTTCCGCGTACGGACTGAACGAGGACTTTGACCTCGCTGACGCGGTAGAGGCGGCTTGCTCGGTCGAGGGTATAGAGCGCGTCCGTCTCGGTTCAATCGAGCCCGAGCGCATGGACGACGAAATGACAAAAAGACTTTCGGCACAGCCAAAATTCTGTCCGCAGTTCCACCTCTCGCTGCAGAGCGGCTGCGACAACACGTTAAAGGCTATGAACAGACACTACACCTCAGCCGAATACGCCGAGATAGTGAACCGCCTGAGAAATAATTTTGACAACGCTTCAATCACAACAGACGTAATGGTCGGCTTTGCGGGAGAAACCGAGGAGGATTTTGAGGCTTCAATGGCATTTGTAAAATCAATCGGCTTTGCAAAGGTTCACGTTTTCCCGTACTCTCAGCGCAGGGGAACAAAAGCAGCCGGCGCTCCGAATCAGCTTAATCCCGCCGTTAAGGAGCAGCGTGCAAAGCAGATGATAAAGCTCACGGACGAATCGAGAAAGGAGTTTCTTTCCTCTCAGGTCGGACTTACCGAGGAGGTGCTCTTTGAGCGTATGCGCCACGGCTACCTCGAGGGCTATACAAAGAATTACACGCCCGTGCACGTTATCAGCAGCGACGCCACTCTGTGCTCTCAAATACGTTCCGTAAAGCTTACAAAGGCGTTTGACGACTACTGCGAGGCGGAACTTATTTTATACTAAGTATCAACAAAATACTTTAACATCTATTGCATCTGATTCCGCATAGCTGCGTTGTCGAGCTTGACAGGCGCCAGCCTGCCTGCGCTCTCCGCCTTGCTCTGCAAAATCATCTGCTGATACCTGTTTTAATTCTTTTATTGCTACTTAGTATGAGTAACTTTTTTAGGTTTTTGATTTCCTTTTCG
The DNA here is from genome assembly GCA_900315085.1 of uncultured Eubacteriales bacterium. Lineage (GTDB taxonomy): Bacteria > Bacillota > Clostridia > Oscillospirales > Acutalibacteraceae > Ruminococcoides. The sequence goes on from OMXW01000004.1 coordinate 74,506, forward strand.
GCGGCTTCATCAAGCAGACTTGAATAGCTGTAGAGCATAAAGCCGCTGATATTATTATTCTTTTTCAGAATTTTATATTCCTTGAACAGCGTGTCGTCGTAATACTCCCAGGTGCCCTCGTCGTCGTCGGTGCCTGCCTTATATCCTGCAAGCCCTACATACAGCTTTACGCCTTTGGCAAAGTCAAGCTTGAGCCAGTCGTTCAGCGCATCCTCAAAACCGAGCGCGGGATTTTCAAGGCTGAAATAGATTTGAGGGCAGATATAGTCTATGTAGCCGCGCTGTCCGCACCAGCTTTTTACGTCGGCGAATAGCTCGGCGTTGTTTTCAAGGTTGCCCTGCGGAGAAATCCCGAACACCTTGTTTTTGCTGTTTTTATGAACCGCGCTCCAGCACTGCGAAATCAGCAGATTGACGTTGGCTTTTCGCCAGTCCTCAAGCCCCATTATTTCGCCCTTTGCCGAGCTTCTGTACTCACCGTACTGCTTTGAGTCGAGGTTTTCAATGTCAACGGGGTAGAAGTAGTCGTCAAACTGAATCCCGTCAACGTCGTAGTTTTTGACAATCTCGGCAATACCGTCGGCAATCAGCTTGCGTGCCTTTTCGCATGAGGGATCTAAAATCAGCGTGGTTTCGGTTTTTATTCCGATGCTTTTATCCTTAGTGTACGGATTATCGTCCGACAGCTTAACCGGCACGTTGTTATATGTGACGCGGTAGGGGTTTATCCACGCGTGAATCGCCAAGCCCTTTTCGCGGCAGATTTTGCACATCGTTTTCAGCGGGTCATAGCCGGGATTTTTGCCCTGAGTGCCTGTGAGAATGTGCGAGTAGGGATAGTATTTCGATTTATACAGTGCGTCGCAGAACGGCCGCACCTGAACAATAAGCGTGTTGAAGCCGCTGTTTATGCAGTTATCCGCAATCGCGGAAAACTTCTTTGCAAATGCTTTTTCGCTTTTGTCCGCTTCACGCTCCATGCTCAGCTCCAAATATGTAACCCACACGCCATTCATGTTGTCAGCCGTATCGGATTTTTCGGCTGAATCGGCGGTCTGAACGCTCATCGTTTGCACCGCGGGCTGAGCTTCATTTCCGTAAAGGGCGCACACGGCAAACGCCGACGCCAATAAAACCGCCGACAAAACGGCGGGGATATATTTTTTCAGCTTCATAACATCATCCTTGGAGAAAACTATGATTTATTTATTATCTTACCTTGCCGCAATCAGCGTGGTTTCAATTATCGTCACCACTGCGGACAAAATCAAGGCGATAAAACATCGCCGCAGAATCAGAGAAAGAACACTGCTCATACTTTCAGCCCTCGGCGGAAGCGTAGCAATGCTTATCACAATGCTGTTGATCAGACACAAAACCAGACACTTAAAGTTTATGGTCGGAATACCCGTGATTATTCTTGCGCAGGCGGCGGTTGCGTTCGCCGTGTGGAGGATTTTCTATGCCTGATATTCTCAGCTTTACTGTCCCCGAGAACTGCGCAGGAATAAAGGCAAAGTGGTTCTTAAAGGACCGCGGGCTGTCTACAAGAATGATAACACAGCTCAAGCGTGAAAAAGACGGTATTTTGATGAACGGCAAAATTTTGCGGACAATCGATAAGGTAGAAGCAGGCGCGGTAATAACGGTAAAGCTGCCGACTGAGGAAATGCACATTGAGCCTGTTGAGGGCAGCCTTGACATAGTGTTTGAGGACGAGCATATACTTGTTGTAAACAAGCCGCCGTTCATGCCTGTTCACCCCGTAAAGCAGCACCAAACCGACACGCTTGCAAATATCGCCGCGCATTACAGCCGCCAAAAAGGGGAGGACTACGTTTTCCGCGCGCTCAACCGACTTGACCGCGACACCTCGGGACTTGTGCTGATTGCAAAGGAAAGGTTCACCGCCAACAAGCTAAAAAACGCGGTTCACAAGGAGTATTACGCGGTCGTTCACGGAACAGTCCCGGACGACGGTACCGTTGACGCTCCGATCGGTCTTACTGAGGAATCGAAAATGGTTCGCCGCGTTGTAAGCAACGGCTCGCCTGCTGTGACCCATTACCGCGTGATAAAACGCGGAGATGACTATTCACTGCTCAGCCTGTGGCTTGAAACGGGCAAAACTCACCAGATCCGCTGCCACATGAGCTATCTGGGATATCCGCTGCTCGGCGACGAACTGTACGGCGGCAGCCGCGATAAAATAAACCGTCAGGCGCTTCACTGCGCCTCAATGGCGTTCAGTCATCCCGTCACAGGCAAAAAAATAAGCATATCCGCGCCGATGCCGCAGGATATGCAAATGCTAATTTCAAATAATTAATCCGCCGCACCTTTTGGGTACGGCGGATTTTATCATTTTTCGTACTGTTTGACCTCATAAATCTTGTAACCGTCAAGCTCGTTTACCTGCTCATAGGCAACATAGCTGTTCTTGTCGGTGTAGTTTTCGTTGAGGTAGTTTTCCTTTCGGAACACAATGTTTTTATCGATAACGTAAATTTTGCGGTTGGTCATGATAGCTTCGTAAATGTTCTCGGGAAGATATCTTCTTCTGAGCATATCGCTGTTGTGGAAGTAGGTGAAGCCGTCAAGGTTTTCAAGGTATTCGCTTCTGAAACCCCACATCGGATGCAGATAGTTTTCGGTGTACTGAACAAAATCCTTTTCGGTCGGTGTATCCATAACATAGTAGCAGTCGGGGTTGCGGTTGATGTCCGAAATCAGACTTTCGGGAACGTAGTTGTAGTTTACAACAGGCAGGCTGCTGAAGAATACAAAGCAGTTTACCGCCGCAACAATGAGTACCGCCACGCTTGATATAATCATATAGCCGTTGCTCATTCTGAGCTTTGAGGACGGCTTGTCGCTTCGCTGGATTTCAAAGTTAAACGAGTTCATCAGCAGCGCGAGCATAAACATCAGAACGCCGTAAAGCACGGGTGTGTTTATGAACAGGAACATTCTCAGTACAATTACCGTGATGATTCCCGCCAGCAGGTAAAACAGGGGAAAGAAGCTGAATCTGTTTTTGTGGTAAATTATGAATATTACCGAAATGCCGATGTACATAAACATCGCTATCAAGGTGGTGTCGGGATTTTGAATGTGCTTGTAAAAATCCATGAATACCGCGTTGAGCGCGTACATGGGCTTGCTCTTGATATCCTCAAGCTGGATTTTATTAACCGCTTCAAGCGCGTCGGTATCAAGCTTTTTTACGGGGTCAAAGTATCCGAGCTTGAACACCTCGTATTTTGTTTCGGTGTCAATTCCCGCCTTTTTGAATTCCTCGGCGTGCTCCTTGTAGTCGGGGAAGGGGAGAGCGTCCGCAGATGTCTTTGCGACGGAATAATTGTAGTAGCTTTCCGCTTCGTCGGTTGCGTGGTTTACGGAATTTGAGAACTGCGCAAGTCCTACCGTGAGAAGCGTTACAAGAAGGAACATCAAAAAGAACGGTCTTGAGTACCAGAAAAACTTTTGGAACTGCAGTCTGTATTTTCTTTTTGCAAGCATATCGCCGAAGAAAAACGCGATTGCAAAACCGAGAGCAACAAAGAAGTAAAGGTAGTTTAAGAAGGAGCCGAATAAGATTTCGGCAACGCCTAACCAGCAGGAAAGGCTGTAACGCTTGTGGTAAATTGCGTTGAGCACCAGCATGAAGCCGCCGAGAAGCAGCAGCGCGGAGGTACTTTTGCTGCTGACCTGAGAGTAATGGTTGAGCGCGTAAATAATATTGAGTACCGCGGAGAAGATAAACGCCTTACGGTTGTTGTACTTGTCCGCAAATACAAAGGTAATAGATACAAACGCCGCGTAGGACGCGAGAATCTGGAACAGTACAAAGCAGTTGAAGTCCGGCAGCGAATACTGCACCGTACCTACTATCATTGCGAGAATATAGTTTATAGTTCCGCTGTAGTAAAAGTGGTCCCTGCAAATTTGAATCGAGGTGTAGTAATCGTTGCTGTCGATATATGAAAAGGATGTGAGAATAATTATTGCCGCGGCAAATACGGCATTTAGCACCGCCGCGAATACAAATTTACTTTTCAGCACCTTTAATATCAGGTCTTTCATTTTAACAACCAGCCTTTTTGCTTCAAGCCGCATATTTTTGCCGCGGCGTGAGTAGTCAGTTTTTCAACAGTCGGGTAAATTTAACGGTATCCCTTGTTCTGCTGAACGTCAAGAATCATCTGAATGTTTTTGTTTTCGTAATCATTCAGCGTAACTTTCTTTGAAAATTCATCTTCGGTATACTTTGGAGTATACCACGATTGAGCGTTAAAATAACTTGAAAGGGAAGAACTTTTAAATATTCTTCCCCTGCGAGCGTAGATTTCGTTCAGAGCTAAATTCAGCTCTGAACGACTCATGCTATTTACTTCTGACTGTGACAGATAGCTTGTATTTCCCTTGTATTTGCTGTATGATGTGTCGTCAGCCTGAGGAGCACGGCGGTCACGTCCGCTGTCCGAATTCTGAGGTTGTTCCTCATTGCTGTCCTCGTCGCTGTAGTTTTCATCATCATTATTGTTGTTTTCATCCTCATCGTCGTTTGCCTGAGTTTCCTCCGACTGAATAAGTCCCGATGAGATGTTAAGCGTAATCGTGCTGCCCTTTTTGAGCTGTTCCTCGGGATCGGGGCTCATTGAGGTGACGATGCCTTCATCGTAGTATTCGCTGTCGGCGTATTCGCCCTTAACAACCTTGTAGCCCTGTTCCTCAAGCACGCTCTTTGCATAGTCATAGTACGCGCCTACAACGTTGAACGGATAATCATATTCGCTTTCGGTTGTCGGTTCCTCGGTTGTGGGAGCCGCAGTGGTGGGCTGCTGAGTTGTGGCAGGAACTGTGGTGTCCTCGGTGTAAATCTCGGTTGACGGCTGAGTTTCCTTTGTATCCTTGCCGCCGAACCAGCCGTTTGTCGCGGCAACAACTCCGAGGACCGCAAGAGAAGCCACAACGATGACCGCCGCGATAATCGCGATAATCATGCCCTTGCGGTTGCGCTTTTCTTCCTCTTTCTGCTCGGCGTAGAAGGAGTTGTCGTCGTAAAAGCCGTTCTGACCGAACTCACTGTCAACCTCTGTGTTCTGTTCGGGAACAGGCTCGGGCTCGTCGTCAAAGTAGTCGCCGTAGTCCTTGTCTGCTTTATTCTTAACGTCGTTTATATTGAATACCTTTGTTTGAACCTGGTAGTCGTCAAAAACTCTGTTGTCAATCTCGTTTTCGCTGCCCTGCGGCTTTTGCGCGTTTTGCGCTTTTTCAGCCTTTGCCTTAGCCGCCTTGATCTGATTATCGAGCATTTCGGGAGTGAGCACCTGGGTCTGCGCTTCCTCAATGTCAGGAGTTTCGGGAGCTTCGGGCTGCGGAGTAAGTACCTGTGTAACAGGTTCTGAATCGGGCGCCTGAGCTTCGCTTTGGGGAGCGTTGTGCTTTATTGCTTCCTTGATTTTGTCAAGGTTTTTATCTTTTCCGTGTGCCGCAGCCGCCGCGCCTGCCGCTGCGCCTGCCGCCGCTGCCGCTGTTGCAGCAGCTTTTGCCGCGTCTGAGTTTTTATCCTCTTTAGGTTCGGGCTTTGCTTCCTCAAAATCGTCGTATACAAATTCCTCAAAAACGTTTCCGTCAAACTCGGTCGGGGCGGGAGGGATTATTTCCTGCTTCGGAGCCTTTGCGGCTTCGCTCTCCGCTTTGATCGACGCGAGCGCGTTTTTGAGATTTCCCGCGTTCTTCCAGCGGTTCTGCTTGTCGGGCTGACACGCAATCACGATTACGCTCTTGAGTTTTTCACTGCCGTTTTTCGGGGCAGAAATACTCTGCTTTTCAAAACGCTTGTTAATAGCGTCCTCACGGCTTACGGTCTCGCTCTCAAACGGAATAGCTCCGTCGTTGGCCATCTCGTACATGATAAGTCCGACAGAGTAAATATCGGTTGTGAAGTCAGGCTGTTCGCTTGCCTTTATTTCGGGCGATACAAAGGACAAATCGCTGATTTTGCTTTCGAAATCGGTGAAGCCGCCCAGCTTGTATGCGCCGCTTTGAGTGACAAAAATATTTGACGGCTTGATGTTGCCGTGATAAATTCCGCGAGCTTCAAGTCTTGTGAGAATGTCGCTCATCTGAAGTCCGAAGTCGTTTATTTCATCTTCGGTGAAATTCTTCTGCATAAGCGTCTGTTCAAGCGAGGTGAGCTTCTGCGTAATGATGAACATTCCGATTTTGCTTTTTGACGGTTTGTCAAGCACGGCTGCGTCGATGTAGTTGCTTACCTCGCCGCAGTTAATCACGTTGCGGATAAACGCCGCTTCCTCGTTTATGAACTGAACATTGTCGCTGTTATAGTCGTCGCCCTGAAATGCAACGTATGTCATTACCGCGTTGGTAACGCTTCCGTCGGTTTCCTTTCTTGAAACCTCATACACGGAGTTACCGTTATTGTCGGGCAAAGACGATACTACCTTCCACGCTTTCATGGACTCGGGTAATTTAAATCTTGCCATTTAAACTTCTCCTTCAAAAACAACTTTACATTTATTCTCAAAAATCCGCTTTTTATTAATCTCCATTCATAACATTATAGCATACTGAAATAAATTTTTCCACTGTTTTACGGGATTTTTTTAAAACCTGCCGTAATTTGTGCCCTTTTTTTCACGGATTCCGAGGATTCCGCCCACAATTGCGAGCAAAACCGAGGCGGCAAGCTTGATGATCGCCATTGATGTTACGCCCGAAGCGCCCCTTGAAAGCGAAGCGAGCGCGGAGACAACGAACACGGCAAGCCCAGTCATTCCGCCAACCGGTATTCCGGCGCCCTTGTTTATTTTTGCTGCGACAAATCCGCCGACGAGCGACCCAAGCCCCATGATCGCTGTCGTGATCCAGTTTGTAAGCTCGCTTCCGAGCATGCCGGTGCTCAGCATCACCGCCGCCAGAATCGAGGTGAGAATGATACAGCTTAGCATTGAACAGATTGCTCCAACCGCGACTGCCTTTACAAGCCTACTTTTATCAGACATAAAAAATCCCCCTGAATACAATTTTGTAAATTATATTCAGGGAGTCTTTTATTAATTCGTTTATTCAGCTTTTTCTGTTTCTTCAGATTTCTTGAATTTGCTGAAGAAGCTCTTCTTTTCGGGAGCGGCGTTCTGCTTTGTATCCTTAACTGTGTCAACAGAGGAGATGCACCACTTTTTAAACTTCATCTTTACGCGGTCTGAGCCTGTCTCGATGATAAGAGCGTCCTCGTCGTCCTTGATTGCAACGACTCTGCCCATGATTCCGCCGATTGTTGTGATTTCGTCGCCGATTTCAAGAGAGTTTCTCATCTCGGCTTCTTCTTTTTTCTTCTTTGAGTTCGGTCTGAGCAGAAAGAAGTATACGGCAACAATGATGAGAGCGTAAATTGCAATCATACCCCACATGCCGAAGCCGCCTGCAGCGTTGTTGCCCGAAGCCTGAGCGAGTATTGGTAAATTATTCATTTGATTCATTCCTTTCTGGCAATTATTAAGATTATAGCAGTTTTAACCAATTCTTGCAAGTATTTTTTTTATTATATCCTAACACCGAGAATATTTCGGTATTTTTCATAAAAATCAGTGAAGCTTCCCTCGTCGAGCTTATGCCTGATTACCTCCATGAGATTGTTGTAGAAATAGAGGTTGTGGATTACCGCAAGCCTCATGCCGAGCATTTCGCCGCTTTTGAGCAGGTGGCGTATGTACGCGCGCGAAAAATTGCGGCAGGTGGGACAGTCGCAATGACTGTCAACGGGGGAGGGGTCAAGTTCATATTTAGCGTTGTTAAGATTGCGTACGCCTTCCCATGTAAATAGCTGTCCGTGTCGCGCGTTGCGGCTGGGCATAACGCAGTCAAACAAATCTACTCCTCGATAAACAGCTTCAAGAATATTGACGGGAGTTCCCACTCCCATTAGATAGCGGATTTTATTTTTAGGCGCGTGCGGCTCGACCGTCTCTATAATCTCATACATTACCTCGGTAGGCTCTCCAACGGCAAGTCCGCCTATTGCGTAGCCGTCAAGGTCAAGCTCTGCGATTTCCTTCATGTGGTCGCAGCGCAAATCCTTGTAAGTTCCGCCCTGATTTATTCCGAACAGCATTTGTTCGCGGTTGAGCGTGGTCTCAAGGCTGTTTAGCTCGTTCATTCGATTTATGCAGCGTTTCAGCCAGCGTGTTGTGCGCGCTACACTGTCCTTTGTGTACTGATAGGGCGAGGGGTTCTCAACACATTCGTCAAACGCCATCGCGATTGTCGAGCCGAGATTTGACTGGATATTCATGCTTTCCTCGGGGCCCATAAAAATCTTTCTGCCGTCTATGTGGGAGTTAAAGTACACGCCCTCTTCCTTGATGTTTCTCAGCTTTGCGAGTGAAAACACCTGAAATCCGCCGCTGTCGGTGAGAATCGGACCGTCCCAGCGCGTGAAATTGTGAAGTCCGCCAAGCTCCCTGACCTTGTTATCGCCGGGGCGCAGGTGAAGGTGATAGGTGTTGCAGAGCTGAACCTGACATTTTATATCCTTTAAATCGAGCGCTACCGCGCCTTTGATCGCTCCGCAGGTGGCAACGTTCATAAACGCGGGAGTTTGAATTGTTCCGTGGGGCGTAGTAAACTCGCCTCTGCGGGCAGTGCCCTCCTGTTTAATTAGCTTGTACATATTTCCTCCTATCATATTATATTAAAATATCAATGAATATAATAGACAAGTTATAGAATTATCATGGCGTCGCCAAAGGAAAAGAATCTGTATTTTTCTTTTACGGCAATTTGATAAGCGTTCATAACGTTATCGTAGCCCGCGAACGCTGAAACAAGCATGATCAGCGTACTCTCGGGGAGGTGAAAGTTGGTAACAAGACCGTCAAGCACCTTGAATTCGTAGCCTGGGTAGATGAAGATATCGGTGAAGCCGTCGCAGGGCTTGATTTCGCCGTACTGCGTCGCCACGCTTTCAAGTGTGCGGCATGAGGTCGTACCTATAGCAATGATCCGTCCGCCGTTTGCCTTGGTTTCATTAATAAGCCGCGCC
>OMXW01000080.1 GCA_900315085.1 uncultured Eubacteriales bacterium
AAAATTTGTCTTAAATTATCCCTTGACCGCGCCTGAAACAACACCCTCAATGATGTACTTCTGACACGCAAAATAGAACGCTACGATCGGAACGATACTCAGCACAACGAGCGCCATGATAGCGCCGTTATCGGTTTGTCCGTAGCTTCCGTTAAGGAACTGCATATGGATCGGGATCGTTCTGTATTCTCCGTCCAAAATGAGGTAGGGGAGGAGGTAGTCGTTCCAAATCCACATTGTTTCAAGAATCGCAACCGAAATAACGGTCGGCTTCATGATTGGAAGAACAACTCCGAAGAAGGTCTTGATGGGACCTGCGCCGTCAACGTCGGCGGCTTCCTCAATCTCAATCGGAATGGACTTAACAAAGCCCGAGAACATAAATACCGAAAGGCCCGCGCCGAAGCCGAGATAAATCAAAAGAATACCCCAGGGAGTAATGAGCTTCAGCTTGTTGGCTGTATCGGAAAGTGTGAACATAACCATCTGGAAGGGAACGACCATCGAGAAGATGCAGAAGTAATAAATGATCTTGCAGATGATCGTGTTTGAACGCTGAATATACCACGCGCACATTGAGGTGCAAAGCAGAATCAGGAAAACTCCGCCTATGGTGATAAACAAGCTCCAGATAGCAGCTTCCCAGAACGGGTAGTTGCCGAAGGTCATGCCCTTGATGTAGTTTGCAAAGCCGTTAAAGCTTTCCGCGTTAGGAAATGCGAAAAGATTTTGGCTGATTTGCTCGTTTGTTTTGAAGGAGTTAACAAGCACAATCAAAATAGGCATAACATAGAACACAGAGACAACAGAGAAAATAATTGTCAGCAGCTTCTTGCCAAAGGTCTGCTTTTTAACGTGCTTGGGTTCCTTAGCCGCTACTTTTGCCATTAAGCCTGCACCTCTTTTCTTCTTGTGAGGTACAGCTGAACGAGCGAAATTACAACAACTATCAGGAAGAAGATAACGCCCTCAGCCTGACCAACGCCCTTTGCGCTTTTACCTTCGCCGTAGAAGGTTTTGTAGATGTTCAAAGCCATCATACGGGTTGTCCAGATACCGTCCTTGAGCGGAGCGCCGCCTGTAAGAGCAAGGTTCTGGTCGAACAATTTGAATGAGTTTGTGAGAGTGAGGAACGAGCAGATGGTGATGGAGGGCATCATCATCGGCAGCGTTACCCTTGTGAGTAACTGTCCTTTGCTTGCGCCGTCAATTTTAGCCGCTTCATAAAGGTCGGCGGGAACATTCTGGAAGCCCGCTATATAAATAATCATCATATAGCCCGCCTGCTGCCAGCACATCAGTACTATCAGTCCCCAGAAGCCCATGTCGCTGTTTGTAACAAGCGAGGGCATATCCAAATTTCTGAGGATACCGTCAAAGATCTGGTGCCAGATGTAACCGAGGATAATACCGCCTACGAGGTTTGGCATAAAGAATACGGTTCTGAAAATATTTGAGCCGCGAATACCGATTGTCAGACCGTAAGCCACAAAAAACGCGATAAGGTTAATGAGGATAAGGCTGACGATAACAAAGCCGATAGTGAACCAGAACGATCTCAAAAAGCTGTCGTCCTGAAAAGCCTTGAGGTAGTTGCTTATGCCTACAAACTTCGCTTTTTTTACAATTTGGAATTGGAAAAACGAAAGATAAATACCTCTGATAAACGGATAAATGAAGCCTATAACAAAAGCCGCAAACGTAGGGAGTACAAAGATCAAAGCGTAAAGCTTTCTTTTTGGACTTTTAAACATAGCTTTTGCCTTTCTTAGTTACAGTTAAGGGGACTTAATTAAAAGTCCCCTTGAAATTAATATGCTGATTTAATACAACGTAAAAATACAGGGTGAGCTTTATTCAGCTGCTTTTGCCTTCTCTGTCTTCCAGTTGTCAACGAATGCCTTCTTAACAGCATCCCAATCACCTGTGCCTGCAGCGTACTGAGTAAGAGCAGCGCCTACGCCGTTCTTCCACTCTTCGCTGGGCATTGTTGTGAAGTTCCAGCTAACGGGAGTCTTGTCAGCAGTTGTGTTAGCGAATGCAACAAGTGCGTTGTTGGGAGTTTTTGCGTCCTTGAAAGGAATGTTGAAGCCCATCTTCTCAGCCATAGCCTTTGTGCCGGTCTCGCTTGTTACGCACCAGTTGATGAATTCTTCTGTAGCTGCCTTATCGTCGTCGCTTGCGTCCTTGTTTACGCACCAGTAGTTCTCTGTACCTGTGCAGAGACCCTGCTTAGCTTCGTCGCCTGCGCCAATGTAGATAGGAAGCATGCCGAGCTCTTCGTCCTTAATCTTCTTACCCTTGGAAATAGCGTCATACTGCCATGTACCGTTCTGTAAGAATACAGCCTTGCTGTCGTTGAACTCAGCGGAAGCGTTGTCCATTGTCTTTGAAGCCAGCTCAGTGGGCTTGCAGGTAGAATCTGTGATGTAGAGGTCAAAAATCTTCTTGTAGTTATCAAGATATGTACCCTTGAGCTCCTTAGCGTCGCTTACGCCGGCATCCTTGTACTCAAAGTAGATGGGGAGGTTAGCAAGGTGAGTCTTGAATCTCCAGTCAGATGTAGAATCCATACCTGTTGATGCAAACGCACCGTCAACGCCGAGCTTATCCTTATTCTTCTGGATCTCGTCGGCAACAGTCTTAAGCTTGTCAAAGCTGTTGATGTCTTCGATCTTCTTTACGGTAGCAAAGTCTGAATCACAGTACTTCTGAAGGATGGTCTTGTTGTAAATGATACCGTAGGTTTCAATACAGTAAGCAATACCCTTGATCTGGTCGCCGTCTTTAAGAGCGAAGTCGTCTTTTGTGAGGTTCTTAACGATTTCAGCGTTTGTGAGATCATCGCAGTACTCGCCCCACTTAGCAAGACCAACGGGTCCGTTAACCTGGAACAGAGTAGGAGCGGTGTCCTTGCTCATCTCAGATGTAAGAGTCTCCTCGTATTTACCCTCTGCAGCTGTCTTAACGGTAACCTCAACGCCTTTTTCCTTCTTGTACTCTTTTGCGAGGTTCTGCCAAGCTTCGTCAGATTCGGGTTTGAAGTTCAGGAAGTAAACCTTACCCTTTGAAGCGTCGCCTTTTTTCTCGCCGCTGCCCTCAGAGCTTGAGTTTGAGTTTCCGCAGCCTGCAAGTGCTGTACCTGCCATCAAAGCGGCAAGAACAAAAGCGGACGCTCTTTTAACATGTGTTTTTTTCACGTATATCACCTTTTCTAAAATATTTATCCGAATTCCGTCGGATATGCGTCGGAAGCTGATTTTACGCTCCCTATTTAAGTAAATAATATCATTTTATATAATAAAAATCAAGCTAAATTTTTATAAAAATATGGATGATTTCATTGCTTTATTTAATTTTGGTTGATGATGTTACAAAAAAATAACCAAAAAACCGCATAAAAACTATATGTTTACGCTATAATTCACCACAGGAAATAAAGAACACAATTTTGTAATCTTTAGCTGAATAAATTATTATTGAAAATCGGTCGTGTGTTGTGATATACTTAGCTTTGAAAACTAATCAGAGGTAGTAAATCATGAATCAAAAAAAGCAAAACGCGTTCACCGTGTTTTTTACAAAATTTCCGCAGCTAATGCTTGCCGGAGCAATTTTTTCGGCGTTCTTCGCGGCGTTTATGTCGCTGTCAATTTTAGCCGGCAAGCTCACGGGCTTTGACAATATTCTCGTCTGGGGACTGGGACTTATTCCCTCAGCGCTGTTTTTGCCGGGGCTTGTAATGGTAATAAGAAAGTACGCAATTGAAAAAAGCTTTGTGCCCGTAGTCCCGACCTTTTTCAAGGCGGTCAGGGATAACCTGAAGGACTTCATCTTCCACGGCTTTGTTATCTATATAATATTCGCGTCGTCGTTCTTCGCAATACTATACTATTATTCAATGGCGCAGTCCGACATCGTGTTCGCGTATGTACTTGTGATTTATGTGCTGTTCACCGCGATAATGATATTAATGCTGTTTTATCTGCCGCTCATGGCGGTAACTTATGAGCTTCGCTGGCGCAATCTATACAAAAACTCGCTGCTCATGATATTCGGCAAGGTCCTCACCAATATACTGGCATTTGTAATAGTCGGAGTGCTTGTCACCGCGGGAATATTCCTGCTCGTGTTTACCGACGGAGCAGGCAGGATACTCTCAATCATATTCCTCACAGCGTTTATGCCGCTGATTATCAGCTATATTGTGATCTCGATGATATCAAAGGGTATGCAGGAAAACGTGGGTTCGTTTGTTAACGTGCTTGCCGCTCCAAAAAACGAGCTATCGGACGAGGAAAAACAGACGGTCAGCAAAGCCAATACCGAGGACGATTACATCTTTATCAACGGCAAAATGATCAAAAACCCGAATAAAAAGTAATGTGATGTTGAATATTCTAATCACAAACCACTAACCACTATACACTAAAACCACAGGGACGAACGCTGAGTTCGTCCCTGTGGTTTTATTTTAAATCTCATTTAACTTTTTATTCAGCAGCGCGACAGGCAGTCCCACAACATTAAAGTAGTCGCCGTTGATACGCTTAACAAGAAGCGCACCCTTGCCCTGAATACCGTAGGCTCCGGCTTTGTCGGCAGGCTCGCCCGTGGCGATGTATTCCTCGATTTCCGCGTTGGTCAGCTTGTAGAACTCAACCTCGGTCACCTGAGAAAATCTCACAAGTCTGTCACTCTTGTAGATTGCGCAGCCCGTAATAACATGGTGAGTCTTGCCCGAAAGCATTTTCAAAATCTCGAACGCCGCCTTGTCCGACCTCGGCTTGCCAATCATCTGGTTGTCAACAAAAACGCCCGTGTCGCAGCCGATAATTGTGTCGTTGGGGTGCAGCTTGTGAACAAACTCCGCTTTCCTTACGGCAAGGTACTCCGGAATCTTGTACAACTCAAGCGGCTCGTGAATACTTTCGTCAATGTTCGCGGGCTCGGTCTTGAAATGCTCTGTAATCAGCGATAAAAGCTCCTGCCTTCTCGGCGAAGCGGAAGCAAGAATCAGCATATAATCACTCTTTCATTAGTATAATATATCTATATCGTACACGAAAAACGCATTTTTGTAAATACCAAAAAGTATAAATCGCAATAAAAATAAAATTAGTCCTTGACAAAAGGAGTATGTGGTGCTATAATAAAGCCTATAAAACCACTATGTTTTATAAATTATATTGAAAGAAGGTAATTTGATGGCAGAAAACAGGGTGAAGCGATGTTGAAGCTCAGACGACCCAAACCACAATTTCAACCCTAATCTTACAATATAAATTTTTTAAGGAGTAATTACAATGAAAGTTTACAATACCATCACAGATTTAATCGGCAACACACCTCTCTTAAAGCTCAACAAATTCTCACAGCTCAACTCACTCGAGGCTGAGGTATACGGAAAGCTCGAATATTTCAATCCCGCAGGCAGCGTAAAGGACAGAATCGCAAAGGCGATGCTTGACGACGCCGAGGCAAAGGGCGCAATCAAGGAAGGCGCGGTAATTATTGAGCCCACAAGCGGCAACACAGGTATCGGACTTGCGGCAACAGCGGCGGCAAGAGGTTACAGAATCATCCTCACAATGCCCGAGACCATGAGCATTGAGCGCCGCAATCTGCTCAAGGCATACGGTGCCGAGCTCGTACTCACCGACGGCGCAAAGGGCATGAAGGGCGCAATTGAAAAGGCAAACGAGCTTGCCGCTCAGACCGAGAACAGCTTTATTCCCAGCCAGTTCACAAACCTCGCTAACCCTGCAGCTCATGTGGCTTCAACAGGTCCCGAAATCTGGAACGACACCGACGGCAAGGTTGACATCTTCGTAGCCGGCGTAGGTACAGGCGGAACAGTATCAGGCGTAGGCAAGTACCTCAAATCACAGAACCCCAACGTAAAAGTAGTAGCAGTTGAGCCCGCAGGCTCACCCGTGCTTTCAAAGGGTACGGCAGGTCCTCACAAAATTCAGGGAATCGGCGCGGGCTTTGTACCCGACACACTCGACACCGACATATACGATGAAATCATCGCGGTAGAAAACGAGGACGCTTTTGAAACAGGAAGAACACTCGCGCGCAAGGAAGGACTTCTCGTCGGCATTTCATCCGGCGCGGCGGTATTTGCGGCTTCACAGCTTGCAAAACGCCCCGAAAACAAGGGCAAGGTAATCGTAGCGCTCCTGCCCGATACAGGCGAGCGTTACCTCTCGACACCCATGTTCGCGGATTAATTTTAAATAAATTCAAACACACAAAAGGGGCTGTCGCATTAAGCCAAAAATTACCATGTCATTCCGAGCGGAGTCGAGGAATCCCCATGATAGGAAGCGAATTGCTATTGCATTAGGGGATTTGTCGAAATGACATTTTCAGGTAATAATCGCTTAATGCGACAGCTCCTTTTTTATATGTATTTACCGTTCTTCTTTTAAAATAAAGTGCTGGCGTTTTTTTGTTTCAAGATAAATCTTTGAAAGATAAAGACCGACAATACCGAGACAAAGCTGAATCAGACCGCCGATGAAAATCATGATAGATACCATCGAAGGCCAGCCGGAAACAGGGTCGCCCCAAATGAGCGCGCGGAAAACGATGAGCACCAGGAAAATAAACGCGACGATGCACATGATGATTCCGAGGAAAGACGAAAGATACAGCGGAACGACCGAGTATGCAAGAATTCCTTCGAGCGAATACGCGAACAGCTTCCAGAACGACCATTTTGTGGTGCCCGCGCTTCTTTCAATGTTCTCGTAGGAGATCCAGTAGGTCTCAAAGCCTACCCAGCTGAAAATACCCTTTGAAAAGCGGTTGTATTCGCGGTCGGAAATAATCGCGTTGACCATCATCCTCGACATCATGCGGTAATCCCTCGCGCCGTCGCGGATCTCAGTGTCGGAAAGCTTGTTGATAATGCGGTAAAACAGCCTTGAAAAAGCTGAGCGCACAACGGGCTCGCCGTCACGGGTGTCACGTCTTGTGGCAACACAGTGGTATTTTGTGTCGGGCTCGTTTAAAATATTGAACATCTCGGGCAGGAGAGAGGGCGGATCCTGCAAATCAACGTCCATAGTGGCAACAAAATCGCCGTTTGCCATCTCAAGGCCTGCAAGAATACCTGCCTCCTTGCCGAAGTTTCTCGAAAATGAGCGGTAGTGAACATTCTCGTCAAGCTTGTTTAAATCGCGGAGAATATCAAGAGTTTTGTCGGTGCTTCCGTCGTCAACAAAGCAAAACTCAATTTCAGCGTCAATCTTATCCTTTATGCCCATAACTGCGTCATAAAAAATCGGAATGGTTTTTTCCTCGTTGTAGCAGGGCACAACCAACGATAATAGCTTCATCAAATTTCCTCTTTTCATATTGATGTTCCTATTGTAACATATATTTTATTATTCCGCAAGAAAAAAGGGGCGGTTTTCCGTCCCTTAAAAATCTTCTTGTAAATGCTTTTTGACCGCCGCAAAGGTCTCGCTGCTGATAACGTGCTCAATCTTGCAGGCGTCAGCAACGGCGCGTTCCTCGTTTACGCCCAGCTTCATGAAAAATTCGCTGAGTATTGTGTGGCGTTCATAGGTGCGCTCGGCTACCTCAAGTCCCGCCTCGGTCAAATTCAATCCGCCGTCCGCTCCCACGGTGATATATCCGCCGTCACGAAGGATTCCCATCGCGCGGCTGACGCTCGGCTTTGAGTAACCCATTTCCTCAACGACATCAATTGAACGAACAAAGCCCTTTCTTTTTGACAATACATATATGGTTTCAAGGTACATTTCGCCTGATTCTTTCAGCTCCACGACAGTTCCTCCCGAATTCTGATGAAATATGTATATATAATATCATATTTTGCAGGATAATTCAATGGAAAGTTTAAATATTTGAAAGTTGAAAATTGAAAATTGAAAGTTTCGGTCGTGCAGACAGATTGTTTTTATTAATACATTTGGTTCCCGACCGTATTAATAATAGCGTAATGGTGATGAATTAAAACCGTAGGGTTCGGTCTTGACCGAACCGTGGTTGAAAACAATACGTTTGTTCATAGCCGGCGGTACGGTCAAGACCGTACCCTACAATAAGAGTGTGAAGTGGTTAGGGTTTAGTGATTAGAAGCTGTTTAAGATAGGGTGCAAATAAACCAAACGTAGTGCCCATTGCCCTCACAGCAAAATATTTTTCTATTTTTTCTCGCGAAACACCGACATCATCAATCAAGCCGACATCAAGAACGCGAAATAAAATACTTGATTTTATTGAAATAAAGTAGTAAAATAGGGAAAGTGTA
>OMXW01000121.1 GCA_900315085.1 uncultured Eubacteriales bacterium
GTTTGTTTCCTTTTTGGGGGATTCCTCCACTCACTGCGTTCGGTCGGAATGACATCTAAACAGGAATTACACGGGGATAATTCCCTACAACCTGTCAATAAAACGATATACAGAGAACCAAATAAACCAAACGCAGTTCCCATTGCCCTCACAGTATGAATTAGATTTCGTATTCTCGCGAAACGGAAAACGTCATCAAAAAATAAACGTCAAGTACGCGAAGTAAAAAACTCGCGAAACGGAAAACGTCATCAAAAAACAAACGTCAAGTACGCGAAGTAAAAAACTCGCGAAACGGAAAACATCATCAAACAACTAACTTTAAGTACGCGAAGTAAAAACAGTGTATTCTGTAACGTTTAGGACAGTTTCGCCGTCTATTTGTAGAGCGACGGGGCGGTCAAAGCTTACCTTGACGCGGCTGCCCGTGAAGGTTGACACTATCTTTGTCTTTTCAACGTGCTTGCCCTCGAAGATCGACGGGAACGCCATAAGTGTTTTGATTTTGCCCGCGCCGTTCATCACCATTGTTGTTACGGTGCGCTCGGGGTTGAGCCTGTCCTGGTTAGGGGTCGCCATCATTCCGCCGCCGTAAAATCTGCCGTTCATTGTTGGAGCAAGCCAGCATTTTTTGAAGAAATGCTTTTCGCCGTCCACCTCAACGGTGGCGTTTGTGGGCTTATAGCGGAAAAGCAGTCCCTTGATTGCGATCGAGGTGTAGTTGATCGGCTTGTCGCTTTTTTCTTTGAGCCTGTCGCCTTCCTCACAGCAGTAGCCGTCAATTCCGTAACCTATTCCGTTTATGAACTTGCGCGTCTTTCCCTTTACCTTGACAACGGGAAGATCAACAAGGAGTTTATTGATTATCTGCGGCTCGGCGTTTTCGCCTGCTCCGAGGTCGTGCCAGAAGTCGTTGCCGCTGCCGGCGGGATAGTAATATATTCTGTTTTTTATTTTTTCGCAGTCAACCGCGTTTACAAGATAATTGAGCGTTCCGTCGCCGCCGCATATCACTACCTCGTCGGTTTCATCAAGTCCTGAGAAGAACTCGGGATAGTTTAAAGACGCTGCGTCAAGGGTTTCAAACTCCTTGTACTTCCACATTTCCTTTACTTTTTTTGCGCCCTGTTCACCCATTCCGTTGTTTGACTTTGAGTTGTAAATCAATTCGGCAGGGATAACGTCGAGGACGTCGAGGTATACAACGGATTTGTGCAGCGGAAAGTTGTGCTGAATTTCATCGGCTCCCTTTACCGTGAGCACAACTATGGGAACGTCAGCCTTTTGCGAGATTTTAAGAACAGCGTTATGGAACGGCAGAAGTCCGTCGCCGTAGTTTCGCGTGCCCTCGGGATACACCGCGACCGAGCACTCGTCGCTTTTGATAAGCTTAACGGACTGAATTATTGTTTTTGCCGCCTTGCGCGGATTTTCGCGGTCGATACCCATGAAGCAGCACTTGCGGATTATTCTTCCGAATATTGGAACCTCAAAGTTTTCGAATTTTGAGATAAACGCGAGGTCGTATTTGCGGAAAACATACCAGCTCAGTATAGGGTCAAACTTTGAGCGGTGGTTGCTGACGAACAGGAACCTGCCCTGAGGCAGCTTTTCCGTTCCCGTTACTCTGAGCTTGATTCGGATTATTTTGACAGCCATACCCGTTGCGCTGTTGAGCAAAAAGCGGAAATATCTGCTGTTTTTATCGTAGAGCTTGTGTCTGTCGGCAAACAGACAGCTGATCAGGATAAGCAGTATGTATGCAATCAGCAGTCCAAGCAATCCGAGCAGTATTCCAAATAGTATTGTCCATACCATTTTATCACCCCACAAACACTATTATATACAAAATTCGACGAACAGTCAATTGGTTTTATACGGAATATCCACAATAATTTGTATACATTTTGCGCAAAAAAGCCCGCGTTCCGATCAACGCGGGCTCTTTTAATAAACCGTTCTGTTATTCTTCTTCTGATTTTTCCCTGAAAGCGAAGAATCTTTGTCCGACATAGTTGCAGGCAACGAATACGCACGCTCCGACCGCCCAGCTCATATTTGCCGCAAAGTCGTTTACGCTCATTGAGAACATTGAAAGATTTGCCGCCTTGCAGCCCTCGCTGACGAGAGTGGCAACAACTACTCTGACAAGCATACAAACCGCGATGTTTGCGGTAAATCGGATTACGGGCTTCCAGCCCTTTTCTTTATTCTTAAAGGTGAAGTATTTGTTGAGGAAATAGCTGACAATGCTTCCCACAACAACTCCTACGAACGCCGCCGCGCCCGCGCCCCACGAAAACTGCTTCCAGCCGAAAGCATGGAGCATGAGAAGTACCACACCTTCTCCGATCAATGTGTTTAATACGCCTACCAATAAAAATTTCCAGAATTTGATATCAAAAAACTTTGCTAAAAAACTTTTCATTTCTTCTTTGCGCCTACTAAATACAGGCAAACTCCTATTAAGATTAATGCCGCGTTTGCAATAACGATTATTACAATTGCGGTTGTGTTGCTGTTAGCCGCTTCGGAAACAGCTACCATGACGGTATAAACATCAGCCTCGCCCTTCTTGGTTTCGTAGCGCTTGCCGTCGAAGGTGTAGCCCGCGTCCTTTGCCTTCTTTTCAAAGGCTTCGATGCTTTCGCTGTCCTTTGCCGGCTCAAAGTTTGTGCTGAGGATTTTTCCGTCCTTTTCAATTATAACGTTCTTGCTGATCGACGCCGCCAGATTTTCACCCGTAACGTTTTCGTAGCTGTCGTCGGTAAAGCCTATTACAACAAGTCCGTCTCCGTCCTGACGTCTGATTCCTACATTGACCTTGTAGCCGTCGTCGGTCTTGTTGGGGTCGCTCATCATCTTGTCAACGATGCCCTTTGAAATCTTTCCGAACTCACCCATCTTGTTTTCCTTGAGGGTTTTGCCCTTTAGCTTATCGTCGGGATAAGACTCGGTGATTTTGCCCTTGGCGTCGGTAACGACGATTGAATCCGCGCCGACTGCCGCTGAAATCTTTTCAAGCTGACCGTCGTTGTTTTTGCCCTGATACATCATTGCCGCGGACGTACCCTTTTTGAACAGGTTGTCCGAGAAATCCGCTTCGTTTCTTACCGAATCGTCCGCGAATTTTGTAACCTCCTTTTGGGCTTCCTCAAGCGCAGCCGACGCCGTGTCGGTGCCGCCCGAGCTGCCGGCGTTAACTGCTATGCACGCCGCCACGCATGAAACGATAAGAAGCAGCGCGGTTATTACAGCCGCAAAAGCCACGCCTACCGATTTTTTGCCTTTGGTTCCGTTCATTTATCAACTCTCCTTTTCTTCGTTGTTTTCTTCCGCAAAGTTTGAAAATTTGGTTATATAGATAGGACGTTCCTTTGTTTCCATATAAATTTTTCCGATGTACTCGCCCAGAATTCCGATTGACATCTCGGTGAGGCCTCCCAAAAAGAGAACAGCAAACAGAGTTGTTACATAACCCGGGGTGGTGATTCCGAAAAAGATTGTTTGAATTAAGGTAATCAAGATGTAAATGAGCGAAATGAAAAAGATTACCGCGCCCATGACCGCAGTGAATCTGAG
The DNA here is from genome assembly GCA_900315085.1 of uncultured Eubacteriales bacterium. GTDB lineage: Bacteria > Bacillota > Clostridia > Oscillospirales > Acutalibacteraceae > Ruminococcoides. Next base: position 3,583 of record OMXW01000121.1, read on the forward strand.
CGGAGCCACCGAGAAGCAGGTGATTCCGTCGATTGCGTATTTGAACAGCGAGGAAAATTTCCATTTTGTGGTTCCCAGCTCACGGTCTACGGTTTTGAACGATATCCACTTGGTGTTGAAGCCTACCCACGAAAAGATACCCTTTGAAAAACGCTGTACCTCGCTTAACTCAAGCACCGAGTCAACCATCTGACGCGTCATCATGCGGTAGTCCATTGCGCCGTACGGATTTTTTACGTCGGTAAGCTTGTTGGATAATCTGAAAAATAACTTTGAGAACGCTCCGCGGAAGAAGCTTTCGCCCTCGCGCTCGTCGCGCTTGGTGGCGCAGCAATCGTAGCCGTTCTCCATAGCCTCGAGCATCTGCGGAAAAATATGCGGCGGATGCTGCAGATCCGCGTCCATTACTACCACATAGTCGGCGGTTGTGTGCTGCAGGCCCGCGTACATCGCCGCCTCCTTGCCGAAGTTGCGCGAAAATGAGATATACTTTATATTGTCAAACTGCTTTGCAAGCTTTTTCATTAAAAGATAAGTTCTGTCCTTGCTGCCGTCGTTAACGAGAATATAGCGGAAGCTGTATTCGGGAAGCGAGACTATTACCTTATTGGTCTCGAGCACAAAATGCTCAAGTCCCTCCTCCTCGTTGTAGCAGGGCACAACAAGATCTACTGTTTTCATTAATCAATTACTCCCAATATTTTATACATTATGTTTTATTATACCAAAGTTATTATTAAAAGTCCAACTATTTTGAAAATTTTATTTGTTTTTGCGCAAATTTTTATTTACAAAATTTAAAAACGTGATAGAATAGTATATGT
>OMXW01000094.1 GCA_900315085.1 uncultured Eubacteriales bacterium
AGTTGGTAGAGCAGCGGTCTCCAAACGTCAACCGCGACTTAATTCCCCGCATGATTACTGGATTTCTCAGGCTTGAAACGTCGGTTTCAAGCCTTTTTTCGTGTTTTCGTTTTTGCAAGTCGTTAAAGTGATTTATGCAAAATCGAGGTCAAAACAGGCAAAAGATTTCGGAACAGCATCAAAAGACCAGCAAGTTTTCATTAGGTTGGAAAGAGTGATCAGTCCTTGCCCAAAATCCACGACTGATACTTTTTCGAGTTATTTCAACTCAAATTTCAAAGAGTTTTCGACCACAGAAAACCAGTTTGACTTACCCCTCATCATAAATCTAAAACTCGTCCCAACGAAGTTAAAAACGCTGCACTCAACAAGTAATGTCAAGTGCAGCGTTGCCGATTTAATTGTAAATGCTCACAACTCGCTGTCAGCATTTTCAGCAAAGCAGAAAAGAAATAACAATCGGATTTTCGTTTTGAGGAAAAATCTCTTTCTTTGTTTAAGCGTCGCAAAATCTGAACGCCATTACTGCCCATTTTTTATATAGCTTATTTTTTGTCCTCGATTCCCTCTGTTTTATAAATGAAATCGACCTGTCCCTGCGCGCCGTCGGAAATGCCGCTGTAGGACTTATAGCTCTTGGATACCTTCGAGATAGCCTTTATGCGCTCTATAAGTGATTTGATGTCGCCGTCGGCTGCGCTTTTCAGCTTGTCGACTCCCTCTGCCTTGAACTCTTTCATGCCCTCGTCAAGCTGCATAGAGCCATCCTTGAGCTGTGTGATCCCGTCGATCAGGGACGGGATTTTTCCCTTAAGCGTCGCGATACCGTCGAAAAGCTCGGCTGTTCCGTCGCTTAAGCTGATCGCGCCCGCGCTGAGCTCGCCCGTTCCCGCCGCAAGCTTTGCGGAGCCGTCCTTCAATTGAGCCGTGCCGTTTTTAAGAGCCGCGGAGCCGTCCTTAAGCTGATTTGCGCCCGTGCTGAGCTGACCCGTGCCATCCTTTAATTGTGCCGAACCGCTCGCAAGCTCGCCCGAGCCGTTCTTTACTGCGTAGGAGCCGCTGAGGATTTGCGCCGCGCCGCTGTTTGCCTGATCTACGCCCGAGGTGTAGCTGATTATGCCCTGATAGAAGGTATTGTAGCTGTCAAGCTGATTTTTGAGTGCCTGCAAAGAAGCTCTGCCGCTTGCCATACGCTGGACGCCCTCGCTGATTTGCGCCTGCACCTGCTCGGAGTTCATGTTTTCCTCGATGATCGACTGAATCTGAGCCTCGGTTTTTTCATCAATGACGCCCTGCATGGCGCTCATCTGTGTGCTGACGCCCGTGCTGACCTGCGCCTGAACCTCATCGGGGATCTGACCCGCGGCGACTGCCGCATCGTATTCGTCCGCCGTCATGGAGAGTCCCGCCGTTGCGAGCACCGCTTCGGTGACCTGCTTTCTGACCGCGTTTTCAACGCCCTGACGGATCAGCTCGCGCTGGCTTTCCACCGTAGCGGTAACGGTATCGCGCGCCGTCTGCTCTGCGAGTGCGCTCGCGTTGTCGTCGCTGAGCGAGGCGAGCAGCTTGTCGAGCACCTCGCCGTAGTTTTCAATCGTAAGCTCGGGAGCGGTGAGTCCTGCCGCTGAGATCTGCTTATTTGCTTCCGAAAGCAGAGTGTTGAACACCTGCTTAGCGCCGCCCGTAAGCTGTGAGCTGTTTGCCGAGATCGTGTTGAGTCCTCCCGAAAGCTGCGCGATATACCCCTGAAGCTGAGCTATGCCGCTGTCGAGCTGCGCCGCGCCCGTTGCCAAGGAGCCTGCTCCGCTGTCCACCTGAGCCGCGCCGTCGGAAAGTGTTGCCGCGCCGCTTTTAAGGCTTTCAGCTCCGCTGTTTACTTTTCCTATTCCGCTGTCAAGCTGTACCGCACCGTCTTTGACTGCAGAAGCGCCGTTTTTCAGGCTTTCCGCTCCGTTCTTGATCTGTTCGGAACCGTTGTACAGCTGATTCACTCCGTCGATCAGCTCGCCCGATTTGTCGAGAAGCGTGCTTAGTCCGCTGTAAAGCTGTGAGGTTCCGTCGAGCAGCTTATCGGTCGCCGAAACAAGCTCGTCGAGCTTGCCGTTCAGCTCCTTTGCCTTACTGTCGAGCTTATCGACGTCCAAATCGCTGAATATATCGTTCGCGGCAAGCGTCAGGGTCGTGGCGAGCTCAAAGTCTTTTACATCGGCGGTTATCTCAACCGACGAGGGAATTGTCAGCTCGTCACTTTTGAGCTGCAGTGTATCCTGCATTCCCGGGAGCGCGAAACCTACGACAAAGGTGTGCGTACCGTCGTTGACGACCTTTCCGTTAGTAACGGTGACGTTATCAGCCTTTTCGTTGTCCAGCATCATTCCCGTCATCATGACAAACGGCACATAAATCTTTTCTTTTCTACCGTTGACGGTTTCCTCGCTGTATTGGCGGTTGATGTAGTTGATTTTAATTTTGAGCTTTCCGCTCTTGCCCGCAAGCTCCGCAGGGCTGACAGCCTTGCCGTCAAGCTCATAGGAAATATTCACGCCTACGGGAAGATCGGTCGAGCACGTTCCTTTATAGTAAATATCGCCGCCGTTTGCGTCCCACTCGCAGACGTTGTTTTCGTCAATCGTAAAGCTGTTGTCACCCTTTAACACCTCAATATCCTTGAGGTTGGTTTTATCTGTAAGCTTCTTTTCCTTGCCCGTGTTTTGAATCCAGTTGCTGACGATCACCTTTTCGGGAGTACCCTGCGCGTCCGCGATAACATACACGGTTTCTTTTTTATTGTACTGTGCTTTTTGAGCGGTTTTTTCTTTACTCTCGGCTTTCGGCGCGTCACTTTTCTGCGCTGTTGTCACCGCGCCCGCGCTCTCTGCTCCCGCGCTGAAAGCGGCTGTACCAACGCCCGCGCACATGATGAAAACACTCATTGACGCGGCTAAAGCCCTTTGCAGATTCTTCTTTATATTCATAATGACCTCCAAATACTATCTCTTTTACTATCTCTTTTTGGGTCTGAATCCGATCGTTGTGACCCCGATGACCTTATCAAAGAGCATAAACATCGCGGGCAGAATCAGAATTACACAGAACATACTGATGATCGCGCCTCGTGCCATAAGCGCGCAAAGCGAACCGATCATATCCACATCCGAATAAATCGCAACGCCAACAGTCGCCGCAAACAATCCCATTGCAGAAACAACGATTGACGGAATCGAGGTTTCGAGCGCGGTTGTCACTGCCGTCCGCTTGTCGTTGCCGAGCTGCCGTTCGCGCTTATATCTTGTCGTCATCAAGATAGCGTAATCGACCGTCGCGCCGAGCTGAATGGTACTGATACAAATAGGAGCGATAAACGGAAGCGATTCGCCCAAATAATGAGGCAGTCCGAGGTTGATAAATATCGCAAGCTCAATCACGGCAACTAAAATCACCGGAAGCGTAATGCTCTTCTCGACTATCATAATGATGACAAATATCGCGATGATCGAAATCAGGTTGACCGTCGCGAAATCCACAGACGTGACGTTGATCAAATCATTGGTGCAGGCCGCTTCGCCGACAAGCAATCCGTTTTCGTCATGAGCCTTGATGATTTTGTTCAGCTGCCGGATTTGCTCGCTCATTTCATCGGAAGCGGTTGAGTATTCGGAGCTGAGAATAATCATTTCCCACCGGTCGCTCTTAAAGATGCTTGTTATAGATTCGGGCAGCATTTCCTCCGGCACCATACTGCCGACAACGCTGTCAAGACCGAGGGTGAACTTTATGCCGTCCGTGTTCTTGAACTCCTCGTTCATCTCGCGGATTTCCTTTGCGTCAAGATTGGAATCGACCAGAACCATATGCGTGTTGCTCATTCCGAATTCTTCCTTGAGCTTTGTATTCGCGATGACGTTCGCCATATCCTTCGGCAGGCTTTTTGAAATGTCGTAATAAACCTCGCTGTTCGTTTTACTATAGCCGTAGTAAGCCGGAAACGCCAGCGCTCCGAATAGGATCAGAAATACGGGGAATATTTTGACAAGCCCCGTCGCAAGCTTCTTGGTTTTCGGGATCAGGGATTTGTGCATAGTTTTTGACAGCGGCTTGTCGAGCACAAGGATCATTGACGGCAAAATCGTAACGCAGCCCAGAACCCCGAGCAGCACGCCCTTAGCCATAACGATTCCCAAATCCCTGCCGAGGGTAAATGTCATAAAGCACAGCGCGATAAATCCCGCGACGGTTGTTATCGAGCTGCCCAGAACCGAGGTCACGGTTTCCTGTATCGCCTTTGCCATCGCCTCTTTGTTATCGGAACACTTGGTTTTCTGTTCCTTATAGCTGCTCCAGAGGAAGATAGAATAATCCATCGTGACCGCAAGCTGAAGGACAGCCGAAAGCGCTTTTGTGATGTACGAAATCTCGCCCAGAAAAAAGTTTGACCCCATATTCATCAGTATAGCCATACCAATGCTCGCCAAAAATACAAACGGCACGATCCAGTTGTCCAAAAACAGCATCATCGCCGCGACTGCAAGAACTACCGCTATTCCTACATAAACGGCTTCTTCCCGTTCGCAGAGGTCGCGCAGATCCGTTACCATTGCGGAAATGCCCGATACAAGACACTGTCCGTCGCAAATTCTTCGGATTTCCGTTATGGCGGATATCGTCTCGTCCGACGAGCTTGACGAGTCAAAGAAAACCGCCATCAGCGAGTCGTCGCCTTTATTGACCGCTTCGTAGATCTTATCGGGAAGCAACTCCTCGGGGATCGCGCCGTCGGCAATATCGCTGAAATTGAGAACGGTGGCGACATGGTCGACCTCTTTGATTTTTTCCGACGCTTCCCTCATTGTTTTCTCGTCCGCGTTCTCAAAAATCAAAAAAGAAAACGCGCCCTTATTGAAATCCTCGAGCATATATTTCTGTCCCTTGACTGTATCAAGGCTTTCGGGAAGATAGTTAAGCATATCGTAATTTACGCGGGTGCAAATCATTCCGATTACCGATGGTACCATCAGCGCCAAAGCGATTATCAGAATAACGACGCGGGATCTCACGACTGCTTTTCCAAGCTTCATTTGCAGAATCACTCCTTGTCTTTTTTTCGATATATATT
>OMXW01000103.1 GCA_900315085.1 uncultured Eubacteriales bacterium
CGTATTTTCTATTATTTCTATTCTGTCTCGCGAAACACCGACGTACTTTCTATATCCGTTGTAAAAAACGCGAAGTAAAATAATTGACAAGTGAGGGGTTTTGCGGTATTATTTATAATGTATAACTATGAAAATAAAGGAGGTCTGCGGATTGCCTGATTTATCTATTATTTTCGACGTCGGCGTGGTTGCGCTAAGAATACTTTTGCCGATTTACGCCATCGTTATTGTCTATCAGTGTTACGCGGCAATGCGCCGCCGCAGACGAACTGAAAAGCCTTTGGTAACCCTGTGCAATATGCAGACGGGCAACGTTATCCCAATTCTTTTCTGGGAAAACTCCATCGGCAGAAGCAAGTCGAGCGACGTTGTTGTGACCGACCTTGCGGTTTCGCGTAACCACTGCGTGCTGCTGAGGCGCAGCGAGGGTTGGTTCATCACCGACACCGGCTCAACAGGCGGAACGTTTGTTAACGGCGTTCCCGTTGAGGGCAGAGCTCAGGTGCTCATTAACGACGTAATCACAATCGGCTCAACTGATTTCGAGTTCCGCAGGGGCGAGGAATTTCAGGCTCCGCTGAGGTCGAGCTGGTTTTTCTCAAAGGTTAACGACAAGCCCGCCATAAGACCGTGGAAGCTTTTGCTCATGGTAACTCTGTTCCACCTCTTTATGGGCGTTGAGGCGATGTTCTGGAACGACGGCACTAATCCGCTTTCTCCAATCATTCTTTTCGGCGCACTCGCGGCTGTTGAATGGGGCTTCTTTGCGGTTTCTTACTTTGCGTTCAGACGCGTGAATTTTGAGCTTGAATCGCTGGGACTGTTCCTGACGGGAATAGGCGTAATGATGCTTGTGCGGCAGGTTGAAAAATCAGCCTACGTTCAGCTTGTTGCCGCCGCCGTGGGACTTGTGATCTTCTGTGTTATCATAAAGCTGATTGAGGACCCCGACAAAATCAGCCGTTTCCGCTTTCCGATGATGATCGTGGCAGTTCTGCTGCTGCTGACGAGTATTTTGTTCGGTAAGATAACAAAGGGCGCGGCTAACTGGATTTACATCGGAGCTTTCTCGATTCAGCCGTCGGAGCTTGTAAAGATAATTTACATATTCATCGGCGCCGGTACGCTTGATAAATTGCAGACCAAGCAGAACCTGCTCGAGTTCATCGTGTTCTCGGTAATCTGCGTGGGACTTCTCGCGCTTATGGGTGACTTCGGCACCGCGCTTATCTTCTTCGTAACCTTCCTGCTCATCGCGTTTATGCGTTCGGGCGATATCAAAACAGTGATCCTCGCGGTTGCCGCGGCGGCGTTCGGCGTAACCTTTGTACTGCGATTCAAACCGTATGTCGCCGACCGATTCAAGGCGTGGCGTCACGCGTGGCAGTACGCCCAGGCGGAGGGCTATCAGCAGACACACGTTCTAACCTTTATCGCCAGCGGCGGACTTTTCGGCGTAGGCGTGGGCAACGGCTATCTAAAGCAGGTTGCCGCCTCCGAGAGCGACCTTGTATTCGGACTTCTCGCCGAAGAAATGGGAATCATCGTCGCAATCACTATTGCGCTTTCGGTTGCGATGCTCGTAATTTATACCCGCGCAATCACAACGCGCAGCCGCAGCACCTTCTATTCAATCTCGGCAGGCTGTGCGGCGGGACTTCTTGTGGTTCAGCTTTCGCTCAACGTGTTCGGCGCAACCGACATTCTTCCGCTCACGGGCGTTACCTTCCCGTTCATAAGCTGCGGCGGTTCAAGTATCATGTCGGTTTGGGGACTGCTCGCGTTTATCAAGGCGGCGGACGAAAGAACCTATTCACTTAAACGATAAACACTGTCAGTTAAATCTGAGGAAGTGACTTTATGAAACGAATTATGCGGAGAAATACGCTGATTCTGCTTTTTGCGCTCGCTTTTATAGGCGGAATCGGATTTTTCTCGTTTGAACTGATCGTCAACGCGGGCGCGTGGGTCGATCAGCCGTACAACGCCCATGTTTCGGGCAGCGGCGGACTTGAGCAGGCGGGCGTAATTTATGACCGCAACGGCTATGTGCTCGCCGAAACTCAGGACAGTAAGCGTATATATAACGACAACGTCAGCGTGCGCAAGGGACTTTTGCACACGGTAGGCGATAACAGCCTGAATATTTCAACCGCTGTACAGAGCAAATACCGCTCGCAGCTTACGGGCTACAGCTTGATTTGGGGACTTAATATGCCCAAGTCAATGCGCGCCACTCACGATATCACCCTTACCGTTGACGCTGCAACCTGCGCGGCGGCATATGACCAGCTTGCAAGCTACGGCAAAAAGGGTGCGTGCGTGGTTTACAACTACAAAACGGGCGAGGTGCTCTGCTCGGTAAGCACACCGGGCTACGATCCTGCTGATCCGCCCGAGATCAACGAGAGCAACGAAAAGCAGTACGACGGCGTTTACCTCGATAACGTGCTGTCCTCAACCTACGCTCCCGGCTCGATTTTCAAGATCATCACCTCAGCTGCGGCTATTGAAAATATCCCCGACCTCTACACCCGCACATGGAACTGTACGGGCACAAAGGAAATCGGCGGAAATAAAGTAACCTGTACCGAAACTCACGGCGAAATCGACTACAAAACCGCTATGTCACATTCGTGCAATATAGCGTTTGCCGAGATGGCTGTTGAGATGGGCAGAGATGTAATGAATAACACCGCGAAAAAGGCGGGTATCAATAAATCGTATGAGGTTGACGACGTAGATACCGCAAAAGGTCATTTTGATGTTTCAAAAGCCGACGAGAACCAGCTTGCGTGGTCGGGTATCGGTCAGTACGATAACGCCGTAAATCCTATGCAGATGGCTATGATCTGCGGCGCAATAGGCAACGGCGGCAAAGCGGTCAATCCTACATATATTAAGGGCGGCTCGGGCGATTTGCTAAAGCTTATCGGCTTCAATAAGCCAAAGGAGTACGACCTGTTTAACTCGGGCACCGCTCAGAAGCTTGACGAGGTAATGCGCTACACGGTAAAAGATTACTATGACTATCAGCGTTCGGGACTGTTCGAGGGACTTTCGGTCTGCGCTAAGACCGGTACCGCCGAGGTCGGCGAGGATAAGGCTCCAAACGCGTGGATGGTCGGCTATTCCCAGGATCAGGACGCTCCGCTTGCCTTTGCCTGCGTGGTAGAGGATTCGGGCTTCGGATTCCAGTACGCCTGCCCTGTAGCGGACGCCGCAATGAAGGCGGCGGCAGCCTGCCTGCGCAGCAGCGGCTGATCAACTTAGTATATAATTGCATTTAAACATAGAAAGGAAGCAGAACAAAATGAATTTTTTGAAAGCAATGTTCGGCAACTACAGTAAACGAGAGGTTAAGCGCATTAAGCCGCTGAGCGAAAAGGTGCTTGCCCTTGAGGATAAATATGCCGCAATGAGCGAAAGCGAGCTTAAAAGTCAGACTGCGGTCTTGAAGGAACGCCTTGCAAACGGCGAGACAACCGACGATATTCTCCCCGACGCGTTCGCGGTTTGCCGTGAGGCAAGCTGGCGTGTGCTCGGAATGAAGCACTTCCCCGTGCAGGTAATCGGCGGTATCGTTCTTCACCAGGGCAGAATCGCGGAAATGAAAACAGGTGAAGGTAAAACCCTCGTGGCTACCCTTCCCGCGTACCTCAACGCGCTTACGGGTGACGGCGTTCACATCGTAACGGTCAACGATTACCTCGCACGCCGTGACTCCGAGTGGATGGGCAAGCTCTATAAATATCTCGGACTAAAGGTAGGTCTTATCACGCACGACCTCGAAAACGCTCTCAGAAAAGAAGCCTACGCCGCTGATATCACCTACGGTACAAACAACGAGCTCGGCTTTGACTACCTGCGTGACAACATGGTAGTTTACAAGGAAAACAAGGTTCAGCGCGAGCACGCGTTCGCGATCGTCGACGAGGTCGACTCGATCCTTATCGATGAAGCCAGAACTCCGCTTATTATCTCAGGTCAGGGCGACAAATCAACCGACCTCTACGAAAAAGCCGACGCTCTTGCAAAAACTCTTAAGCTTGAGCGCTTCACCGAGATCGACGCAAAGGACGACATGGAAGAATACTACGCCGAGAACGGCATCGACTATGTT
>OMXW01000096.1 GCA_900315085.1 uncultured Eubacteriales bacterium
CTTTTTATGTTATGATAAATGTGTAAACATTTTTTGGAATAATAATATTTTTTAAGGAGGATTAACAATGAAAAGAAGCATTTTCAAGAAATTGACTGCAATTTTCCTTTCGGCTTCGCTGCTGTTCGGTACATCGTCAATAACAGCTTTCGCGGCTAACGGTCCGAGCGATTATCAATGGCACGGCTATTATTTTGCCGGCATTTATTTTATAGGTGCCGAAACCGATTTTTATGTATTCAGTCAAAACGAAGTACACAACGACGCTGCCGAGGGCGCGTCATATGACCGGGCGACGAACACCCTCACGCTCACAGATTTTAAGCACCCTAGCTATACGCTCAGCACCAACATGATGGGCGACGACTTCAAGCTCAAAATTGAGGGCGATTGTGAGCTTGGCGCTATTCACATTTGGGGCGACGGTTACGGCGGAAGTCTGTCTATTGAGGGAACAGGCACTATCACCGTTAACGCAGACAAGCTGAACGAATACGCGATTGCGCTCCACGCTGAAAGAAGCGACTCAACACTCAACTTCGGAAAGAACGTAAACGTTACGCTGAGACCTTTCTACGGCAATCACTTTCGGCGACGGAAGATATTATAAAACAGAACGCCAAAAAACCACATATGAAGAATATGTCTACGAAGGTGCCTTAGAAGTAGGAGAAGCATACGAGAGTGAGAGTAACTACGGCTTCAAGGCTGAGTGTAAAGACGACACAAACCCGAATCATATATACGCGGTCAATATTTCGGACGGTGATTATTGGGTAAACAGGTTGATCTACCTTGAAGAATACGACGCAATCGTAATGGACTACAGCTATAAATACTCAACCCGCCCGTTGACAAAAGAGGAATTTGAAAACTCAGGCATTACTCTTGTAAAGGAGAACAGACCCGAAAAGATTTATTACACCAATGATTGGAACGAACAGTACCGCGGAACAAGAGCCACAAAGCTCAGCTGTTCATCCGACCCCGACGGAGTATATGTGGTAAACTTCGGCTGGATTGAAGACAGAGAGCATCCCACAGACTATTTTATCAAAAGGATTATCTGGGACGATGACCTTGAATACTATGTGATCGATGATACGTTTGAAAGTCTCAGTCTGGACCCGGATGAATTTGCGGATTCCGATTACGAAATCCTCCGCAACGAGGACGGCAGTGAAAAAACAATGTATTTCATTGACGATTTCTTTGATTTTAAGACTTACGCGTTCTCAGATCCAAAGGTAGTAAAGGATTCGGAGCCTGACAAAATGTACATTGCCCAGGCGCTTTATTTGGAAGAAAATATGGGTAAAACCGAGCCCGACAGCTACCATATCAGAGAGCTTGTATACAACGAAAAGCGCGGCTACTATTTTGAGGGCGAGATCGTAGACGAAATAGCATACAAAGACTTTGAAAATTCAGGTTATCACTTTGTTTACACAGATCAGAACGTAGATTGTGTTATAAAAACCACAGGAAACGTTCAGCTAAACGCCTATAATATTTATACCGACAAAAACGGCAAAAAGTATATGTATGATGATTATACAAAAACCGTTTACGACTACAGCGAGGACAATTACAAAACAATCGGAGAAAACAAATTCTATCTGCCGACAGAGAACAAAGAAGTTAATGTATCAGACCTCACTCCCGTCAAGGAAATAATAGACACAGGCTTTTATACCTATACCATTGACAACGATGAAATTTGGTACAACGGCGGCACGGAGCCTGTATACAGCGGAAAAACAGGCGACTGCGACTGGAAGTATGACAAAGACACAAAAACCCTTACAATCAGCGGAAAAGGCGCGACAGACGGTTACGATAAATTTCTCCCCGCGCCGTGGAGTGCTTTTAACGTAGAAAACCTTGTTATTGAGGACGGAGTGGAATGGCTCCGTTACCGCGCCTTCACAGGACTTAACATCGAAACCCTGACACTTCCCGACAGTGTAAAAACAGTTGGAATGGTTGCTTTCGAAAACTGTAAAAAGCTTAAAAACATCAATCTTTCAAAGAATCTTGAAAGTATCGGCGGCGGAGCGTTCAGCGGATGTACCTCGCTTGAAAGCGTTAATATTCCCGACAAGGTTACCGAAATCGGACCGTTCGCGTTCGCGGGTTGCACAAATCTGAGCAATATCACGGTTGCCGATTCCGTATATGAAATGGGTGCTCATGCGTTTGATAATACGGCATGGTACCAAAATCAGCCCGACGGACCTGTATATGCAGGCAAGGTGCTTTACAGCTACAAGGGCAAAGTACCCGAAAACACCACGCTTGAAATCCGCAGCGGCACGGTTTCCACTGCGGGAGGCGCAATCTCAGACGCTCAGGACAAGGATAACATCAAGGATATCAAAATCCCGTCCTCACTGTGGATGCTTGGCGAAAACAGTTTTTATGACTGCAAAAATATCAGCGGATTATACATTCCCGACACCGTAACAAGAATTGATGAATCAGCTGTTGGTTTCTATTATGATCCGCAAGACGACAAGCTCAAAAAGTATGATAACTTTGCAATCACGGGTGTAAAGGGGAGCAATGCCGAGAAGTACGCAAAAGACAACGGCTTTATCTTCAATGAAAAGACCTCGTCCTACACCGTGGGCGACGTAAACGCTGACGGTAAGGTCAACGGCTCAGACGCAGGCTTGCTGTCACGCTACACCTCAGGCTGGAGCGGTTATGAAGCAAAAATTAAGAATATGGCAGCGGCAGATGTAAACGGCGACGGCAGAGTAAACGGAGCGGACGCGGGACTCCTCGCGCGCTACACCTCAGGCTGGAAAGGCTACGACAAGTACATTGTAAATAAATAATATTATGGTTGAAAAATAAGTTCAAATTAAAAAAGCCTCCTTTGTTAAAGGAGGTGGCGCGCCGCTTGCGGCGTGACGGAGGATTTATCAGATGACTTATTATAATATTTAAAACCGTTAATTGAACGGAAATGTCAACTCAGTTAAATCCTCAGTCAATCCCTTGTGTGATTGACAGCTCCTTTAAAAAAGGAGCCTTGTCTACCGTCATCTCACCATTTTACAATCATTAAAACAGAAAACATAAAAAACAAGAGCCGGCTCAAAACGAGCCGGCTCCATATTTATGCCTGTGTATTAATCTTAGCTTACAAATCCCAGAGGATCGATCGGATCGTCATTCTCTCGGATTTCAAAATGCAGGTGAGGACCGGTAGAATTACCTGTCGAGCCTACATACGCGATAACGTCGCCCTGATTTACATAGTCGCCGGTTGAGCATGCAAGCTCGCTTGCGTGACCGTAAATCGTGGTGTAGCCGTTGCCGTGGTCAATCACAACGTAGTTGCCGTATCCGCCTCCGTCGTTGCCCGACCATGTAACCGTGCCGCTGTCGGAAGCGATAATCGGCTGACCGTAATCGTCGCCGCCTGCAATATCAATACCGTTGTGCATTCTGCCCCAGCGCCATTCAAACAGGCTTGTCAGTTCATGGGTGTGGGGAAGGGGCCAGATAAAGTTGCCAGAGCTTCCGGTCGTATATGTGGTATCGGTTGAGTTATCCGAATCACTGTCATTAGTATTGTTTGTGTCGTCGCTGCCGTTATCCTCAGCGTCGTTGCTTTCCTCTGCGCCTGTGCCAACAACGATTTCCTCGTTAACAAGCTCCTGAGTTACCTTTGAGCCCGTAATATCGGAATCGGTGATTTCGCCGTCGGTGAAGGTGTAGCGGACAGTCCACTCTGTAATGCCCTTTTTGCCTTCCTTTACAACCTTCTTGTATGAAGCAGGCTTGCTGTCATCGTATGTAACAACGGTCTCAAAATCAACAACATCCTTGTAGATGTAGTCGGTCGCGAGATTAATGCTGAACTTGTCCATTCCAAGGTTAACAAGCTCCTCGGCAGTCAGTGCCTTGCGCTCGTCCTTTTCAAGCTCCTTGACCTCAACCTTGTTTGCAAACTCGGTTGTTGTCTGATCGTCGTAGCCCTTCTTATAATCGGTAAGAACCTTTTCAAGCGCCTTTTCAAGCGCCGCTTTGTTTGTAGTCACACCCACAAGCTCGCCGTCAATATATAGACCGTAAAGCTTGTTTTCCGCCTGAAGCTGGGCTTCCGCGGGAGTTGCCGCCGCTTCGTCAACAGTAGTAACAAGGGCGGGCTGTGTTTCGGCAGGCTTTGTTGCCTCGTTATTATTTTCACCTGAGCCTGAAAGCGCGCTTGCAACGGTAGCGCATGACAGCACAACCGCCGCCATAGATGTCACAGCCGCCAGCACAACTTTTTTCTTTACTATCTTATGCTCGCGCACCTCGTAGCCCGCGTGCATAGGTTTTCCCTTAGAGCCTTTTTTAGACTGAATTTTCGCGCCGGGTACAGCTTCAATTTCTTCAAAGCCGTCTAAGCCGATAAATCTGTTGTCCAATTTTAATTCTCCTATCTCTATAAATATTACAAAAATGTAATCATATACCTAACAATATAATTATAACAAAATTAAAATATTTTTCAATAGAAGAAATAAAAAACGGAGATATACACAGTTTTATAACCGTATAATCTCCGTAAAGAAAAAAATTAAACAATAATTCTTAAAATTAATTATACAATAAGTATTTTTAGGACGCATACTATACGTTTGGTAGTTTGGTGACGTTAGGTGTTTCGCGAGAATACGAAATCTAATTCATACTGTGAGGGCAATGGGAACAACGTTTGGTTTGTTTTGCATCCTATCTGATACTACTGCTAACCACTATTCACTAACCACTTAACACTATTATATTATTCCGCGTATTTCGCAACTCCTGTGAAACAGATATTCAAATCAACGTTGCCTTCAATTCCGTCAACCTTGCCGGTTTCGCTGTACTGCCACATTGAGAACTGATAGTAAAACTCGGGTGTATTTGCATACTCGCAGTACCAAATATCATAATTCGCCAGCTTTGTTAAGTCGTACTTAAAATAGAGCTCACGGCTGGTAGAGTAAATCATCGGCGTATATCCGTAAGAAGCCGCCTCCTGACAAAACGCTCGCGCACATTCGGTGGCCTGAGCCGGAGTAACCTTATCGGTTCTTGCTTCTTCGTCCTTAATTATCTCCCAGTCATATGCAACGGGGAAGTCGAGCTTTGTATCTCCGAGTATTTCCTTTACATAATCGGCTTCCTCAATCGCCTCATTCGTTGTTGTAGCCTGCGAGAAGAAGTAGCCGCCTGCCTTGATACCCTGAGCCTGAGCGCCCTTTATGTATTCAAGCGCGCGGTCGTCCTTATATATTTCGCC
>OMXW01000152.1 GCA_900315085.1 uncultured Eubacteriales bacterium
CCAGATTTATCACAGCCTCGAGCGCGTCGCTGATGTGGAACGCGTTGATGCAGTCATCTACCTTTTTAACTGTGTCGAAGCAGCATGAAATAAGCTCGTCGTCAAGCTCCTCCTTGGCGCTCGGCTCCTGAATAACTCCGCCGAAGTACTTGTTGTTCATCGCGATCGTGCGGTTAACAAGGTTGCCTAAGGTGTTCGCAAGGTCTGAGTTGAAGCGCTCGATTATCGTTTCGTAGGTGATTGAACCGTCGTTTGCGAACGGCATCTCGCTGAGCAGATAGTAGCGTACCGCGTCAACACCTATCATCTTGCACAGCTCGTCGGCATAAATTACGTTGCCGCGGCTCTTGCTCATCTTGTCCTCGCCGAACAGCAGCCACGGATGACCGTAAACCTGCTTCGGGAGCGGCTCGCCCAAGGCCATGAGCATAATAGGCCAGTAGATTGTGTGGAAGCGTACGATGTCCTTGCCGATGATGTGGGCGTCGGCAGGCCAGAATTTTCTGTACATCTCGCTGCTGTTTTCGGTGTCGTAGCCGAGCGAGGTGATATAGTTTGAAAGCGCGTCGATCCAAACGTATACAACGTGGTTGGGGTCAAAATCAACGGGGATTCCCCACTTGAAGCTCGTGCGCGAAACGCAGAGGTCCTGCAGCCCGGGCTTGATGAAGTTGTTGAGCATTTCCTTTTTGCGGCTCTCGGGGTATATAAAATCGGGATGGCTCTCAATGTATTCCTCAAGCTGCTTCTGATATTTTGAAAGGCGCAGGAAGTATGCCTCCTCCTTTGCGGGCTTTACTTCGCGGCCGCAGTCAGGGCATTTTCCGTCAACAAGCTGACTCTCTCTGTCCAGAAGCTCTCGCACGGTGTGCAGTAAAGTCCCTCGTAGCTGCCCTTGTAGATGTCGCCCTGTTCGTAGAGCTTCTTGAATATCTTCTGAACCGCGCGCTCGTGGTTTGCGTCGGTGGTGCGGATGAAGTAGTCGTACGAGGTGTTGAGTACGTCGCAGATCGCGCGGATTTCGCCCGCGACCTTGTCAACATATTCCTTCGGCGTGCAGCCCTCCGCCTGGGCATACATTTCTATTTTCTGACCGTGTTCGTCGGTTCCTGTCTGGAAAAATACGTCGTAGCCGAGCATGCGCTTGTAGCGCGCAATTGCGTCGGTCAAAACAATTTCGTAGCTGTTGCCAATGTGCGGCTTGCGCGAGGTGTAGGCAATAGCCGTGGTGATGTAATACTTGTCCTTTTTACACATGAGTAATTTCCTCCTTAATTTAGCAAATGAGCCTTAAACTATAGTATAACAATTTTGCCGTAAAAATGCAATATCAAAGGAATATTTTGATTCAAACACGCATATGATTTTACAGTAGAGGAGAGGGAAGAAGATGCAATTTAAAATTTCCCCTTGACAAAACGAATAAAACGTGGTAAGATATAGAAGCTGTATCGAGCAGCAACAATAAAATATAGCGGGATAGAGCAGTTCGGTAGCTCGTCGGGCTCATAACCCGAAGGTCGTTGGTTCAAATCCTTCTCCCGCAACCAAGTTATTTGTGTGACTTATGTCGCACGAATCGTCTGCCCTTGATTTACATCAAAAGGCTTTATTAACTGCCCGCCGCGCCGTCGTTCAGAACACCAACAGAGCGGCGAACAGGTAATAGTTTTTATTTTCTGCAAATTGCAGATGTGTGAAGATGATAAAGTTCTTTCCTACGTCTTCGACCGCAACTCTCGCAACGGTCTTGAGAGGCTAACGCAATACAGCGATTTATTAGCTTTGCATACCGATGTACCGACGTGTCGTGTACACAAGTATTTACTCAGGCGTGTATTTCAGCAGGGTTGTCCTTTCACAAGTGCGATAAAGTAGCGACAACTGGTACTTGTCGGCTCGCTTTCATTCATGGCAGCTTGTGTAATTGAAGCTTTATTCTTCGACGTACTATTCAATTTGTAGACAGATTAAAAAGCCCGTGTCCCTACCCCATCAATAAGCACGGACACAGGTTCAGATCAGATTCTTTCAAGCGTTTGCTTGAACAAACCTAAACGTCACCAAGCACTGCGAATGCTTTTTGACGGGTCGGCAGTCTGATTGCCGTCGGACTGCCGACTATGGAATGGCTTTTTATCCATCAAACTACATTATATAACTTTAGATTAAGGTTGTCAATTGATTTTGATGATCTTATTTTTTTGCCGCGTGCCGCGGCTGTCAGTGCGCCTTTGGATAGAATAAATATTTCAGAAACGTTTGGCTTACGGCGCGTCTAAACGCGGAAAATAATAATACCTTTCACACAAACGTATAAAACGTGGACAAATTGTCCACTCAAACAGAAACGGCACAAGCGTGGGAAAGGCGAAAAAAACGCATAAACTATGAAAATTTATTTATCATCATGTATGATCGTGATGGATTAACTGAAGATGATTATAATAAATTAAAGAGATTTAAATGTAAGAATAAAATTTTATTGTCTGACAAAGAAGAAAATGCAAACTATCCATTTATTAAGAAAATGGTTAAGAAAAAAGATGATATGTTCTTAGATATTTAACAGGATTTGTTTTTCCACATATTACTTTCTCGTTCAGAAAATCCAAAATGGAAGAATGCTTTTGTAAACTCCAGAACAGCTTTGAGTTAA
>OMXW01000023.1 GCA_900315085.1 uncultured Eubacteriales bacterium
GCCTCCGCAAAAAAAGCGGACGCTAAGAAAGCTGCCAAGAAAAAGCCTAACGTTTTTAAAAGGCTTTTCAAGTACCTTGTTGCCTGTAAGGGTGAGCTGAAGAAAGTAACATGGCCTTCGGCAAGACAAACCACAAAGAACTTCGGCATTGTTATTGCCGTAATCGTAATCATGGGCTTGTTCATTTTTGCCCTTGACCGCGGTTTGTTTGCGTTGCTCGGTCTTGTTATGCACACTACTTCTGTATAACAGCGTGTTATTACTAAGCTTACGAAAGGAAGAAAGTTATAATGCCTGATTCAGAAGCAAGATGGTATGTCATTCATACCTACTCGGGTTATGAAAACAAGGTTGCAAGCGACCTGCTTTCGACTGCGGAAAACCGCAATCTGCAGGACATGATAATTGACGCAAAGGTTCCCACCGAAATTGTCACCGAAACAGTAGGCGACAAGGTAAAAGAGGTAGAGAACAAAATTTATCCCTGCTACGTTTTCGTAAAAATGATCTATACCGATGAAACATGGTATGTAGTCCGCAACATCCGCGGCTGCACAGGATTTGTCGGACCGGGATCAAAACCCGTGCCTCTTACCGACGCGGAAGTTTACAGAATGGGCGTTGAACAAAGAGTTGTCAAGGTGTCCTATTCGGTAGGCGATTCGGTACGAATTATTGATGGTCCTCTTGAGGACTTCGTCGGTGTTGTAGACGAGTTAGATACCGACAAAAACTATGTCCGCGTAGTAGTATCTATGTTCGGACGAGAAACTCCTGTTGAGCTTGAAATAGCTCAGGCAGAGTTAGTAGAAGAATAATCAGCCAATTGGCTTTTTATTGGGAACAACGTTCCCTGTGGGAGGAACCCTACACAGTGGCGTTCCGCAATTTACCACGAATTTTGGAGGTGCAAACACAATGGCTCAGAAGGTTGTAGGCTTAATTAAGCTTCAGATTCCTGCCGGAAAGGCTACTCCGGCTCCGCCTGTAGGACCGGCGCTCGGTCAGCACGGCGTAAACATTGTTGCGTTCACAAAGGATTTTAATGAGCGTACAAAGAATGATATCGGTTTGATCATCCCTGTAGTAATCACAGTATACGCAGACCGTTCATTCACATTTATCACAAAGACTCCGCCCGCTGCGGTTCTTTTAAAGAAAGCATGCAATATCAACAGCGGTTCAGGCGTACCTAACAAGACAAAGGTTGCCAAAATCACAAAAGAGCAGCTCACAAAGATTGCCGAGCAGAAGATGCCCGACCTTAATGCCGGTTCGCTTGACGCGGCTGTCAGCATGATTGCGGGTACTGCGAGAAGCATGGGTATTACAGTAGTTGACTAATTAATCCGGGTGGGAGGAATTTTCCGCTTGACCACCTAAGTATGGAGGAAAACTTATGAAACACGGTAAGAAGTATGTTGACGCTGCTAAGCTCGTTGACAGAACCAAATTATATGATACAAACGAGGCTCTGGATACCGTAATCAAAACAGCCACAGCTAAGTTTGACGAAACCGTTGAGCTTCATGTAAAGCTCGGCGTAGACAGCCGTCACGCTGACCAGCAGGTTAGAGGCGCGGTTGTTCTCCCCAACGGTACAGGTAAAAAAGTTAGAGTTCTTGCTATCTGCAAGGGCGCAAACGAAGAGCTCGCCAAGGAAGCAGGCGCTGACTATGTAGGCGCAGAGGATATGACTCAGAAGATCCAGCAGGAAAACTGGATGGACTTCGACGTTCTTATCACAACTCCCGACTGCATGGGTCTTGTAGGCCGTCTTGGTAGAATCCTCGGTCCGCGCGGCTTGATGCCTAACCCCAAGGCAGGTACAGTAACTCCCGACATCGCCAAGGCTATCAAAGAAGCTAAGGCAGGTAAAATTGAGTACCGTCTTGACAAAACCAACATCATTCACTGCCCCATCGGCAAGGTAAGCTTTGGCACAGACAAGCTTTCAGAGAACCTTGATACTCTCATGGAAGCAATCGTTAAGGCTAAGCCCGCCGCTGCAAAGGGTCAGTACATCCGCTCAGTTGCCGTTACTTCAACAATGGGCCCGAGCGTAAGAATGAACCCCACTAAGTTTGGCGCTTAATTTATATTAAGTTACCAATATATTTTCTTGCAGTTCTAAAGACAGTAGGTGCGAAAGCGTAAAGAGAAATCTGCCTGCCGAGGAAGGTGCAATTACATTTATGTATTTGTCAACTGTCCGAGGTATGTCTTCGGACAGTTTTTTCTTGAACTGCGGTATTAAAAAATATCGGAGGTGAATTTTTTGCCAAGTCAAAGCGTTTTAGAGCAAAAGAAGGCAATCGTTGCAGAGCTTTCCGAAAGACTCAAAAACTCCATCACAGGTCTTGTAGTCAGCTACCAGGGTATCAACACCGAGGATGACACAAAGCTCAGAAAGGAGCTTCGTGAAAACGACGTTAAGTACACCGTTGTAAAGAACACACTCCTCGCTCGTGCATGTGATGAAGCAGGTCTTGAGGACATCAAGCCCGTACTCGAAGGCACAACTGCTCTTGCAACAAGCGACAGCGAGTATGCTGCCGCAGCAAGAATCCTCTGCAATTACGCAAAGGATCACGATAACTTCAAGGTTAAGTCAGGTTACCTTGACGGCGCTGTAGTTGATATGGATACAATCACAGCTCTTTCAAAACTCCCGACAAGAGATGTACTTCTCGCAAACGTACTCGGCGCGTTCCAGGCTCCTATTTCAGCATTTGCCCGTGTTATGCAGGCTGTTGTTGATGAGGGCGGCTTTGAGGAATGTCTCGCTAAGAAGGCTGCTGAGGCTCCCGCAGAGGAAGCTGCAGCAGAGGCAGCAGAATAAGCTGCACCAAATTTTAAAACTAACTAATAACATATCGGAGGTAAATAAAAATGGCATCAGAGAAAATTACTGCTATTATTGAAGAATTAAAAGGCCTCACAGTTCTCGAGCTTTCAGAGCTTGTACACGCTGTAGAGGATGAGTTTGGCGTATCAGCTGCTGCTGCAGTAGCTGTTGCAGGTCCCGCAGACGGTGGC
Source organism: uncultured Eubacteriales bacterium (assembly GCA_900315085.1). Lineage (GTDB taxonomy): Bacteria > Bacillota > Clostridia > Oscillospirales > Acutalibacteraceae > Ruminococcoides. Next base: position 3,040 of record OMXW01000023.1, read on the forward strand.
GCTGCCGCTGCTGCTGAGCAGACAGAGTTTGACGTAATCCTTAAGAGCGCAGGCGGCAACAAGATCGCTGTTATCAAGGCTGTTCGTGAGGTTACAGGTCTCGGTCTTAAGGAAGCTAAGGCTCTTGTTGACGGCGCACCCAAGGCTGTTAAGGAGCAGGCTTCTAAGGAAGACGCTGACGCTATCAAAGAGAAGCTCGAAGCTGCAGGCGCAGAGGTTGAGCTTAAGTAATTTTAGCTTGATAAATTTAAAAGAGCTGTTCGAAAGAGCAGCTCTTTTTTATGTTTAATCATTTTGTAGGGGCGTTTAGCAATAGCAAAAATGTCATTTCGACTAAGCGGAGCGCATGGAGAAATCCCCTTTTGATAGAAGTCGTTTCCTTTTTTGTGTGATTCCTACAACGTTGTTCCTTTTGCCCTCGTAGCCTGAATCATTTCTATTCTGTCTCGCGAAACAACAACGCTCCCTATCAAGCCGACCTTAAGAACGCGATTTAAATAACAAAGCCGCCGTTTACTCCAAGTATTTGTCCTGTAATAAACTTTGCGCGGTCACAGCACAGAAACACTGTCGCGTCGGCAATGTCCGAGGGAGAGCCGAGTTCGTTGAGCGGAGTTTCCTCTTTTAATTCGGCAATAGTCTGTTCGTCAAAGCCCTTCATCATGTCGGTCATTACAACGCCCGGAGCAATGCAGTTTACGCGGATACCTGACAGTCCAAGCTCCTTTGCAAGAGCTTTTGTAAATCCGATTACCCCTGCCTTTGCCGCGCTGTAATGCACCTCGCACGACGCGCCCACCTGACCCCACATTGAGCTGATGTTAAGAATAACTCCGCTGTGAGCAGGGAGCATGTAACGCTTGACCGCTTCCTGAGTGCAGTTGAATACTCCGTCAAGATTAACGGAAATCATACGTTTCCAATCCTCCTGAGTGAGGTCGGTAAAAAGCTTTTGCTGAGCTATTCCTGCGTTGTTTACAAGCACGTCAAGACTTTTGAAATTATTAGATATTTTATCAAACATTACGTTAACGCTTTCGCGGTCGGCAACATCTGCCTGAACCGCGAAGGCGTTTATTTTATATTTTTCTCTAAGTTCGTTTGCAAGAGTTTCGGCGTAATCAGTCTTGCTGTTGCAGTGAACAGCAACGTTGCAGCCCTCTTTTGCGAATGCGCGGCAAAGCGCTGAGCCTATGCCGCCCGAGCCGCCGGTAATTAAAACGTTTTTGTTAATCATTTCTTTTTAAAGCCGTCCTTAAGACTTACGCTGCGGTTGAATACAAGATGCTCGGGTGAGCTGTCCTTGCTGTCAACACAGAAGTAGCCCAGACGCATAAACTGGAAGCTCTTCGGAGCGGTTGCGTTCTCAAGGTTCTTTTCCGCCTTGCAGTTTTTAAGAACAACAAGTGATTCGGGGTTGAGATAATCAAGGAAGTTTCTGTCGCCTACATCGGGGTCGGGAACAGTAAACAGATTGTCGTAAAGTCTTACCTCGGCGTCGGCGTAGTTGTTGGCGTCAACCCAGTGGATAGTGCCGCGAACCTTGCGGCCGTCGGGAGTGTTTCCGCCGCGTGTTTCGGGGTCGTACTCCGCGTAAACCTCAACAACGTTGCCCTCGTCGTCCTTTTTGCAGCCGGTGCATTTTACAATGTAGGTCGATTTAAGACGAACCTCGTTGCCGGGGTACAGTCTCTGGTATTTCTTGAACGGAACCTCCATAAAGTCCTCGGCTTCGATCCAGCACTCGCGTGAGAATGTGACCGTGCGAGTTCCGTCCTCGGGACGGTTAGGATTGTTCTCAACCTCAAATTCCTCGGTCTTGCCCTCGGGATAGTTTGTGATAACAAGCTTTACGGGGTGAATTACGCACATTGTACGCTCTGCTGTTTCGTTGAGATCGTCGCGCAGGCAGTGCTCCAAAAAGCTGTACTCAACAATTGAGTTGACCTTTGAAACGCCTATCTGGTCAATGAAAGAGCGGATCGACTTAGGAGTGTAGCCGCGTCTGCGCAGTCCGCACAGGGTAGGCATTCTCGGGTCGTCCCAGCCCTCAACGTGATGGTTCTCAACAAGCTCGCGCAGCTTGCGCTTGCTCATTACCGTGTTGTTGATTCCAAGGCGCGCAAACTCGATCTGTCTGGGCTTAGCGGGAGCTGAGATGTTGTCGATAACCCAGTCGTAAAGCGGACGGTGAGCCTCAAATTCAAGCGAGCAAAGGCTGTGGGTGATTCCCTCGATCGCGTCCTCAATCGGGTGAGCAAAGTCGTACATCGGATATATGCACCAGCTGTCGCCTGTGCGGTGATGGTGCAGTCTGTTGATTCTGTAAATAACGGGGTCGCGCATGTTGAAGTTGCCTGAGGCAAGGTCGATCTTAGCGCGCAGAGTCATGCTTCCGTCGGCAAACTCGCCGTTTTTCATGCGCTCAAACAGGTCAAGGCTCTCCTCGATAGGTCTGTCGCGGAACGGAGATTTCGCCGGTGTCTGAGTGTCGCCGCGGTACTCGCGTACCTGCTCCGGGGTAAGCTCGCAAACGTATGCAAGTCCCTTTTTGATAAGCTCAACCGCGTATTCGTACATATGCTCAAAATATTCGGAAGCGTAATAGAAGCGGTCGTCCCAGTGAAATCCCAGCCATGCAATGTCCTCTTTGATAGCGTCAACGTACTCAACATCCTCCTTGGTGGGGTTGGTGTCGTCCATTCTCAGGTTGCAGATTCCGTTGTATTTTTCTGCGGTGCCGAAGTTGATGCAAACCGCCTTTGCGTGACCAATGTGAAGATATCCGTTCGGCTCGGGAGGAAAACGGGTGTGAACGCGTTTTCCCTCATATCTGCCGCCCTCGGCGATATCCTCGTCAATAAAATCGTGAATGAAGTTACCGGTCATAACCTCATTTGTATTTGTTTCAGCCATATTGTTATTCCTCTTTATATTTTAATCTATTTTATTAAAATTAACGTAGGGGAGGCGCTTGCCGCCTCCCGAACCTAATTAATTAAAACGTAATTTGACCGCTGTTAAAATATTGGTCAAACTCCCATTTCAAGGGATTGTTTTCAATATATTGCCAGTGTTTTAAATAATCGGATTCGTTACGGATAATATGTTCCATAAAGGAACGCTGCCAAACAGAACCCATTATTCTGCTTTCGGATTTGCAGATTTTCAGCCATTCGGTAGATACCTTTGACTTATACGCGCCAATCAGGCGGTTTATGTTTACTTTGGGAGATTCTCCAAACGGCGTGTTCAAGCTTACCAGCATATGAATATGATTTGGCATAATAACGTACTTGTCTACTGAAACGTGCTCATAACCATCTATGTATGTCATGGTTTCATCGGCAATCTTCCCTAAAGCGGAAAGCTTTGTTCTTGGGAGACCGCGAGGGTCTCCCCTACACAGGATGGTACAAAGCGTATTCATTCTTTGGAACGTACATATTGTAATAAAGTACACGCCGTTTTCTGAATAGTCGTAAAACGGTAAACGAATGTCTTTTCTGCTTTTTAACTCCATATTATTGTTCTAACAATTCCAAACCCTTTTCGAGCCTTGCAAGAGATTCCTCTCTGCCGAGAATATCAAGAATTTCAATAGCGCCGCCGGGGGTAACGGTCTTGCCTGCCGCGGCAATTCTTACCGGCCACATAACCGTGCCGTTTTTAAGTTCTTTTTCCTTTGCCATGTTAATCAGGCAGTCGTGAATGGGTTCGGATTTCCACTCGGGGAGAGCCTTTAGTCTTTCGTACGCCTCGCGCAGAACAACGGGAGCGTTTTCAAGATTAGTCTTGCTCTTTTTGTTCACGAACAAATCCTTCTCATATTCGGGAAGCTCGGCAAAGAAATCGATCATCTCGGGAATCTGAGTGAACTGAGTTGTGCGCTTTTGCAGAATATCGGCAAACTTGATGTAGGGCATGTCCCTGTCGCCGAACACCTTTTTGTAGTACGGCATAGCCGCCTCGGTGAAGTCCTCTGCGCTCATAGCCTTTATGTACTCGCCGTTGAACCAGCTTAGCTTGTCGTAGTCAAAAACCGCGGGCGATTTGCTGATTCCGTCGGTGGAGAATGCCTTTTCAAGCTCGGCAAGGCTGAAAATTTCCTGATTGTCCTTTGGACACCAGCCCAAAAGCGCGATGTAGTTGATGATCGCCTGAGGAAGATATCCGTCGTCAATCAAATCATAAAAGCCTGTTGCACCGTGACGCTTTGAAAGCTTTGAAACATTTCCGTCCTCGTCCTTGCCCATGATGAGCGGCAGGTGAATATATGTGGGGATCTCCCAGCCGAATGCCTCGTAAAGCAGGTTGTACTTCGGCGTGGAGCTTAAATACTCCGAGCCTCTTACAACGTGGGTAATTCCCATTGTGTGGTCGTCAATAACGTTCGCAAAGTTGTAGGTGGGGTAACCGTCCGTCTTTATGAGAATCTGATCCTGGAGCTCGCTGTTCTCAACGGTGATCTCGCCGAATACCGCGTCGGTAAAGGTTGTGCTGCCCTCAATCGGCATCTTCTGGCGGATAACATAGGGTACGCCCTCAGCCAAAAGACGGTCGATTTCCTCCTGCGGCAGATCGCGGCAGTGACGGTCGTAGCCGCCGCCTACGGTTTCGTTTTGGATTTTTTCAAGTCTTTCCTTTGAGCAGAAGCAGCGGTATGCCTTGCCCTCTTTGATGAGCTGCTCGGCGTAGGGCAAATACAAATCCTTGCGCTCGCTTTGAACATACGGTCCGAAGTCGCCGCCGATGTCGGGGCCTTCGTCGTGCTGCAGTCCCGCAAGCTTTAGCGTGTTGTAAATAATGTCAACCGCGTCCTCAACAAGACGCTCGCGGTCGGTATCCTCGATTCTGAGGATGAATTTTCCGCCCTGCGACTTCGCCACAAGGTATTCATACAGCGCGGTTCTGAGGTTTCCGACGTGCATGAATCCCGTAGGACTTGGGGCGAATCGTGTTCTGACGGTTTTGTTAGCCATAAAATCACCTTCCGAAAAATACTATACCTATTAATTATAACATATACGGCAGTGTTTTTCAATAAATTACAGCCGTTAAATTTGCCGCAAAAATTTCAAAAATGATTTGCAAAGCTTATGCGTGTATGATATGATTATTATGTATATTGCAGTTAAGGAGTGGTAATATGATTCATTGTCCTACCTGCGGTTCGGGGCTGAGATTTGACATTGCGTCGCAGAAAACGGTATGCGACCATTGCCGTAATTCTTTTGAACCCGAATCGCTGCCAGACAGCGTTTATGACGACGCGGACACCGCGCAGGCATTTGAGGGCTTCGCGTTTATGTGTCCCGACTGCGGCGCGGAGCTGATGACGACCGATTCAAACGACGCCGTCGGATTCTGTCCGTACTGCGGCGGAGCCTCGGTAATTCACGACAGGCTAAGGCAGGAGTGGAAGCCAAATCAGATTATTCCGTTCAGCATAACCAAGGAGCAGTGCAAGGAAATCTATGTAAAAGAGGTAAAAAAGAACATTTTTGTTTCTCGAAAATACCGCGACCCACAGCTTATTGAAGGCTTCCGCGGAATATATATGCCCTACTGCAGCTACCGCACGCTTGTTCAGGGCAACGCGAGGTTCGGACTTCACTCGCAGGAAAAGGACGTAGGCAACTACTATTACGAGACGGAAAACTATTACACAGACCTCAACATCAGCTATCAGGTTGAGGACGATTCGGCTCATGAGGCTTCGCTTGCTTTTGACGACCATCTCAGCGACCAAATTGAGCCGTATGATACAAATCAGCTCAGACCGTTCTCGCCGGGTTATTTGTGCGGCTTTTACGCTGAAACAGGAAACGATGACGCGTACGAATACGCCTCTGCCGCTGAGGACAAAATTAAAGAGAGTGTATATGACGAACTTGAAAAGGACGCTGTTATACGCTCTGAAATCAGCGCAAGGGGACTGTCTTTTGATAAATCAGTCAACGACTTTATGCCTATGCAGCTTCAGGACAGCAACCATAGACTTTACCCCGTGTGGTTCATGAGCTACCGCCGAGGCAATAAGATCACATACGCCACTGTTAACGGACAGACGGGAAAAATGGCTGCGGATCTACCGCTCAGCCCTCTTAGGATTTTGATTGCGATACTCGGATTTTCTGCGCTGCTGTTTGCCGCGCTTCTCTGCGCAATGCAGTTCCTTCCCACTATCCCTGCAACAACAACGCTCGGAGTCAGCACAGCGCTGTCGCTGACCGGAATGTATATTATGCAGCACTCGTTTATAAGCACGGTCGGAAAAACGCTCCACTCAAAAGAGCTTAGCGCGCGTATTCCGTTTATGTTTTATTTAGCCGCCCTTGCCGTGACGGTGGGAATAATACTCTTCACAACGGACGGAACTGTGCAGCAGTACCGGTATGCTGTAGGATTTTTTATTACAATTGTAGCCGGCGTCACATTGTTTAAGCAGCATATAAGCCAGAGCAGTCTGACCTCAAGAATTAATCGTATCAGTTTGGATGGGCTGTCAATGCAGCAAAACGGAATACTCGCTGAGGCAAAGCGATTCAAAATAATCAACGGACTTTATCGCGCGTCAATATACATAATGGCTTTAGTCAATATTGGTACAATCTTTACCGACACAGCGGCTAAAGAAATTTATTTCCTGCTGTCGGTAGTAGCTGCGGTTCAGCTTTTCGGACTTGCGCTTATGCACATCTTCTTCCAGAGCAAGGTTGCAATGCGCAAGCTGCCCCAGTTCAACAAGAAGGGAGCGCTGTACGATGAAAACTAAACTCCCAAAAATTATATGCTTCGTACTGTGCGGAGTAGTTCTGTTGTCTTGCTCCGCGATTTTCGCGGGAGCAAAAACCTCAAAGAAAAAATCAACCAAACCGACAAACCCGACCACCGCGACATACAAAACCGTAAAAGTCAACGATTCGCCCGTGTACAAAAATGCCGAAACAGGTTTCAGCGTAGTTATCATGGATGAAATTAATTTACTGACCGACGCTCAAGAAGCTAAGCTTGTTGACGATATGAAGCCGCTTACTCAGTACGGCAACATCGCCTTCTGGTCAACTCAGGAGCCAACTTCAAATGAAATTGAGCAGGCGCGTTTAAAGCGCAGAGCGCTGTTTGATTTGAAAAGCGGAGGGATTTTTGCGATCAACATGAATGTGAGAAAGCTCACGATTCAGTGCTACGGCGAAATGGAGAGCGTTATCAACGATTCAATCTCGCGTTCAATCACCGACAATGTAAAGAGCTACGCAACCTCAAAGGACTACTACACCTGCGCAAAAACGGCGTATGATCAGATGTTCAGAAAGCTCGACGGCGGCAATATAAGCGAGCCTATGAAAATCGCGGGCTACATTGTAATCGCCTCAATGCTCGGTGTAATAATCGCGCTGGCAATCGCTTTTTCGGCAGGCTTCAATCCGCTCGTCAAAAACGCGAGGGATACCGTTGGAGTCAAGCTGAAAACAAAGGGCAGGGTAAATCAGATCCTCGCGCTTCAATACGTAGACAAAACCGTAGACCACAGACCGCCGAGGGTATCGTATTCCTCAGGCTCAAGCTGTTCGAGCTGTTCAAGCGGTTCAAGTTGTTCAAGCGGCTCAAGTTGCTCAAGCGGTTCAAGCTGTTCAAGCTGCTCAAGCGGCTCAAGTTGTTCAAGCTGCGGCAGCGGCGGAAGCTCGTCGTTCTAAGCCATGGCGGAAAAATACAACGGCGTATTTACGCTGCAGTGGCACATAACCCACCGCTGCAATCTGCGCTGCAAACACTGCTATCAGGACGACTACTCGTCGTTTGAAACGCGCGCGGATATGGAGCGCGTGCTCGACCAATTCACCGAGCTTTTGCGGACGTACAACCGCAAAGGTCAGCTCAATATTACGGGCGGCGAGCCGCTGACGCACCCCGATTTGTTCTGGCTGCTAAAACAGGCAAAAGAGCGGAACATCTCAACGGGAGTTCTCACAAACGGAACGCTTATCAGTCCGCGCGAAGCAAGACTGTTCCGTGCATGCCGAGTAAGCTATGTTCAGGTAAGCCTTGACGGCTGCGAAAAAACTCACGATGAAATTCGGGGCAGCGGCAGCTTTGACAAGGCTGTCCGCGGAATAAACGCGCTGAAATCTCAGGGATTGTTTACAAGTATTTCGTTTACAGCCCAAAGCGGAAACTACCGCGAGCTTAAAAAGCTTGCGCGCTGCTGCGAAAGCCTGAGCGCGGATAAGCTGTGGTTCGACAGAGTAATAATCCCAAAGAATGAGGATACCAAAAACCTATCTCTTGACAGCTCGCAGTTTCACAGCCTGATTAAAACCGCCGCTCGGCTTAACAGACAGGGGAGAGTATTCTGCGGCCGTTCGCTGCAGTTCATTCCCTGCAAAAACAAGAATATATACAGATGCTCGGCGGGCGATTCGCTGCTGATCCTGCTCGCTGACGGAACGGTAATGCCGTGCCGCAGACTGCCGCTGACGCTCGGAAATGTGCGCGACAACAGTTTGCTCGAACTGTACCGCGACAGTCAGATAATGCACGATCTGCGCGCCTGCCCCATTCCAAAGGAGTGTGCCGACTGCAAATACGCCGAAGCCTGCCGCGGCGGCGCAAAGTGCGTAACCTACGCGCGCACGGGACGTTACGATCTGCCCGACCCCGACTGTCCGCTCATAAAAAAATAAAAACATCGCCCAAAACAGGCGATGTTTTTTGCTGTGGAAATTATTCGGTCACCTTTGTGAACATGTACGAGGTCGACTCGTTGTGGTAATTGAGCGTGAGCGTCAGAATTCCCTGATTGTAGTCAAGCTTAAGACTCTGGCCGCCGTAGGTGACGTCCACAGAGGTCTCGTTAAATGTGAACTCACCGTAGTTTTCAATTCCGCCGAGAATAAGCTTGCATTTTCCGTTGCTTTCAAAGGTCATGCTGAATTCCTTGCCCTCTTTGACAATGTCGCTGTAGGACACTGTGCTGCTGCCGAGTGAAACGGTTGACGGAACCCATTTTCCGACAATCTCGGAATTGTTGTCATCCGAGCAGCCCGCGGCACAAAGCATAACTATTACGCAGAGCAACAGCAGTGAAGTGATTTTTGTTCGCATACTTTTTCCTCCGAAACCGTCAGTGCTGCCTTTAATTTTATCATCTATCCCCGCTTTCGTCAATCGGTATTTGTAACAAAAAGAGTATTGGGGTGGGATTTGCAGGAATCGGTAATGTACAACTTCAAATTTTGCGTTATTTAACGTGATTATTTTGTTCTTTTGGGGAATATTTGCATTTTATTGCTGAAAAAATTGCATTTTTGACAGTTAATTTGTCAACACGGCAATATTGACAACCGCCCTTTGACTATGGTATATTAGTACTTGGTAAAAATTCACATAGAAAGAGGAATTTATATGGCAAAACCGGATTTAACACAATACGGCATTAAAGATGTAAAAGAGATTATTTACAATCCTTCATATGAGCAGCTTTTTGAGGATGAAACAAATCCTGCTCTGGAGGGCTATGACAAGGGACAGCTCACCGAGCTGGGTGCTGTCAACGTTATGACGGGTATCTATACAGGTCGTTCGCCTAAGGATAAGTTCATCGTAATGGACGACGTTTCAAAGGACACCGTTTGGTGGACAACTCCCGAATATCCCAACGATAACCACCCCGCTTCCGAGGCTACATGGGCAGAGTGCAAAAAGCTCGCGATCGACGAGCTTTCAGGCAAGAAGCTTTATGTTGTTGACTGCTTCTGCGGCGCAAACAAGGACACTCGTATGTCCGTTCGTTTTATCGTTGAGGTTGCATGGCAGGCTCACTTTATCAGAAATATGTTCATCAAGCCCACCAAGGAAGAGGAAGAAAACTTTGTTCCTGACTTTATCTGCTACAACGCTTCAAAGGCTAAGGTAGAAAATTACAAGGAGCTTGGCCTCAATTCCGAAACAGCCGCGCTCTTTAACGTTAAGAGCCGTGAGCAGGTTATTCTTAACACATGGTACGGCGGCGAGATGAAAAAAGGCTTGTTCTCAATGATGAACTACTATCTCCCCCTGCAGGGAATCGCTTCAATGCACTGCTCTGCAAACACAGATATGAACGGTGAAAACACCGCTATTTTCTTCGGACTTTCCGGTACAGGCAAAACCACCCTTTCAACCGATCCCAAAAGACTGCTTATCGGCGACGACGAGCACGGCTGGGACGACAACGGCGTATTTAACTTTGAGGGCGGCTGCTACGCAAAGGTAATCGGTCTTGACAAGGAGTCGGAGCCCGATATCTACAACGCTATCAAGAGAGACGCGCTGCTTGAAAACGTAACTGTTGACAAGGACGGCAAAATCGACTTTGCAGACAAGAGCGTTACAGAGAACACCCGTGTATCTTATCCGATTGAGCATATTGAGAAGATCGTTAAAAACGTAAACGGAATTTCCGCAGGTCCTGCTGCAGAAAACGTAATCTTCCTTTCAGCGGATGCATTCGGCGTTCTGCCTCCCGTTTCAATCCTTACTCCCGAGCAGACTCAGTACTACTTCCTCTCCGGATTTACAGCAAAGCTTGCCGGAACAGAGCGCGGAATTACCGAGCCTACTCCCACATTCTCAGCTTGCTTCGGTCAGGCGTTCCTTGAGCTTCACCCCACAAAGTATGCCGAGGAGCTTGTAAAGAGAATGGAAAAGAGCGGCGCAAAGGCATATCTTGTAAACACCGGCTGGAACGGTACAGGCAAGAGAATCACAATCAAGGATACCCGCGGTATCATTGACGCAATCCTCAACGGTGACATCAAGAACGCGCCCACAAAGACAATTCCTTACTTTGGCTTTGAGGTTCCCACCGAGCTTCCGGGCGTTGATACTGCTATCCTCGATCCCAGAGATACCTATGCAAATCCAGCCCAGTGGGATGAAAAGGCAAAGGATCTTGCCGCAAGATTCATCAAGAACTTTAAGAAATATGAGTCAAACGAGGCAGGCAAGGCGCTTGTAGCCGCAGGCCCCAGTGACAAAGAATAATAAAGTATAATAATTTAGGACGCCGTTTTTTCGCGGCGTCCTTTCTGTTTTAAATAAAAGCCCTGAGCTCCCTGATATGCTCCTCCTCGGTGTCGAGCATTTTTTTGGCGAGCAATGTTATGTTTGTGTTCGTTCTGTCGTATTCGCGCAAATGCTGAACCATCTTGTTAACGCCCATCGTGTTGCCCTTGATCATCATCTCGGCAATATGCGAGGACGATGCGTCGCGCTGTAAATCGCGCATTGCGGCAATCCTCGTCATAGCCTTCGCAACTGGGTTGATGTGTCTTACTTCCGCGCCCCGGCTTCTCAGCATACTGTTAGCCGCGCTGTAAATTTTTCCGTACCTCGCAAGCTGATTGCACAGCACATGGTCAACAGCCTTCTTTTTTGTGCGTTTCCTAATACTTGTAATGCCCTGACAACCCATCTCCGCGTTTTGCAGTATGCGGTTGAGCATCTCAATATCGTTCATAAAATCACCTCTGAATTCAGTATTGGCAAATTTTTCGCATATATACGGTTGAAACCGAATTCATTTTGTGAGATAATATGAGAAAGAAAAATCCCGAAAGGATGAAAAATATGAAAATTGAGGCAAAGCTACACACCGTGCATTTTCCGTATCCAAAAACACCGCCTAAGCGCGTCAGAATATATGTACCCGAGCACAACGAGGGCGAAAAAATGCCCGTAATATACATGACCGACGGTCAATCGCTTTTCATTGAGGGAGAATGTCCGTGGGGCTGCTGGAACGTAATTGAAACTGCCGACAGCTTTGCGTCTCAGGGAAAAGGCGTAATCATTGTGGGAATCGACCACGGCGGACAGCACCGCGACAGTGAGCTCACCCCGGCGTCAATCGGCGAGGTGATCAGCCCCGAATTGCTTGACGATACCTTCACTCCGCTCGGAGAAGAATTTGACAGATTTGTTGTAAATACCGTAATGCCCTACGTTGAGGAGCATCACCCAGTAAAGCTTGGTAAGGAGTACACCGCGTTCTGCGGAAGCTCCTCGGGCGGTCTGCAAAGCTTTTTTGCAGGACTTGAGCACCCCGACCTGTTCAGTGTGATCGGCGCGTTTTCTCCCGCATTCCTGCTCTATTCCGCCGAGTCATGGTCAAGCTGGATAAGCAGCAAGCTCCGCGACGATATGCCGTACCTCTACATCTACACGGGAGGTGGCGACGACATGGAAAAGAAAATCTATTTCAGCACCGAGCTTATTTACGACATGCTGTTAGCCCTCGGTTATCCGTACGAAGAGATGAACGAGGTAATAATGCTCGAATACTGCCACAACGAAAAAGCATGGGGAGAAATCTTCAAGGATTTCGTATACACCTTCCTCGAAGGAATTGAATAAAAAAGGCGGCTCACTGAGCCGCCCTGAATATTAGTATAAATCTATTAAACGATAATCTCGCCGTCAACGGTTCCTGCAAGACCTGCAGCGTTTGACTCGTCGGTATCAATGTGCATAGCGGGAGCGTATTTGGGGCTTACGCGAACAACAACGTCGCCGAAAACTGTCTCTCTGCCTGTGCCTTCGCCAACCTTAACGGAAACGATCTGCTTGTCCTTAAAGCCGTTCTCCTCGGCAGTCTTGGGGTCAAAGTGGATATGTCTCTGAGCGGCAATAACGCCCTGAGCGATCTCAACCTCACCGTTGGGGCCGACGAGCTTGCAGCCGGGAGTTCCTGCAACATTGCCTGACTCTCTGATGGGAGCCGTAAGACCGAGCTTTCTTGCGTCTGTAAGGCTGACCTCAACCTGATCCTCGGGTCTTTCGGGGCCGAGAATCGACATATTCATTTCGCCTCTGGGGCCTACAACGGTTACTTTTTCAACGCAGGCAAACTGACCGGGCTGAGAAAGATCCTTTTTGTTAGTAAGCTGATAATCCTTGCCGTAAAGAACGTCGAGTGTTTCTCTGCAAACGTGAACGTGATGAGCAGAGGTTTCTACCATAATTTTCATAATGTAATACCACCATTCATAATTTTCCCGTGATATCACGGGCTATTAGTATTATTTTACTACGAATAATCAATATTTTCAACCGTATAAAAGAAATTTGTTGTTTTGAGGGTGAAAAAATGTACCGAAATTGGGAAGAGCTCACAGTGGCATGTAACGGCTGTGAAAAATGCGGACTATGCAAAACGCGCCACAATGTTGTTGTAGGAGTGGGCAATCCGCAGTCAGAGGTAATGTTTATCGGAGAAGGCCCCGGTGAAAACGAGGATTTGCAGGGCGAGCCGTTTGTAGGCCGCGCAGGGATCCTGCTCGACAAAATGCTCTGCGCCGTAGACCTCGACCGAAACGCCAATATTTACATCGCCAATATCGTAAAATGCCGCCCTCCGCACAACCGCGACCCAAAGCCCGAGGAACAGGATTTGTGCATAAACTGGCTGCGCAATCAGGTTGCGCTTATCCGCCCCAAAATCATAGTCTGCCTGGGAAGGATCGCCGCCTGCAAAATCATTAAGCCCGACCTCAGGATCACCCGTGAGCACGGCGTGTGGTTTGAGAAAAACGGCGTGCTGATGATGGCTATGCTTCACCCTGCCGCGGTACTCCGCGACCCGCGCCGAAAACCCGAGGCATTTGCCGATTTTCTCGCTCTGCGCGAAAAAATAAAACAGGTCTGCGAGTATACTTACCAATAATCCACGGAGGATATTATGAGCTTGGTTGAATTTAAAAATGTTTACAAAAGATATAAAATGGGCGAGGTCACCATAAACGCCGTTGACGGAATCTCGTTTTCAATAGAAGAAGGCGAGTTTGCCGTTGTTGTGGGCGCTTCCGGCGCGGGAAAAACAACGGTGCTCAATATCCTCGGCGGAATGGACAACTGCAGCGAGGGCGAAATATTGGTGCGCGGAAAGGACATCAGCAGCTACACCGACAGACAGCTGATCGAGTACCGCCGCTTTGATATAGGCTTTGTTTTTCAGTTTTATAATTTGGTTCAGAACCTGACCGCAAAGGAAAACGTTGAGCTTGCAACCCAAATTTGCAAAAATCCGATTGACAGTGAAAAAGCGCTCGAAAGCGTGGGATTGCTCGACCGAAAAGATAACTTTCCTGCGCAGCTATCGGGCGGCGAACAGCAGAGAGTTTCAATTGCGCGTGCTCTCGCAAAGCGTCCGGGACTTCTGCTCTGCGACGAACCCACGGGCGCGCTCGACTACAACACGGGCAG
>OMXW01000074.1 GCA_900315085.1 uncultured Eubacteriales bacterium
TGTTGTTTCATGACCGCCCGTGCCGAACGCAAGTCCGGGGTCGATCGTGAGCGCCAGTCTTCCGCCCGTGTCGTAGTTTTCGTACCAGCTCGGCACAATCATCAAATTTTTGCCTACCGCGAGCGGCTTGTAATACTTCTTCCAGTTGTTGCGCCAGTCCTCCTCGGCGCAGTTAAGAAGCTCGATTGTGTGCTCGATTCCCTCGCTGTTGTAGCGTTCGCTCAAAAACTGAACCGCTTCGGACGGCGATACGTCCGGCTCAAGATAAATATGTACAAAAGCCTTGCTTCTGTCCTTTTGGAGCAAATCCTCGTCGATCAAGTCTATGTGGGCGATGTCATCGACTATCTGCTCCAGATTTCTGTAGTCCTCGATATATATTCCGTAGGGCACAACAACGTTCGCTATGTCGCTTGCCCTGTCGATATCAGCGGAGTTTACCGCGATTTTAATTTCAGTCCAATTATTCATAACATTCAGCAATTAATCGTTAAACATTTTTTTCAGCTTGTCAAAGAAGCTTCTGCGCTTTGCGTAGTTCTTTTCGCTTGTGGAGTTCTCAAACTGGCGAATCATTTCCTTTTGCTTGTTGCTGAGGCTCTTTGGGATTTCCACAACTACTCTTACATACTGGTCGCCCTTGCCGCGTCCGCCGAGGTGGGTGATACCCCTGCCCTTGAGCTTGAATACATCGTTTGGCTGAGTGCCCTCGTGAATAGGATACTTGACCTTGCCGTCGAGGGTGGGCACGGTTACCTCTGCGCCGAGCACCGCCTGAGAGAAGGTTATCGGCATATCGCACCAGACGTCGTCGCCTCTGCGCTCAAATATGCTGTGTGATTTTACGTTGATGTAAACGTGCAGATCTCCCGCGGGGCCGTTGTTATGACCTGCGTTGCCGTGACCGCCTACGTTGAGGATCTGCTGGTCGCGGATACCTGCGGGAATTGAGATTTCAACGCTGCGCTCCTTGCGCTGTCTGCCCGAGCCGTTACACTTGCGGCACGGAGAATCTATTATTTTGCCCTTGCCGTGGCACGCGTCGCAGGAACGCTGCGTCTGCACCACGCCAAAGGGGGTTCTCTGATTAATGGTTACGCGTCCCGAGCCGCCGCACGCCGAACAGGTTTTGGGGTGTGTACCCGGCTGCGCGCCTGTGCCGTGGCAGTCCTCGCAGGCTGAAACGCAGGTGTATTTTACGGTTTTGTTGCAGCCCTTTGCCGCTTCTTCAAAGCTTATTGTTACGCTTGTTTCAACGTCGCTGCCGCGCATTGGCGCGTTTGCGTTGCCCGAGCGTCTGCCGCCGAAGCCGCCGAAGAAGCTCGAGAAAATATCGTCGATGTCTATGCCGCCGCCAAACGGACTTCCGCCGCCTGCGCCCGCGCCGAAGTTGGGATCGACTCCCGCGTGACCGAACTGGTCATAGCGCGCCTTTTTCTCGGAATCCGAGAGCACCTCGTAAGCCTCGTTTACCTCCTTGAACTTTTCCTCGCAGTCCTTGTCTCCGGGGTGAAGGTCAGGGTGGTATTTTTTAGCGCTCTGACGATACGCTTTTTTTATCTCATCGTCGCTCGCGCCCTTGCTGACGCCAAGCACCTCGTAATAATCTCTTTTTTCTGCCATTGTCTGTCCTCCGGTTAAATGTTGCAGAACAACAAATTAAATGTAGGGAATTACCCCTGTCAGGGCAATGTTGTCAACTCGGGAAACAATATTGCTGTCTGAAACTTCGTAGGGGCGAACCTGCGTGTTCGCCCTTGAACCGACGTTTTTTCACGCCCGATTGCACCTGTAAAAACATAGTTATTTTCCCCGTCCTATGGCGCACACATGGGTGCGCCATTACGTATTTTCAGAATACTGTTCCTATATATAATCAAATAACTGCTTCGCCGTCAAAAGACGTTGTTTTGCAATTTACACAGTCAGTAATGTGCCAAAAGGAGCTGTGTTTGGCAGCTCCTTTCTGCATTATAATTAAGTTAATTTTATTAGTTTCCGTCAACGTCGGTGAAGTCCGCGTCGTAAACGTCGGGACCGCCGTTGTTCTGAGGATTGCCTGCTCCGGGGTTAGCGCCCATGTCGGGTGCGCCCTGCTGGGGATTGCCCTGGGGAGCTGCCTGCTGATAAAGCTTAGCAGAAATCTCGTAGAGGCTCTTCTGCAGGTCGTCCTTGGCAGCGTTCATAAGGCTGATATCGTTCTTTGCGATAGCGTCCTTAAGAGCGGAAGCCTTTGTGTTGATAGTGTTCTTGTCTTCGTCAGCGAGCTTGTCACCGTTTTCGTTAACAAGCTTTTCTGCCTGATATGCGAGGTTCTCGGCTTCGTTCTTAGCGTCAACCTCTTCACGGCGCTTTTTGTCCTCTGCGGCGTACTGCTCAGCGTCCTTAACAGCCTTGTCGATATCTTCCTTGCTCATGTTTGTTGAGGAAGAAATTGTGATCTTCTGCTCCTTGCCTGTGCCGAGGTCCTTTGCGGATACGTTAACGATACCGTTTGCGTCGATATCGAAGGTTACCTCGATCTGCGGAATGCCGCGCATTGCGGGAGCGATTCCTGTGAGAGCGAACAGACCGAGCTGCTTGTTGTCGCGGGCGAATTCACGCTCACCCTGGAGAACGTTGATCTCAACCTGAGTCTGGTTGTCTGCTGCAGTTGAGAAAATCTGGCTCTTCTTTGTGGGGATAGTTGTGTTTCTGTCGATGATCTTTGTCATTACGCCGCCCATTGTTTCAACGCCGAGTGAAAGCGGAGTAACGTCGAGGAGAAGAAGTCCGTCTACCTCGCCGCCGAGAACGCCTGCCTGGATTGAAGCGCCGATCGCAACGCACTCGTCGGGGTTGATGCCCTTGAACGGTTCCTTGCCGATAAGCTTCTGAACAGCCTCCTGAACAGCGGGGATTCTTGAAGAACCGCCTACCATGAGAACCTTGTCGATCTGACCGATCTGCAGACCTGAGTCTGAGAGAGCGGAACGAACGGGTCCCATTGTAGCTTCTACGAGGTCTGAGGTAAGCTCGTTGAACTTAGCTCTTGTGAGAGTGAGGTCAAGGTGCTTAGGACCTGTCTGGTCAGCTGTGATGAAGGGAAGGTTGATTGATGAGGTCGTTACGCCGGAAAGCTCGATCTTTGCCTTCTCCGCAGCCTCTTTAAGACGCTGCATAGCCATTTTATCGCTTGAAAGGTCAATACCTGTTTCTGTCTTGAATGATGAAACCATCCAGTCGATGATGCGCTTGTCGAAGTCGTCGCCGCCGAGACGGTTGTTACCTGCTGTTGCAAGTACTTCCTGAACGCCGTCGCCCATTTCGATGATACTTACGTCGAATGTGCCACCGCCGAGGTCGTATACCATAACCTTCTGGTCGTTTTCCTTGTCTACGCCGTATGAAAGAGCAGCCGCTGTAGGCTCGTTGATGATTCTCTTAACGTCAAGACCTGCGATTTTACCTGCGTCCTTTGTAGCCTGACGCTGTGCGTCGGTGAAGTATGCGGGAACTGTGATAACCGCCTGTGTTACTGTTTCGCCGAGATAAGCCTCAGCGTCAGCCTTGAGCTTTGAAAGGATCATTGCCGAGATTTCCTGGGGAGTGTAGCTCTTGCCGTCGATCGTTACCTTATAAGCCGAGCCCATTTCTCTTTTGATTGAAGAAACCGTGCGGTCGGGGTTGGTGATAGCCTGACGCTTTGCGACCTGACCTACCATTCTTTCGCCGTCCTTTGAGAACGCTACTACGGAAGGTGTTGTTCTTGAGCCTTCAGCGTTTGCGATAACTACGGGCTCGCCGCCCTCGATAACTGCTACACATGAGTTTGTTGTACCTAAATCTATACCGATTGTCTTAGCCATAATTTATTCCTCCGTTAATAATATAATTGTTTATATAAAAGTTATTGATGATTAGTTAACTACCTGTACCATTGCGTGGCGGATGATTTTGTCGCCGATTTTGTATCCGGTCTGGAACACGTTAGCGATCTGATTTGACTTGTATTCCTCGCTGTCCACCATTGAAACCGCGTTGTGCAGGTTGGGATCGAACTCGTCGCCCGGCGCGCCGTAGGACTCGATTTTCAGCTTTTCAAAGCTCTTTTGGAGCTGATTTGAAATAAGCTCGATTCCCTTGATTATTTCCGGGTCGGCGTCCTTTAAGTTTTCAAGCGCCATTCTTACGCTGTCGGCTACCGGCAGAATTTCCGTTACCGCCTTTGCCGTTGCGTCGTCATAAATTGAAAGCTTTTCGTTTGCGGTGCGCTTGCGGTAGTTTTCATACTCGGCGGCAAGTCTCATATATTTGTCCTTGCCTGCCGCTATCTCGTCCTCAAGCGACTTTATTTTTGCCTCGTTTTCGTCCTGCTCAGGCTCTGCAGCAGCTTCCTCGGCTGCCTGAGTTGTTTCCTCTGCGGCTTTGGTTTCCTCTGCCTTTTCCTTTTTCTTGGACATTCTATATCCTCCTTTAAGGTTAATATTCAATCATTTCATTGAGCAGCTCGCTCACACATTCGCCGATGCAGTCGGTTACCGAAAGCATTCTTGCGTAATCCATTCTGAGCGGCCCGATTGCCGCGATCACTCCCGACGGGTTGCCGTCTATACGGTACCGCGATGAAACCACCGAGCTGTAAGCAAGCTCTACGCGGCTGTTTTCCTTGCCTATTGTTACCGCGGTCGTGAGCGGAAGCCGTTCCAGCGTTGCCGCCAGATCGTGCTGATTCTGCAAAAACTCCAGAATTCTGTCCGCCTGAGCCTCGCCGAATAGTCTGCCGAGTCCGCCGTGATAAACACTGACCTCCCGCGCAAGCTCCGACGCGTCCTTGACCGCCATAAGCGCCGACGGCATAAGCAGCGAAAGCTCTCCGAAGCCCGCCGCCGCTGTTTGAATAAACGGACGGTTGATTGAGCTGAGCCTTACGCCCGCGAACACATCGTTGAGCGCCTTGTCAAAAACTCCGAGAATTTCGGGAGTTATCAGGAACTCGCATCTGAACAGCTTTGTTTTTATTATTCCGTTTGAAACTATCACAACCGCCATAGCGGCGTGCGCTCCGGTAGGGACAAAGCTTATTTTGCGGATCCTGCTTTCATCGCCCGAAGGCGTTGTTGAAAACGCCACGCAGTCGGTTAGCTGCGACAAAAGATTTGCCGCGTTTTGAAGCAGGGTTTCGGGAGAATCGGCGTTCTGCGACAGAGTGTCGATGATGTACTCCCTGCCGCGCTGCGTAACGGGCTTTACTTCAAGCGCGTTGTCAACGTAGTAGCGGTAGCCGAGCTGTGTGGGGATTCGTCCCGCCGAGGTGTGCGGCTGAACAATGTAGCCGCGTTCGGTAAGCTCCGCCATATCATTTCGCACGGTTGCCGAAGAAACCTTTAAGCCTGCCTCGTTAATCAGCGTTTTTGAGCCGACAGGCTCGCCTGTGCTGATATAGCTTTCAACAATAGCGGAAAGTATCTGTTTTTTTCTTGCAGCCGGTTCCATACCATCACCTCTCTGTTCTGAGGTTTAGCACTCTCAGTGTTAGAGTGCTAACTGCTTTATCAATAATATAACCCCAAAGTCAGTAAAAGTCAAGAGTTTTCTTGAAAATATTTTCCAATTAGTTAAACTTTCATCATTTCATCATATTTGGCTTGACTTTACGACCTGTCAGGGATATATTAAATATTGAAACCAAAGGGTATGTAAGGGAGCGTGATCAAATGACGGATTTTCTGCAGTACGGGGCGGTCGTTCTTTGGGCTGTTCTTGCTGTTTTGACCTTTATCATAGGCAGGAAGCAGGGCGCGGTCGGATATATGCTGTCCGTATTCTTTGTTTTTATGGCGGTGTGGTACGGTCTGCGCGCGTTTGGAAAGCTTCCGGTTTTTGACGGAACGGTAGGGTTTATTTTCCGCGCGGTTCTGACTGTTATTCTGTTTTCAACAATCGGCGTATGGTACAGAATCAAGAAAAAACAGGCGGAGCAAAATAAGGACGAATCCGATAAAGAGGAAGAAAACACCGAAAACTGATCTGCATATAGATTAGTATATACCGCAAAACACTATATATTGTTGCGCTTTTTATGCGCCATAAAAATTTTTGCTTTTTTTGAAAAAAAGCTTGATTTTCAGCGACTTTTATGCTATCATATTATCCATATGACTGATATTTTAAGGAGGTGGGACAATGCCAAACATTAAATCTGCAAAGAAGCGCGTTAAGGTTATCGCTACAAAAACAGCTCGCAACAAGGCTGCCAAGTCAGCTCTCAAGACCGCTATCAAAAAAGCTTACTACGCTGTAGACACTAACGCTGACAACAAAACAGAGGCAGTTCGTCTTGCTATCAAGAAGATCGACCAGGCAACAGCAAAGGGTATTCTTCACAAGAATACAGCGGCAAGAAGCAAGTCTTCTCTCGCTAAGCGTCTTAATGCTTCCGCGTAAGAAAAATATGTATAACCTTAAAAGCAGAGTTTTCTCTGCTTTTTTTGTTTTTCTATTGCGTTTTCTATTGACTTTTGGGTAAAATATGTTTAGAATATATATGTAATAGCATATTTTTTCGCTAAATTATTTTACTTCAATTGGAGGAAGTCGTATGAAAAACAATAAGTTCTTTTGGATTATCGGTATAGTTTCTCTGGTTGCAGCTATTTCTGCGGCTGTCACAGCGTTTTTGTTTGTTAAGGATAAGCAAAAAAAGGACGACGAGGAGCTCATGGAGTACCTCGAGAGCGCAATCGAGTAATCTATTCCAAAGACTGAACACTAAAACAAGGAACGAGTTTATCGTTCCTTATTTTATTAAAGGGGTATATTTATGATTGAGCAGGAGCTTGACAGGCTGCTTTCCGCCGCAAAGCAGGACAGCGAACTGAAAGCACAACTAATAAAAACAAAGCATAGCGACGACCCTGTTGAGGAATTCTGCGCGCTGTGCCAAAGCTTAGGCTACAATATTACCGCGGGTGAGCTGTTTACGGTAGGAATGACGGCAAACGACGCAAAGCTGCGCAGCGTAAACGGCGGCGGAGTTAACGGAATTGAGGGCTGGGACGACGCGTACGAGCAGTTTTTCCTGACCTTGGAGTGGACGACATGAAAGACGTTTATCCATCC
>OMXW01000077.1 GCA_900315085.1 uncultured Eubacteriales bacterium
AGTAGGGTTGACCCTTGCGGTCAACCGAAGCGTTTGTTTACAATTATGGGTAGCCCGCAAGGGGCTACCCTACTTTTTTAAGAGTATCCTTTTTTTAATTTACAAAAATATCCTTGCGCTTGCCAAAATAGATTATATTGATAACAAGGAAAACAGCCGATACGGTCAATGAACTTGCCAGACTGCTTATGCTTGTAACCTGGGTAAACTTAATGCTGAATTTGCTGACTGCTGCCGCAACAGCAACTACATACGCAATATTGACGATCATGCCAATAATATAAAGTGAGTAAAGCATGGGAGGACCTGATTTTTTGAGTCCCGAAAGCTGGAAGCGTGTAATAATTGCGTAAGCGGCAATCAGAATGAAAACAATACCGAAAATAAGATCGATAGTTTTTAAGGATTTCACATAGGTATATACCATATTTTTGTACGTGCCGTAATGCGCGCCCGTCATGGTGATAATTCCGCTGATTAAGTTCAGCACGGCTCCTGCAAACAGCGAAAAGTAAATCATGAACTTGTACCATCCCATCGGATGACCGTTGTACTTATCATTAGCAAGGCTGTTTTGCGGAGGCTGATAAGGCTGATTGTACTGATTGGCGTACGGATTTGTATAGGGTTGGTTGTTTTGGTTTGGCTGATATGGCTGCTGATAATTCTGCTGAGGCTGACTCTGAGCCAAAGGTGTTCCGCAGTGCTGACAATAGCCTACGCCTTCTCTGTTTGGTGCGCCGCAATTTGGGCAATTCATACACTTCATCTCCTTTTTTGCACTTTAGGTGCTTAATTATATTATAAATATAATCACCCAAAAGTCAATTGATTTCAAAAAACTTGTTGACTTTTTCATTTAATGGTGGTATATTAAAACTAACAAGTGAACACATATTCATATGTTCAAATATATAACAAACAGGAATGATAATATGGACAAAAATCTTTCTTTTGAAACAATGCCCGACTCCGAGCTTATTTTTGAGCTTGCAGACCTTTTCAAGGTGTTCGGCGATTCAACGCGGCTGCGCATTATGTACGCGCTGTCAGACGGCGAACTGCCCGTTATGGAGATTGCCGAGGGGCTGAAAATGGAGCAGAGCACGATTTCGCACCAGCTCCGCGTTCTGCGCCAGAACAAGCTTGTGCGCGTTCGCCGCGAGGGCAAGCAGATTTATTACGCGCTGGACGACGACCATGTAAAGAAAATAATTGAGATGGGACTCGACCACGTTCTGGAGTGATTCTATGAAATACACATGCACACTTGAAAACCTGAACTGCGCCCACTGCGCGGGGAAAATTGAAGATAAAATAGCGCAGACCGAGGGCTATGAAAACGTCAGCTTTAACTTTGCCACAAAAAAACTTAACTTCTATTCCGACAAAGCCGATGTTGTAACCGAGCTGCAGGAGATTTGCGACAGCATTGAGGACGGCGTCCATGTTGTTGACGACAACGCCGAAGCTCACGAGCACCATCACGGCGAGAGCGGTAAGCTTGAAAAAGTGCTGCTTGCCGTATCCGTCGCGCTCGGAATTGCGGCGCTTGCACTGCATTTGACTGTTAAAACCGAAAGCACGCATTGGATCGTTTTTGGTCTTGCAGCCGCTGCCGCCCTGCTTTCGGGCTACGAAACCTTTTATCACGGCTTCAAGAACTTGATAAAGCTGCGCATTGACGAATCTACGCTTATGACTATCGCGGTTATAGCGGCATTCTGCCTCGGCGAATTTGTAGAGGGCGCGATGGTTTCAATACTGTTCGCAATAGGCGAGTTTATTGAGGACATCGCGGTTGACAGCTCTCGGCGCGACATTGAAAAGCTTTCAAAAATCCGCCCCGACACCGCGACGATAATCCATCACGGTCACGAGGAAACCGTTGCCGCAGAAAGCGTTGCGGCAGGAACAGAAATAATAGTAAAGCCGCACGAAAGAGTTCCGCTTGACGGCGTTGTAAAAGACAGCTACTCAACGATTGATAACTCCGCGCTGACCGGCGAAAGCGTGCCGATTGACGTAAGCGACGGCAGCGAGGTAATGAGCGGCGCGATAAACGGCGAGCGCGTGCTGAAGCTCGTCACAACAAAGGAATTCAGCGACAGCACCGCCACAAGGATTTTGAAGCTTGTTGAGGACGCCGCCGCGCAAAAGGGCAGCAACGAAAAGCTGATTTCGCGGTTCGCGTCAATCTATACTCCGATCGTAATCGCGATTGCCCTGCTTATTGCGGTTATCCCTCCGCTTGCGGGCTTGGGCAGCTTTAACGAATGGATCTACCGCGGACTTACCGTGCTTGTTGCTTCTTGTCCGTGCGCGATCGTTATCTCAGTGCCCCTCTCCTACTACGCCGGAATCGGCTCGGCTTCCCGCCACGGTGTGCTGATCAAGGGCGGAAAGTACCTTGAAGCACTCGCAAATGCCGACTCGTTCGCGTTTGATAAAACAGGCACGCTCACAACGGGCGAGCTGAAAATCGAGAAGATTTTCACCTGCTCCGACTTCTCCGAGCAAGAGATAATTAAGCTTGCCGCCGCGTGTGAAAAGTATTCCTCTCACCCTGTTGCCGCAGCAATCAAGCGTTACGCGGACGGCGGAGATATTGAGCTGAGCGAGTACGCCGAGGTAGCGGGCTGCGGAATTTCGGCGCGGTACAAGGGCAAAAAGCTCTGCTGCGGCAACGATAAATTTGTAAACGGAGAAATCCCCGAAAAGCTCAAAGACGCAAACGTATTTTTGGTTTACGATAATAAGCTTATAGGGGCGGTTTGGGTAAGCGACACCGTTCGCAAGGAAGCGAAAGGCGTGATTGAATCGCTAAAATCTCTCGGTGTTAAAAACGCTGTGATGCTGACTGGCGACTCAAAGTTGAACGCCGAAAGAACGGCATCTCAGCTTGAACTGACTGACTGCAAGGCAGGACTTATGCCATCCGAAAAGCTCAGCGAGATTGAACGGCTTAAAGCACAGAGCAAGGCTGTGTGCTTTGTGGGCGACGGAATAAACGACGCGCCCGTGCTCAGCGCAAGCGACTGCGGAGCGGCTATGGGACTTGGCAGCGAGGCGGCCATTGAGGCGAGCGACATGGTGCTGTCCTCGGGAAACCTTGAACACCTGCCCACGGCGATTAAAATCGCGCGCAAGGTAATCAACACGGTAAAAACCAATATCACGTTCGCGCTTGCCGTTAAAGCTGCGGTAATCATCCTCGCCGCGCTGGGACTTGCCGCGATGTGGATGTCCGTGCTTGCGGACACCGGAGTTTGCGTTATCTGCGTGCTATACACCTCGCGTTTGCTCAGGATGAAATACTAAAAAACTGCCAACCGCATTTTGCAATTGACAGAATAATGGTATGAATATTTAATAACCGTCCAATCGCCGTTGGGCGGTTATTTATTAAGGGGAAAGCATTTGCTCACGCCATTAGGCGACCAATGGTCGCCCCTACAGTTTATTTTTCATCTTTATGCTTATACGCCTGCTTAAACGGCAAAACCGTGCCGTCCTTTTCCTTAACGCTTACGTTATCGAGCGTTGCGGAAAACTGCTGACGGATTTCACCGAGGTAGATTTTATAGAGCTGTTTTTGCTCCTTTTGCTCAGCGTCCGTCAGTCCGACGGTCTTTTTCTTTTTTGCAAGCTCGTTGATTCGGTTCAGCATTTTTTTATCCATAAATACCTCTGTAAAAAGGGAGGCCGCAAGGGCCTCCCCTACTATTCTGTAACAATTTTATCGTAATATTCCGTAGGGTACGGTCTTGACCGTACCGAGGTTGAACACTAAAACTCTATTCTCATTCTGCGGTTCGGTCAAGACCGAACCCTACAATCTGATGATTAAAGATTTAGATGCTACAGTAATATTTTCCGATCCGCCAACAATTAGTTGTTGATGAGCTTATCCTCGTCAGACCAGCTGTAGAGCTTTCTTACTTCCTCACCGATCTGCTCTGCGGGAGCTTCTGCTGCGCGCTTTCTCATTGCGCGGAAGTGAGCCTGACCGCCTGCGGGTGACATGTCGAGGAGGAAGTCCTTAGCGAAGGAACCGTCCTGGATGTCGCTGAGAACCTTCTTCATAGCCTTCTTGGTGTCCTCTGTGATGATCTTGGGACCTGTGATGTAGTCGCCGTACTCAGCAGTGTTGGAGATTGAATATCTCATGCCTGCAAAGCCTGACTGATAGATGAGGTCAACGATGAGCTTCATCTCGTGGATACACTCAAAGTATGCGTTTCTGGGATCGTAGCCTGCCTCACAAAGAGTCTCAAAGCCTGCCTGCATAAGTGCGCATACGCCGCCGCAAAGAACAGCCTGCTCACCAAAGAGGTCTGTTTCTGTTTCTGTTCTGAATGTTGTTTCAAGAACGCCTGCTCTTGCGCCGCCGATACCGAGAGCGTATGCGAGTGCGAGATCCTTAGCCTGGCCTGTAGCGTCCTGAGCAACAGCAACGAGGCAGGGAACACCCTTGCCAACCTGATACTCGCTGCGAACGGTGTGACCCGGTCCCTTGGGAGCGATCATTGTAACGTCAACGTCTGCGGGAGGTACGATCTGACCGAAGTGAATTGCAAAGCCGTGAGCGAACATAAGCATGTTGCCTGCTTCAAGGTTGGGAGCGATGTCCTTTTTATACATTGAAGCCTGCTTCTCGTCGTTGATGAGAATCATAATGATGTCTGCTTTTTTAGCAGCTTCCGCAGCTGTGAAAACTTCAAAGCCCTGAGCCTCAGCCTTTGCCCAAGACTTACTGCCCTCATAAAGTCCGATAATAACGTTGCAGCCCGACTCTTTAAGGTTAAGAGCGTGAGCGTGGCCCTGGCTGCCGTAACCGATAATTGCAATTGTCTTGCCCTCGAGTAACGCAAGGTTACAATCAGACTGATAATAAATTGGTGCTTTCATGTTTTCTTTGTAATCTTTCATGATAAATTTCCTCCTTGCCGCAAAGCGGCATAATTATTATATGAATTTTACAGTAAGCTAAGTTTATACCGAAACGGCGGAATTTCCGCGGTCGATTGCGATCGTGCCCGTGCGGACGATTTCGCGGATCCCGTAGGGCTTGAGCATGTCTATCAGAGTTTTTACTCTGCTCGAGGTCTCGCAATACTCAACCGTAACGCAGCTTGGAGCGGCGTCAACGATTTTCGCCTGCATGATTTCGGCGGTTTTGATTATTTCCGCGCGTTTTGAGGGCGCGCAGTGAACCTTTATTAATATCAGCTCGCGGCTGATGAACTCGCCGTCGTTAAGGCGCTTTACCTTGATTACGGGGATCACCTTATTGAGCTGTTTTTCAAGTTGCTCAACAACGTATTCGTCGCCGTTGGCAACAATTGTAATGCGCGAAACATTCGGGTCGGCGGTCACTCCCACGGCAAGAGAGTCAATATTGAACCCTCTGCGCGAGAACAGGCCCGAGATTTTTGAGAGCACGCCCGCCTGGTTTTCAACAAGAATTGATAATGTATACTGCATAATCTCACCTCACAAGAAAGCGTGCGCTTTCTTAAGCCATAGCCCGTGCGCAGTGCGCAGCTGAGCCGGCAATACAAATTATATTGACGGAGTGTCGGGGTAAACGTTGCAGACAAGAATAAACGGCTTGTCCGATTTTACCATCTTTTTGATTATCTCCTCGGCTTCCTCATTTGAGTTTGCCTCGGCGTGGTCTATTCCGTAAGCGTCGGCGATTTTAAGGAAATCGGGATCGCCCTGAAGAATAGTAGCGCTGTGGCGCTTGTTGTAGTTATTATCCTGTAGCTCCCTGACCATTCCAAGGCGGTGGTTGCGCATGATGATAATCTTGATTGCAAGGTCGTTGCCTGCGATCGTGGCAAGCTCGTTCATGCTCATCTGGAAGCTTCCGTCGCCGCAGACAACGACAACGTCGCGGTTTGGACGCGCAAACTTTGCTCCCACCGACGCGGGGATTGAGTAGCCCATTGTACCCATTCCGCCGGTCGTGAGGAATCTGCCCTCACGGATCCTGAAATTGTTGGCGCACCAAATCTGGTTCTGGCCAACGTCGGCAACAAGAATCGCCTTTGACCTGAGCATTGAGCTGAGGTGGCTCACCAGCGTGCGCGGCTCAACATATCCGTCGAACACGGGAGGAACTCTGAAAAGCTCCTTTTTCCATGTCTTTACGGTTTCGTGCCACATATTGGGAACCTGATAATCGCCGATTTCATCGATCAGCATATTCATAACATTCTTCATATCGCCTACGATAGGGATTTCGGTCTTAACATTTTTGCCGATTTCCGCGGGGTCGATATCGATGTGAATGACGGTGGTGTTTTCGCTCATCTGATGCGGCGCGGCTACGGCTCTGTCGCCGAGTCTTGCGCCGCAAACGATGACCAAATCAGCCTCGTGTAGCGCGCGGTTAGCAACGCGCTTTCCGTGGGTGCCGAGCATTCCCAGATACATCTCATGGTCGCTCGGCATTACGCCGATACCCATCATTGTTGATATCACGGGGATTTTGGTCTTGTCCGCGAACTTCTGGAACTTAGGCTTGATGCCTGAAAGCAGCACGCCGCCGCCCGATACGATAAGCGGTCTTTTGCTCTGCTTGATAGCCTCAACCGCGCGTTTTACCTGGATCGCGTGACCTTTTGTGTTTGGCTTGTAGCCGAGGATATTTACCTTATCGGGGTAAACGAATTCCTCTATCTCATTCTCCTGGATATCCATTGGGATATCGATCAGGACGGGGCCTTTTCGTCCCGTTGAGGCAATATGGAATGCCTCCTTGAAAACTCGGGGCAAATCCTCGGTTTTCTTAACAATGTAGCTGTGCTTTACAAACGGCTCGCACGCGCCCGTGATATCCGCCTCCTGAAAGACGTCTCTGCCGAGCAAATCGCTTCTTACCTGACC
>OMXW01000019.1 GCA_900315085.1 uncultured Eubacteriales bacterium
GTCTGCGGTTGTTTCAGAAGCAGAACCGGCGCAGAGGAATATTTGGGCTTAATGTCATTCATCAGCACCGCCCGCAAAAACGGATTCGATCCATATCATGCGGTTAAGATGGCTTTGTCATGTCAAACCGATCAGATCTTTGTGGGGTGGCTCTGAATAGTTACATATAATTTATTTGAAAAAGCAAATTGAAATGGAGGAAGATAATTATGAAACAGACAATAAAAAAATCTCTGGCAATCATATTTGCCGCTTTGATCACAAGTGCAACTGCCGCTATGCTTACGGGCTGCGGTGGGGATAAGAAAGAATCCAACAGCGCAGCAACGACCGTTGCCGCAACAACCGCTGCCAAAACAACCGCTCCCAACGAACAGAACAGCGACACAAATCAGACTCAGGACAATCAGAACTCGCAATCCGCCGAGAGCAGCGGCTCTGATAACGGCAGTTCACAGTCCGATGACGGCAAAGCGGAAGATTCCGACGGCTATATTGACAAGCAGACAGCTATTGCCAATGTTAAGCAACAGGCAGGCTCCGGCGCGACCATTATCAGCTCCACAAAGGGCTATACCCCCGACGGCATAAAGGCATGGGTTATTGTTGTTCAGCCCGTAACCAAAAATGACAGTACAGATACCGTGACCTATTACTCAGGCTATCAGTTCTGCTATCCCGAAACAGCCTCCGGAAATAATAATGATTCTGACAACTCGGATGGCTCTGACGGCTATATTGATGAGCAGACCGCTATTGCGAACGTTAAGCAGCAGGCAGGCTCAGGCGCAACCATTGTCAGTTCAACAAAGGGTTATACTCCCGATGGCTTAAAGGCGTGGGTTATCGTTGTTCAGCCGATTACCAATACTGACAGCACAGATACCGTGACCTATTACTCAGGCTATCAGTTCTGCTATCCCGAAGACAAATCGTAATACGTTTCCGTACTACAAGCTCATATCATCAAAAATCTGCTGCCATGTCGAAGTAGTTTTCGGCATGGCGGTTTTTTGTATGTCAATAATTGCCGCCCTGCTTCATCGGCGGAGCAGAGATATTGCGATCACACGGATATTTGAAAATCCGGTAATGACATTTAATCATGTTTGTGGTATGATAACCGCAGGAAAGGGTTAATTGATGCAATAAGGTCGATTATTGCGTTTATTATATTATCCCTGCTGATAATTGCGGCGGCGATACCTGTTTTCGGGATATCCGCAGGCGCGGCTCAGACCGAGGAATCGGTCGGCTCGACTCTCAACAACATCAAAATCAGCGGTACGCCTGCGGCGTTTGCAGGTCAGAAGGCGACGGATCATCCTCCGCGCGGTGAGGCGAGCTACAACACTGTTGATGGTATCGCCTACAGCTTGTGGGCGACGTAAACAACGACGGCAAAATAAACGGACAGGACGCGGCAATTTTAGCGCGCCACACCTCCGGCTGGAAAAACTACGAAAAATATTTTAAATAATTCTTCCGAATATTGGTACGGTAAAACCTGCTTTGGGTTTTACCGTACTTTTTGTTGCACAAAATCCATATTCGTGGTAAAATTCATATATGCTGAACGGATTAATTCGGAGATGATTTTATGATTTTTATCGTTATTATTCTATCGGTTCTTATTTTAGCCGCGCTTATAGGCATGTTTATCGCGTATTACAATGTGTTTTTTTCACCGCATCCCAACTCCGACGAAATAGAAGTCAAGCCGTTTTTGGACGACATGGATATTTTCAACGGGATAAAGGAGCAGGCAAAAAAGCTGTCAAAAGTACCGTGTACCCGTGTTCAGACAACCTCGTACGACGGCTTAAAGCTTAGCGGACGGTATTATCATCAGTCTGACGACGCTCCTCTGTGCATCTGCTTTCACGGCTACCGCGGCTCGGCTTTTTTTGACATGAGTATAATGGGACAGTTCCTTCAAAACGAGGGCTACAATGTAATTCTTGTTGACCAGCGCGCCCACTTTCACAGCGGAGGTCACACCATTACCTACGGAATCCGCGAACGCCGCGACGTTCTCTCGTGGATCAAGTACGCCAACGAACGCTTCGGCTTGGACAAGCCTATATACCTTTTTGGCATTTCTATGGGCGCTACAACCGTTGTCATGGCTTCGGGACTTAATCTGCCCGATAACGTCAAAATGATTTGCGCGGACTGCCCATTCAGTTCGCCGAGGGACATTATTTACTATGTTGCGAAGCGCTGGTATAAATTCCCGAATCTTCTGTGGGCGCTTATCAGAGCTTCCGCGCTTGTATACGGTCACCTGATAATCCCCCGTAACATTACCGCCGCGAACGCGGTCAAAAACACAAATAAGCCGATACTGCTTATTCACGGCGAGGCGGATTACTTTGTTCCAAAAGAGATGAGCGAAAAAATAAAGCAGTCAAATCCCGACTGTGTAGAGCTTCACACATTTCCGGGCGCTTATCACGGCGTAAGCTATTTTGCAGACCCCGAGCGTTATATCTCAATTGTGCGCGACTTTATTGAACGTCATAAATAATTAAAAATGCGTCGATTCCAAAGGGAAGCGGCGTTTTTTTGCCCTCAAAATTGTGTTGATTTTAATAGTTTATTGGTGTATAATAGACACATTCTACAAACTGCACTATTGAAAGAAGGTATAATTATGATAAAAAAGGTGCTATCAGTCAGCATGGTAATAATCACCGCTCTGTCCATGATTACATTTTCGGCAAACGCGGCAGGAAATATGAAGCTTGAGGCAAAAAGCGTGTCGGCTTCAGCTGAGTCGGGAACAGAAGTAAAGGTCCCCGTTAGCTTCATAAATAACCCGGGTTACGGCTACGGCTATATCTCGGTAACGTGGAACCACTCCGCGCTCGAGCTCAAAGGCGTAAACTATACAAATCTTGCTCCCGCTCAGGCGAGCGCCGCGCCGATAGAAAACACAGGCTGGTACAAGGTTTCCTTCGGCGATATGCTCTCGCACGACAATTTCAACGGTAACGGAGAAGCGTTCACGCTTGTTTTCAAGGTGACCGACAATGCTGCCGCGGGAAAATACAAAATTGACCTGCAGGAGCCCGAGGTATACGATAAAGACATCGTAGAAATCGAAGCCGAAGCCTCAGCGGCTGAGGTGACCCTGACAGGTGGTTCCGATAAGAAATCTCAGTCCTCCGAAAAAAAGACAGAGGAAAAGACTACCCAAAAGGCTACTCAAAAGCCTGCTGAGCAGTCAAAAACCGATAACAGCTCAAAGCAGTCCTCAAAAGAATCCAAGGTGAAGATTGCCGCCGAAAAGCCTGCTTCAAACGCGAAAAACGGCTCAATCGTAAAGGTTCCCGTCTATTTCACAGAGAACACGGGCTACAGCTTTGGAAGCCTGACCGCAAAATGGGACAAAACCGCGCTGATCCTTACCGACATCGAGTATACCGACCTCGCTCCCGAACCTCAGCACAATATCCCCATAGAAAACAACGGAAGCTTCCATGTACTGTTCGGCAAGGAAAACGCAACAGAAAACATCACAGGCACAGGCACAGCCTTTACCCTGGTATTTAAAGTGGCCGACGCCGAAAAGGCAAAGACAAGCGAAGTAAGCTTCAGCGACCTCGAGCTGTTGACGCACGACCTGCAGGAAGTCAAAGCCGAATCCGATAAAAGCGGAATCACAATTAAAAATAAAGAAGGCAGCGTGGTAAAAAAATCCGGCTCCGAGGAAGAAAAGGAAGCAGAAAAATCAACCTCAGACTCAAAGTCAGGCGGCAGTCCGATAGTATTCATAATCATCGGAGTACTGGCGGCAGCTGCAGTTGTTGGGGGAGTAATTATTTACCGCAAGGGCAAGCCATCCGATGATTCCCAATAAAATTACAATATTATAATAAATATTGACAACTTAAATATTTATACTATAATATAAAAGAACTAAATAAAACGGAGGAAGTAATATGAAAAAAGTAATTGCATTTGCACTTGCAATGGTAATGTGTCTTGCGGCATTCGCAGGCTGCGGCTCAAAGGAAGTTGACCTCAAAAAGGCAATGGAAACACTCAACACAAAGTACAGCCTTTCACTTGACAGCATCGCCAGTGCAGACGATCTCAATAAGTATTATCAGGTGAAAAAGGATGACGTAAAGCAGTTTGCTGCCGAGAAGAACAAGGACACAAACTCACCTGTTGAGGTAATTCTTGTAGAGGCAAAGGACAAGGACGCTGCTTCTAATGTTGAAAAGGCTCTGCAGAAGCGTCTTAACTCCGTAACAAACATCTATACAAGCTATGACAAAGACAACGTAGCAATGGTAAAGGCATGCAAGGTAACAAACGAAAACAACATCGTTACACTCATCATCGCAAAGGATGCTGAGAAAATGCTTGAGACCTTTAACGAAAGCATAAAATAATCATGTAAAAAGCAGGGCGGACGCGGTTCGCCCGTTTTTACTTATAAAGGCGGAAAACATGACACAAACGGAAATCAAACAAAATTTTTCACACATGAATAATATGCAGCAGCAGGCGGTATTTTCAACCGAAGGTCCTCTGCTGATTCTCGCGGGAGCAGGCTCGGGAAAAACGACGGTGCTCGTAAACCGAATCGCGTATATTCTGCAGTCAGACCTTTGCAGACCGTGGAACATCCTCGCCATCACCTTTACAAACAAGGCGGCAGGCGAGCTAAAGGAAAGAATCTGCAACGCAGTTCCCGAAGGCGGCGCTGATATCTGGGCGGCTACCTTCCACTCAACCTGCGCGCGTATCCTGCGCCGTTACGGCGACAGGCTCGGCTATTCATCTCACTTCACCGTGTACGCCACCGACGACCAGAAAAAGCTCTGCAAGGACATAGTAAAGCAGCTTCACATCGACGAAAAGCAGCTCCCGGTCAAGAATATTCTTTCCGAAATCTCAAAGGCTAAGGATAAAATGATAACTCCGCAGGAGATGCTCAAAAACGCCGAGTACGACTACCGAAAGGTGTCAATAGCCAAGGTGTATGAGGTCTACCAGTCCAGGCTAAAAACCGCCGACGCAATGGATTTTGACGACCTCCTCTGTAAAACCGTAGAGCTTTTTGAGCAGGAGCCTGAGATTTTGGGCTATTATCAGAACCAGTTCAAATATATCATGGTGGACGAGTATCAGGACACAAATAAGGTTCAGTACCGTTTTATTTCAATGCTCGCCGAAAAATACGGCAACATCTGCGTAGTGGGCGACGACGACCAGAGTATCTATAAATTCCGCGGCGCGACGATAGAAAACATTCTGTCATTTGAAAACACCTTCAAGGGCGCAAAAATCATCCGCCTTGAGCAAAACTACCGCAGCACGCAGAACATTCTTGACGCCGCGAACTCCGTAATTTCAAACAACACCGTCCGCAAGGGCAAAACCCTCTGGACGGAAAATCCTAAGGGCGACAAAATTGAGCTCCACACCGCCGAGGACGAGCGTGACGAGGCTCGGTTCATCGCAAAAACAATAATGGACGGGGTTGCCGACGGCAGAAAATACTCCGACTTTGCGATTCTGTACCGCACAAACGCCCAGTCGAACGCCGTAGAGCAGGCGCTCTCACGCAGCGGTATTCCTCACCGCATAATCGGCGGCCACCGCTTCTATGACCGCGAGGAAATCCGCGATATGATAGCCTATCTGCAGGTGATCAACAATCCGCATGACGACGTAAGACTTTCACGCATAATCAATGTGCCGAAGCGTGCAATCGGCGCGCGTACCGTATCGGTAGCCGCAGATATAGCCGCAGGACTCGGCGAGAGTATCTACTCTGTAATCAAGGACGCCGACAGCTATCCTCAGCTTAGCCGTGCGGCTTCAAAGCTCAAGGTATTTGTAAACCTTATTGACGGTTTGATTGAAGCCGAGCAGAGCGGCGATTATTCTTTAGCAGAATTATATAATCTGATTCTCGAGCACACAAACTACGAAAACTATCTCAGAACCGAAAAAGAAAACGCCGACGTAAGAATAGAAAACATTGAGGAGCTTTCCTCAAACATCATCAAATTTGAGGAGGACTACGACGAAGAAGCCGACCTGTCCTCATTCCTCGAGGAAATCTCACTGATGACCGACATCGACAACTACGACGCCGACGCGGACACCTGCGTAATGATGACGCTCCACAGCGCAAAGGGACTTGAATTCCCCGTAGTATTCATCACCGGTATGGAGGACGGCTTGTTCCCGTCAATCGCATCAATGATGAACCCCGAAGAAATCAACGAGGAACGCCGCCTTGCGTATGTGGGTATCACAAGGGCAAAGCAGAAGCTTTATCTCACAAAAACAAAGTCGCGCATGCTTTTCGGATCAACGACCTACAATAAGGAATCGCGGTTTGTAAGCGAAATCCCCGATAACCTGCTCGATAAAACAGGCGAGGAGCGCAATGCGCCGTCATTTGCAAGCGGCTTCGGAGCAGGCAAGGCGGCAGGCAGCGTATCAATCTCCGCCGACAACAGAAAGCACGGCTACGCGGGTAAGATAGGCGCGTATCAAAAACCGCCGATAAAATCAGGCGTTACATATAACGTGGGCGATACCGTGCTCCACAAAATATTTGGCAAGGGTCTGATTATGACAGCCACCAAGATGGGCAACGACACCTTGCTTGAAATCGCCTTTGACAAGGCGGGTACAAAAAAACTAATGGCAAATTTCTGTAAGATGGAAAAAATCTGAAACAAGAGGTGATAAGTATGCTGAAAAAAGTTAAAGCCGCAGTTTGCACGGTTCTTTCGGTACTTACAATATCCGCTGCTTTTTCAGGCTGCGGCGAGGAAAAAAAGTCGTCAACGGTTGAAACAAAGCCGCAGGCTACCGAAGAAACGATCGTTCAGCCTACAACCGCCGTCCCGACAACCGTGCCGTCAACAACAGACAGCCCGTCGGAAAAACAGCGCAGGTATAATTTTTTGGCAATAAAACAGAAATCAGATTCTATCTACACCAAGCTTGACGATATAATCACCGAGAACAATTTCCAGGGCTCTGTATATTTAAAGCTGGGAAACGACCTCGAGTTCAATAAATGCTCGGGCGCGTCTGATGAGGTGCAGCGAAAGAAAAATTCGCTTCATACCGACTTCTACACGGGCTCTCTCACCAAGCACATCACCGCCGCGGCGGTATTGAAGCTCAGCGAGGATAAAAAGCTCAAGCTTAGCGACAGGCTCAGCAAATATTTTCCCGACTGCTCCTATGCTGACAAGGTCACCGTTAAAAATCTGCTCAACATGACCTCGTCAATCCCCAGCTATACCGCAAAAACAAACGGCAAGACGGGACTTGTAAGCGAGCTCGAAAAGAAAATCAAAAAGAGCAACTCCGAGGAACAGAACAAATCCGAAATCATGAAATGGATCACCTCTAAAAAGCTCAGCGGCAAGGCAGGGGATAAGTACCGCTATTCAGACAGCGACTACTTCCTGCTCGGAAAAATCATCGAAAAGGCGTCAGGTACAAGCTACACGTCGTATGTGAGCGAAACTATCCTTAAGCCGCTCGGCATGAATAACTCCGGCTTTAAGGCGCCAAAAAGTATTGCGAACGCCTACGACGATTCAAAGAACGCTGAAAACAAGCTGACGCTCGGAGGAGTAGGCTTCTCTGCACTCGGTTTTATCTCAAACGTATCCGATACGATCCGTTACATCGAGGGTATTTTTGACGAGAACGTAATCAACAGCGACTCGCTGCTCGCCATGCACACTGCCTACAAGGGCGGCTACGGCTACGGGGTAAAGATCGACGGCGACCGAATCACGATAATCTCGGAGGTCGGAGCCTACAGCTCAACAATAACCTACTCGACCGACGAAACCGAGCTTTTTGTAGCCTACAGCAACTACGCAAGCTCAGACACATCAAAGCTCAATGAGCTTTTCAAGGACTATCTCAGGGAGTTCTGTCTTTAAAAATAAGTAACACAAAAAATACGCCTCCATAAAATGTATTGTACAGTGTAATTCTGTAAATACTTAATGGAGGTTTTTT
This sequence comes from uncultured Eubacteriales bacterium, assembly GCA_900315085.1. Taxonomy (GTDB): domain Bacteria; phylum Bacillota; class Clostridia; order Oscillospirales; family Acutalibacteraceae; genus Ruminococcoides. The sequence goes on from OMXW01000019.1 coordinate 8,026, forward strand.
TATGTCGGATGTAACTTTAGAAACTGACGTAAACAACGGCGAAGAGCTGAAAAACGCTGCCGCCGAGTTTGAACCCGTCTGCGTAGACGTGCCGCGCATTTACGACAGCTGCGGCGCAAAGGACTGCTTAAGAGATTTAACGGTATTTTATACAGAACAAAACCGTGAGCTGATTGATAAAGCCACCTCGGTGAGGGTAAACAAAATCAGCGTGATCACCGCCACGGTGGACGTTGATTCCGTAGCGTTCCACAGGGGCTACTACGCGGTAGACATCATCTATTATTTCAACGTGTGCTGCGAGGTCTATTCGGGCGCGACGAACATTCCCACATCGGTAAACGGACTCGCCACCACAACAAAGCGCGTTGTGCTATACGGCAGCGACGCGTGCGTAAAGGTGTTCTCAAGCGATACCGAGGCGGAAATCGACACCTCCGAGCTTGACTGCTGCAACGGCTATCCCGTAACGATGCCGCGCGCAACAGTTCAGATTTCAAGTCCTATGGCGCTGTCCTCGTCGCTCTCACCCGTAACCGCGCCGGTGATTTTGCCGTATGTACCCGAAAATGTAACAGAGTTTTTCGGCGGAGATTTGGTTGCACCCGAAGCTCAGAAGGTGCTTGTCACAATCGGCGTATTCACGATCGCCCAGCTCTCTCGCAACGTACAGCTCATGATTCCGTCCTACGATTTCTGCGTACCGCGCAAGGAGTGCGACAACCGCACCGACGACCCGTGCGAGGCGTTCAGCAAGATTGATTTTCCCGCTGATTCATTCTTCCCGCCCAGCTCAATCGACGGCGATTCCGACGCCGCTCCGTTTGACTGCCACTGCCGCTGATTTACAAAAATAAGGCTGCCGATTTGGCAGCCTTTGTTCTATTTCTTCTCAAAATCCCACGGAGTGATCTCGTCCTTTTTCACCATAAACGCCTTGTTCGCTATCTCAGCCATCGGCGTGTCGCTGTAGCTGTCCGAGTAAAACTCCTCAACGTCAGTCTCACCGAATTCTTCGTAAAATCTTCTGACCTTTTCCTTTCCGTGACAGTTGATTCCGTCATATTTTCCCGTTTTCTTGTCAACCCTTGAAGCAATCAGGTTTTCAAGTCCGAGCTTATTGCATACAGGGGAGAGCAAAAACTCGGGAGAAGCGGAAATAATTACATCGTCGGTTTTCTTCTGCTCCAAATAAAACGGCTTGATATTGTCAATATTAATATTCCAGAACGCTTTAACCTCGCCGTCAATATCATTGATACATGTCAAAAAACGGTACATTGTCTGCTTAAAATCGGTTTTGCTGCCTTTTTTGAAGATGTAATATTTGGTAAACGCGCCAAGCAAAGAGGGCGTTTTCAAAAATAATTTCGGGTGACGTTTCAGCTCAAAAAAGTAAAATTTCGCGGTAGAATCGCCGTAAAATACGGTGTTGTCAAAATCGTAAGCGTTCATATTTTTCACACCTTTCCGTGGCTGACTTTAATAGTAGCATACGCACAGCCTGAAATAATTCCAAAAAAGAAAAAGTGTTTTGTAAAACTATTGCAAAATTGTAAGATTTATTGTATAATGTAATAGAGTATAGTACAAGGAGTAGTTTTGTGTTTGGATATCTTCAGGTACATAAGAGCGAACTGCTCGTTCGTGAATATGAAGCCTACAAGTCGGTTTACTGCGGCTTGTGCAAGCAAATGGGTAAGGACTATTCCTTTTTAACGCGTCTCAGCCTAAGCTATGACTGCACGTTTTACGCTATGCTTCTGATGTCGCTTTACCGAAGCTGCTCGGGATTTGACAACGGCAGGTGCCGCTTCAATCCGCTCAAAAAGTGCAGCTACGCCCATTGTGAGGACAAGAGTCTGAGCAAAGCGGCGGCGTTTTCGGTAATATCGGTTTACTATAAGCTGATTGACGACATTCATGACAGTAAATTCTTTAAAAGAATTATAACTCGATTAATAAAGCCATTCTTTTCACACTGGCACAAAAAGGCGGCAAAAAACTATCCCGAGCTTGAAGTCTGCGTAGCGGATATGCTGCAAATGCAGAGCGAAGCCGAAGAAAATCCCGAATGCGGAATCGACGAGGCGGCTCACCCTACGGCAAATATGCTATCAAGGGTGCTTGAGCTTGAGGGTAAGGATGATATTGAAAAGCGCGTTTTAAGCGAATTCGGTTATCACTTAGGCAGATGGATATATCTTATCGATGCCGCCGATGATTATGAAAATGATAAAAAGCGCGGCAATTTCAATCCGTTTACGGACAAGGATGAAAACGCCGTAAAAGATATAATGAATAACACGCTCAACCAGTGTCTGGCGCGTGCTTTTGACGCGTATCAGCTATTAAATATAACGGATTTCAAGGGAATTCTTGACAATATGATGCTGTACGGCTTTCCCGCAAAACAGAACGCCGTAATATTCGGACAGCAGGAGGTTAAAAATGACAAACCCATATGAGGTGCTCGGCGTTTCACCGAGCGCGAGCGACGAGGAAATCAAAAAAGCATACCGTGCGCTCGCGAAAAAATATCACCCCGACAACTACGCCAACAGCCCGCTTGCGGATGTGGCGGAGCAGAAGATGAAGGAAGTAAACGAAGCCTATGACATGATAAATCAGATGCGCCAGAAGGGCAAGGGCACAGGCTCAACGTCCTACTCGGGCGGCTACAGCACAAATTCATCAAGCTCGCAGTTCTACAATGTAAGAATATACATCCAGCGCAATATGATAAACGAAGCCGAGCAGGTACTCGACAACACGCCTCAGGGCAACCGCACAGCCGAGTGGTACTATCTCAAAGGCATGTGCGCGTATCGAAAGGGCTGGAACGACCAGGCATATCAGAACTTCCAAACCGCATGCAGTATGGATCCTGTAAACCAGGAATACGCAGCGGCTATGCACAACATGAATTCTCAGCGAACCTATAACTACGGCGGCTACAACACTCAGAGTCCTATGGGCAATTCCGATTGTTCCTGCTGCGATATCTGCGCGGCAATGATGTGTTACGACTGCCTGTGCAGCTGCTGCAGAGGTAGCTGCTGATGAAGTCGGGAATCCAAAACTCCACCTTCCGGCTGGCGTTCTGCGCAGTAACAGCCGCGCTCGAGGTGGTGCTGATGATGATTACGGGAGTAGTACCGGTAGGAACCTACGCGTTCCCGTGCTTTGCCGGAGCTCTTACTCTCGCTATAGTAATTGAATACGGCTGGAAATGGGCTTTAGGCGTTTTTGGAGTAGCTGCGGTACTTTCCGCGCTGTTTGCCGCCGACAAGGAAGCCGTGCTGTATTTCATAGCGATATTCGGATATTATCCCATCCTGAAAAATCCGATTGAGCGCAGGATAAAAAACAGAATAGTTCAGTATGTGATGAAGATTGCGGTATTCAACGCCGCGGCAGTTTCATCATTTTACATAGCCACAATGCTTTTATCCGTAAAAGCCGAGGAATTCACGCTTTTCGGCATTTATATGCCGCTTTTGTTCCTCGTATTCGGAAACGTGTTTTTCCTGCTGTACGACACTGCATTAACCTTATATGTGGGCGTATATGTAAGAAATCTGCGTCAAAAGCTTTTTGGCAAATTCAAATGATAAATAAATCTTAGACAGGAGTGTGATATTCATGAAATCAAAACTGTTCGCCAGAGTACTGTGTATTGCTCTCGCTGTAGTAATGGTTGGCTCAATGACGCTTATAGCCTTTCAGATGTTCTCCGCTGAAGCGGCGGCAACTCCGAAGGCAAACGGCTCGGGCTATATCACCGACAGCTACGTTAATCTGCGCAGCGGCGCGGGTACAAACTACTCGATAGTAACCACAATGGCGAAAAACACAAAGGTCACCTTCACTGACGGCAAGTTGTACAATTCAAACTGGTACAAAATCAAGGAGTTAAAAACTAACAAAAGCGGCTATGTACATAGAAGCTATGTAAAGGCAAACGAAAGCTCCTCGTCAGGTAATAAGGGTTACATCAACACCGATTACGTTAACCTCAGAAAGGGTGCCGGCACAAATACCGCCATTGTAACAACAATGCGCAAAAATACTCAGCTCACGCTTGTCAGCACAAAGCTGTACAATTCAAGCTGGTATAACGTAAAGCTCTCAAACGGCACAACGGGTTATGTAATGAAAACCTATGTGACCATCACCTCGTCTCAGCAGACCACAACAAAGCCTACCCAGGCTACCACAAAGGCAACCACTGCAACAAAAGCCACTCAGGCTACAAAGGCAACCACGACTACCTCCGCCGCAAAGACCGTAACCGGTTACATAAACGATGATTATGTTAATCTTCGCAAGGGCGCCGGCACAAACTATGCCATAGTAACCACAATGAGAATCAACACCGAGTTAACGCTTCAAAGCACAAATCTTTACAATTCAAGCTGGTATAACGTAAAGCTTAAAAACGGCGCTACAGGCTATGTTATGAAGGATTATGTAACAATCAACTCGTCCTCAGGCGGCAGCTCGGGCTCGGATACAAAGCCGACCGCCGGCAACGTAAAGCTTTCCGCTTCAAGCCAGACAATCTTTATCGGCAATAAATTCGCAATCACAGCCACAGGCGCATCCACCGTTAAGTGGACAAGCTCCAACTCAAGCGTTGCGTCTGTTGACTCTCACGGTGTAGTAACCGCAAAGGCAAGCGGCTCAACAACGATCAAGGCTGCTTCCTCAACATCCTCGGCAACCTGCAAAATCACGGTTATGTCGGGATATTCGGTAAATATTTCTTCAACAAACATCTCAAATATGAGAAGGGGCAAGTCCGTGCTTCTCACCTCAACAACGAGCGGAGTAAGCTGGAAGAGCTCCAACAATGCGATCGCAACGGTAAGCAAGGGCGTTGTTGATACAAAGTCAAACGGATATGTAACGATCACAGCCTATACAAACGGCGGCGCTGCAACCTGCCTTATTCAGGTAGTCGGCAGAGATAACATCCGCTTTGTATACGCATCTCCCAACTCAGCTCCCAAGAACTCAAACGTAACCTTCAAGGCGATCACAGACACCGACCGTATTGCGGTACGCTTTGTAGCGACCTGCGGAAACAAGTCCTACACGGTTGAGGCTGACAAAAAGGAACAGGTAGGCAATACCTACGTTTGGTCGGGAACGCACAAGCTTGACGCGGCAGGCAAGTGGAACGTTAAGGCATACTCAAAGTACAAGACCTCCACAAGCTATCTTACAACCGCTGGCAACGGCGAGGCGGAGGTATTTGTAACCAACGCCACCGATACAAAAACAACCGTAACGGGCGAGAGAAGAGCAAGCGACTCCGTAATTGAGATCATCTCCCAGTTCGAGGGCTTCCTTTCCGACATAATCCCCGATCCCATTACAGGCGATCCCACTGTAGGACACGGCAAGGTAATCTTCAAAAACGAGCAGTTCTACAACCACCTCAACAAGAGCGAGGCATACGCTTATCTTGTACAGACCGTTAACACAGGCGGCTATACAACAAGAACTAACTCGTTCCTCACCTCAAACAACATTAAGTTTAACCAGCAGCAGTTTGACGCGCTTGTATGCTTTGCATATAACGTAGGCGCGTACGCAATCACCAACGACTCAACTCTGTCGTCCGTACTCCTGAACACATCATCAGGCAGCGGCACAATCAAGTCGGGCGGAAGCGGCTATGTAAACTCAAGCGCGGTCAATCTTCGCAGCGGCGCGGGCACAAACTACAGCGTAGTTACAAACATGGCGCAGAACACAAAGTTCACCTTTGTTGACGGCAAGCTGTACAACTCCGCGTGGTATAAAATCAAGCTTACAAACGGCACAACAGGCTACATCTATTCAATCTACGCGTCAGGCTCAGGCGGCACGCGCGACCTCAACAGCATCGACAAGGCAACCTTCACAAACCGCTTACTGCAGTATCATCACGCAAGCGGCGACTGTTGGTGGGGCTTGCTTTACAGACGGGTTGACGAGGTAGAGATGTTCCTTTACGGCGACTATAAGCTCGACGGAAGCTCGAACAAATATCATTTCAAGTATTCCTGCGGCTCATACAGCAGAATCAGTATCAGTTAACGAAGGGTATAATATGAAAAAAATAGGATTTATCGGCGCGGGCAACATGGCAACCGCAATAATCAACGGCTTGATCGCGCAAAAGGGAAGCGCTGATTTTATAAACGTATATGATGTGAACGCTTCTCAGCTCGACGCAATGAAGCGTCTCGGCGCGAACGTACTTGCCTCAGGCGGCGAGGTCGTAAAAAACAGCGACATAATCGTGCTCGCAGTAAAGCCTCAGAATTACGCCGAGGTGCTCGATGAGCTAAAAGCATACGCGGATGAAAGCAAGACCTTTGTATCGATCGCGGCGGGAATTTCAATCGGCTATGTCCAGAGCGGACTCGGCTGCGAATGTCCCGTAATGAGGGTTATGCCAAACACTCCGCTGCTTCTCAAAAAGGGAGCAACAGCTCTCTGTCCGTCGGGCAATATGTCGGACGACGACAAGCAGACAATTTACGAAATGTTTGCAGGCAGCGGCGTTTGCGAGTATTTAACAGAGGATCACATGAACGAAATCATTGCTGTCAACGGCAGCAGCCCCGCGTTCATCTACCTCTTTGCAAAGGCTATGGCTGACTACGCCGACAGCTGCGGAATCGACTACGATTCGGCGATGAACCTTGTATGCGCAACGCTTGAAGGCTCCGCGGCAATGCTCAGAGAGAGCGGAGATTCAGCTGATACGCTCATTCAGAAGGTAAGCTCAAAGGGCGGCACAACGATCGCCGCGCTCGACAAGCTCAGGGAGCACGGCTTCTATGAAGCAATACAGGACGCAATGGACGCCTGTACAAAACGTGCCGAGGAGCTTGGCAGATAAAATCATAACATAACCGCCTTTCGCATATTCTTTAGCAGGGGACGGGCTTTTCCGTTCTCAAAACGCAAAAGAAGGGAAAGTAATTTTGAAAGGCATTGTGTTTTCATTCAACCGAAATTCATCATCAAAAAATGTCAGGCTGCCGCAACTCGGCAGCCTGATTAAGGGCTACAGCACAACGCTCGCATTTGTCGGCATACTGCTGGCAGGGCTTGTGTTCGGAGCGTTCTACGCGCGCTCGGCTGACAGCTCGTTTCTTAAAAATATCGACTTGATATTCATGACAAATCTTGACGCAAGGCTTGAGCAGGGGGCGTTCGGCACCTTTTGCGCCTGTTTTGCCTCGGATTTTATGTTTTTACTTTTGGTGTACCTGTTTGGACTGACGCTGTGGGGAATACCCTTTGCGGGACTTACAGTGCTTTTCAAGGGCTTCGGCACGGGGCTTACCGCAGGATATCTGTGCATGACCTACGCGCTTTCGGGCGTGGGGTTCTATCTGCTGGTACTGCTTCCGGGTACATTTTTCTTTTGCGTTTTTCTGGCAAAATTTTCCGCGTCCGCGTTTGAGTGCTCAAAAAGCATTCTTGCGGCAACGCTAAAAAAGGACTTGTCGGTCTACAGCCCGAGGCGTGACGCAATCGCGCTCAGCTCAAAATTTTTGACCGCTCTTATTTCAACCTTTTTGGCGTCTCTGCTTGACACAACGCTGTGGACGCTGTTTGCCGGGACTTTTAAATTCTAATACTAACTTAGTATGGGGAACAACGGAGGAAACAATGGCTTCAGAAAAAACAACCCTTCCGATTACAAGGGTATTTATGAATTTCTTTTACAGCTTTCCGAAGCTGATAGTTACCAATGTACTATTCGGAATACCGCTCGCGGCGTTTTTCGGATTGTTTTACGCTATCTCTCTGATAAACGGACTTCCGCCCGCGGCTGTAATGCTGATAAGACTTGCGGTAGTAATACCCGTCTTTCCGTTTTACGCCGGAGTGGCTCAGGTCACGGCTCACCTTTCAAGAGGAGAGCGCGACTTCAAGGTTACGTCAAACTTCTTTGCGGCGGTAAAGGAAAACTTCAAACGCTTTCTTGTTCACGGAATCGTGCTGTACGCGGCGGTAATATTCAGCTATTTTTCAATCAGCTTTTACGCGTCAATGCTGTCAAAGAATTCAATGATGTTTGCTCCCATGATAGTCAGCATACTTGTTTCGGTTTTCCTGCTTTTCATGTTTTTCTACATACCGCCCATGACGGTGACCTTTGATATTCCTATGAAAAGCATATACAAAAACAGCCTGCTCATGAGCTTCGGTGAGTTAGCTAAAAACTTCATCGCGGTTTTGGGAATGTTTTTGGTGTTTATCTTTGCAAGCACCTTCCTGTTTGCGTGCATGGGCAACGCGGTCGCAATAATAATAGTCACAATAATTCTTGCGGTAGCGGTAGTACCCGCGTTCGCCGCGTTCTTTATTAACTCGGCAGTTTATGAAAGAATGTATTATATGGTAATTGACAACACCGCCGAAATCAAGAATATCGACAGTAAAATCGATGAAACCCGCAAGAAAAAGGAGCCAAAGAAATTTGACTCCGAAGCAATAAAAAACGAATTCAACGAAAAACTCAAGCAGTTTGAGTTTGACGAAAACGGCGACGGCGACGAATATCTGTTTTTTGAGGGACGCATGATAAAACGAAGCGTGCTTTTAAGAATGAAAAACGAAGTTTTAGAAAGTGAGATGAAGTAATATGGCAGGCAGACACGCAGCCGCACCGAGCGGTAAAAAACCTGTTGTTATTGTTGTAATAATCGTTATTGCCGCGGCATTGATCGCGGGCGGCGTTATATTCTTTTTGAATATGAATAAATCAAACGATACAAAAAAAGAGCCCGTGCAGACCACAGCTTCCGCAACCGAGGTTCAGACAACAGAAAACGTAAAAACAACCGACGCTCAGCCAACAACAAAGGCTGACCAAAGCTCATCTCAGGAAGAAACAAAGCAAAGCTCTGATTCTGACGAGCAGACCACGACCGCAAATGCTGATATCGTGATTCCCACCGAGGAGGGCGCGGAGGTAACTTATTTCAAGGCGACATACATTCCCAACGGTCAGGCTGAGGATGCGCAGACAGGCGAAGCGGTATCACTCCGCGAGGCTCTCGGCTCAGGCTACACAGACGGAGCGCTCACCTTCAACGACGACGGAACCTTCACCGACACAATAACCGCTTCGGGATCATCGGGAAAATACCTTGTTCAGAACAACAAAATCACAGCGACATACGCAGACGATAAAAACATGGAAATCAACGTTTCCTCATGGAAGGACGGCGCGCCGGAATCATTCACCGTAAACTACGGCGGCTGCATCGTTCACTTCGGTTAAGCCATGAGTAAGAAGAAAAAGACAGCAAAGGCTGTCAAAAAAGGAAACACCAAAAAACGCGCTTCAAAAAAGCCCGTAATAATAACAATTGTTGTTATTGCACTTATTGCCGCCGCTGTTACCGCGGCAGTAATATTCAGCGTAAACGCGCCCGAATCGCTTGCAAAAACAAGCTGGATTTCCGTTTCGGCGACCAACTCGGCGGACGAGGCGGTAGACCTGAAAACAATTTACAACAACTACTATTCAAACTATCAGGGCACCCTTGAGTTTTGCGACGACGGAAAATTTGAGCTTTGGCTAACCACGGGAGAACCTGCTGACGGTTCGCACTCGGGAACTTATGAGGTAGACGGAGACACCGTTCGCGTAAAATATGAGGGAGGAGATTCCTCCGAATTCAGGCTTGAGCGCGACGGCACAAAGATAAAATCAATCCTTGTAAACTACGGGGAATATAAGGTGAATTTTGAAAGACAAAAGGCGGCGGAAAAATGAGCGGAAACAAGTTACCACAGCACACCCAAAAACAGAGAATCTATTTGTATGACAACGTAAAATGGCTTGCAATAGTTCTGGTAGTGATCGGACACGCTATCGACTTTTTAGCGCGAACAAACACCGGAAACCAGCTTGAAAAAAGCCTTTTTGTAATCATTTATTCGTTCCATATGCCGCTGTTTATCTTCATCAGCGGACTTTTCTTAAAGCCGATGGACAAAGACACCAAATTCCCGCGAGACAAGGTCATATCATTTCTCGCAATCGGAATTGTTCTCAGGGCGTTCACCTCAATCTTAAAGCTGTTCCTCGGAGAAAAGGATGGCTATTCAGTCCTTGATATGTACGATAACTATACATGGTTCATGGGAGCCATGGCGGCGTTCGTGCTTATTACATGGATCCTTCGCTCGTTTGATAAAAAGATAATCATCCCCGTAGCTATACTTGTAGGCTGTATGGCAGGTTATGATAAAAACCTCGGCGATAAATTCGCGCTCATGAGAATAGCTGTATTCTTCCCGATATTCATCATCGGATATTATCTTACACCTGAAAAGATATTGAAGCTCGCTTCGGTAAAATGGCTTAAAATCGTCGCGGTGCTCGTAATAGCCGGTTTTGTAACGCTCTGTCTGTTAAACAAGGATTTTGTGGCGCAGTTCAGACCGCTGTTCACAGGCAGGAACCGCTTCACCGTACTCGAAAAAGACCAGTACGCGTTCGGCGCGCTCTTCCGTCTTGCGACATACGGCATAGCCTCGCTTATGGGACTTTCAGTTATCTGCCTGCTTCCTAACAAAAAGCTCGGTTATATCACAACAATGGGCGGCAAAACGCTTCAAATTTACTTCTGGCACAAAATGTTCCTTATTATCTTTGAGCACTTCAAGCTGTACGACGCGATTCAGGCGCGTACAGGCGACACTGCCGCAACGACAATATATATATTGATTGCCGTTGGAGTAGCGTTCCTTTGTTCGATACCTATCTTGTCATTCCCGACAAAACAGCTCCTTTCAATGGGCAAGAAAACAATGAAATAAAAATTTTTATGAACGGTAAAGCAACAACGCTTTGCCGTTCTTTTTATGCCTCCGAAAAAGTTTAAAATTATTTGTTTTTTTAAGAATTATTTCAGTTATATGGTTTATCTTATGTGTAACAAAAGGAAAGTCGGAGGTGAATACCATGAAAAAATTAGTTCTTATTCCCGCATATATGCCCGATGAGAAAATGATTGAGGTTGCAAGAGATTTATACATTGAAGGCTTTGAGGTTATTGTTGTTAATGACGGCAGTCCTTCCGAGTTTGACGCGACCTTTGAAAGAGTAAAAGAATACGCCGTGGTTCTTCGCCATGATAAAAACCGCGGAAAAGGTGAGGCGCTGAAAACAGGCTTAAAATACATCCGCAAACGGTTTGAAAGACCGTATATAATCGTTAACGCAGACGCCGACGGACAACACCGCACGCAGGATATAATCAGAGTTGCCGACGCCGCCGAGATGAACCGTTCCCGTTTGATCCTCGGCAGCAGAAAAATGGAGGGTAAGGTTCCGCTGAAAAGCCGGTTAGGAAACAGCATTACCCGCCTTGTGTACCGACTTTCAACCCGGTCGGCAGTATATGACACCCAGACAGGTCTGCGCGCGTACAGCGACAAGTTGATTGACAGACTTATAGAAATAAACGGCAGCCGCTATGAATACGAGATGAATATGCTCAT
>OMXW01000082.1 GCA_900315085.1 uncultured Eubacteriales bacterium
GGAATCCCCCTAATAGGAAGCAAATTGTTATTGCATTAGGGGATTTCTCCACGCGCTTCGCTTGGTCGAAATGACATTTTCAGGTAATAATCGCTTAATTCGACAGCCCTCTTTTTATAATAACCTCTACCATTCAGCATTCAACCATGATATAATATTAATATATTCTATTTATTTTATCTAAATTAAGTTAACATTTTTCAAGTTTTACGCAACCTTTCTCCTCTTGCGGAACGTATTACTTACAAAGGGAGGGGATTATGTGAACAGCGACAACGCCTTTGCCGGGCTTACGTTTGAGCAGGCTGTACGCAAATACGCGGACACTGTCACGGGCGTTTGCGTTATGCGTCTGCAAAACATAGCTGACGCAGAGGACTGCTTTCAAAATACGTTTTCAAAGCTATACATAAAATCCCCGAGATTCAAGAGCGAGGAACACCTTAAAGCATGGCTGATTCGCGTGGCAATCAACGAATGTGCCGATTATATGCGGAAGAACCGCCGCGAAACAACTGCCGAGCATTACCGCGACGAGAGCGCGCCGTTTAACTACGACAAAAGTGATATGTCGTGGGCGCTTTCCAAAACTCCTCCGCTGTATCGCGAGGTACTGTATCTGTTTTACTGCGAGGATTATAAAATCAGTGAAATTGCCAGGATACTCGGCAAAAAGGAAAACACCGTTAAATCGCTGCTAAAGCGCGGCAGAGAAATTGTGAAGAAAATATACGGAGGTGATGAAGTTGAATGAGTTTAAGTTTGAGGGATATAAAAATATTAATACCCCTGAAAGCTGGATAGAAAAAGCAGTTGGCATTCCCAAAGTTCAAACTAAGCGCCGCCTGCCGTTTAAGCTAAGTATTATCGGCACGGCAGCTTCGGTTGTTATTGTTACCGCCGTAATTCTTACTCTTAGCGTGATATCAGGAAACAAGCCGATTATCAGCAACACTCCGCAGGCTGTTATTCAGGTTGAAGAAACCGTACCCTCAACAGAAGTCGGCAGCACCTCCGCAACCCAAGTCGAAAAACAAACCACTGCTCAGACAACACCGTCAGCCTCAGCTAACAACCAACCGGCGTTGCAAAGCAGCGAAGCGGTCGAAAACCGTATTATTTACGCCGACGATCAAACAGAACAAACAAAACCTTCAGATAATACCCAGAGCAAAAAAGAAACCGAGCCCGCAAACGAAAGCGAGCAAAAACCGACAGGAACAAAGCCTGAAGAATCAAAACCCGATGAAAAGACGGAAACCGAAGAAACTCAGCCCGAATCAACTCAGCCCACGGAACAACCGCTTGAGCTACCCGATGACGACGACAATATTTTTTCGGGCAATATAAGCATATATTTCAACAGCGGAAACAGATTTTACTACAGCAAAAACGCATATATCCACATTACTCAAAATGGAACGGAATTTTCGAAAAAGTATTCCGATGCCGAGCGCGCGACCGTGACCGCTGTAGGCTCATCCGGGGACAACAATATTAAGCAGGCGGTATTAACTCCTAAAGACAAAGGGATTTACCTTAATAGCAATGAGCCTTACACAATTGAAATTTATAACGACTCCGGCAACAGTCAAACATTTAACACCTACCTGAGGGAATAATCAAAAGGAGGTAATTCTATGAAAAAGCTGTTATCTATTATACTTACAGCCGCATTGCTCGTCAGCGCTTTTATAGTCCCGGTCAGCGCGGTTGAAAAGGAAGAAGCAGATAATACTCAAAAATATTATAACGAATATGTCTATTATCTTTGGCCTGATTATGATGAGAACAAAGAAGAATATGACGAACTGAAACCGTATACTTATTACGATGAGGTTTATCATCACTACACAAACGGCGCAGAGGACTGGGCGCTGATCAAAGCTGACGGCGGTATGGCATTGACTGAGCCAACCACTCATTATATGTTTGGAATGGTGTTTTCAAATTATCAAATAATGGTTCCGTTTACTTACGGCTACGGAGTATACAATGTTGCCGAAAAAAAGTTTTATGACCTTCCGGAAATAAAAGATGAAAGCAAGTTTCCCGATATCCGCGAGGTTCTTAAAAGCTTTGAAGTCGGAAGGGCATTGGACGAACAAGTCAGCGGCAGCACAGAGGTATTTTTAAAATATCCCAAGGACAACTTAAACAGCAGTTTTCCGCTGGTTCAAAAAACCAAAACAGGAAAATATCGCTTATATGCCTACTGTCTGCCGCTTTACGGAAACAGCAAGCAGTTTGGAATAAACAATAACGGAGATCTGATAAAAATCACCTGCAGTCTTTTGTTTGAAACAGACGATTATTTATATTTCTCAGCCGATACTTCAAAAGTGGGCGAAATGGAACCTAATGCTGACTATATTCTGCAGTTCTATACGCAGGCAATGACATGGACGCTTACAATGACGTCTGAGTGTCTGGGAGATGTAGTTGTAATGTCGGGCGAATCGGTTACCGACAGCGATATGCAGACCATTTATTTTGCTCAGTGGAAAAACAATCCGCAGTGCGGCATGCGTGCTCAGCTTATTCCAAACAATACATTTTGGCAAGCCGACAAGGGCTGCAGCTTCCTTCCTGTTTACTGTCCAAAGGCTGCGTTTATTTCGGACGCGCTTAACAGATATTTGATTACCTCTTACAAGTACAAGGATACAATAAGGGCAAATCTTAATACAAGCTTTGCCGACGCAAATATGAACCGCGCAAACTGCGAAGCTCTCGGAATCAATCCCGTTGACGTATACGCTCAGTACGCGGACGACAATTCCGAGGCGTTAATAAACGGCGAACCGTGTCAGCTTGAGCTGAACGGGCAATATGTTACCGCCGTGGAGTACGGCGAAAAGTACTACGCGGATTTAAGCTATATCGCAAAGGTGCTCGGTTTGTCGGATGAGGAAGTTGAAGCGTATAACTCAAAGGAAGAATCGGCAATCGGCGACGTTAACAACGACGGAGCCGTTAACATTGACGACGCGACCTTGGTGCAAAAATCCCTGGCAAAGATTACGGCGCTTAACTACAGAATGTTGCTGAGAGCCGATTTAAGCAGAAACGGCAGAGTCGATATTGACGACGCAACCTGTATTCAAAAGCGCGTGGCAAGGATAAAGTAATTTTATGGATAGAAATAACGGCACAGGGCTGATTATAGCTCTGTGCCGTTTTAGTTAGTCAAAAAAATATATTATTTGATTTTATGATTATCAAATGCTAAATGACGGTAAACAAGGCTCCTTTTTTAAAGGAGCTGTCAATCACGCAAGGGATTGACTGAGGATTTAACTGCGCTGAAATTTCCTTTCTATCAAAGGTTTTTGATGATTTATTACGTCATCTGATAAATCCTCCGTCACGCCGCAAGCGGCGCGCCACCTCCTTTATAAAAGGAGGCTTTTTCAGCTTATTGTCAAATGTTGTTCTATTAATATTCTTTATTTGTCTTTTTCTACAGTCTGTGCCGTTTTATAAAAATATTTATTTTTCAAGCCAGTCAAAGTTGCGCTTGATTCCCTCTTTGCCGCCGCAGAAAAATTCGGGGATGATCTCCTTGATTTTGGGGAGCATTCCGATTCCGTCGGGGGTGTGAGGCGGAAGCTGCCAGAAGTCGTGAGCGCAGAAGGTGTTGCCCTCGATGATTTCGGGGCCGTTGGGAGTTGTCGCAACGTCCCAGCCTACATAGCGGATCTGCGGAGTTACCTTTGCAGCCTCGAGCACCATCTTAACCGCGTCCTTAACAAAGGGAATTGTGTAGCCCCGGAGGTGAACGTGGGTTTCGGGGTGCTCCTCATAGATTATGCCTTTGATAGTGTCGCCCGAATGAGCAGGATAGAGGATCTTTCCGGTCTCGGGGTCTACGGGTGTAAACAGGCAGTTATTGTCAATAATGCTGCCGCCGATACCCATTTTCTGAACGATATAGAGCACGTGGGGCTCGCCCTTGCTGTCGAGCATGGTGATGATTCTCATGCTGTTGACCGCGTTGGGATAAAGCTTTGAAACAGCGGGATGCTGAGTGATATTGTCCTCGAGGATGCAGAAATCCTTTTCCTTGAGGTATTTGTAGAGGTCGTCAAAATTGTCGTAGTCGCTGATTTTGATTCTCTCGCAGCCGTGACCGCACTCAAGGTCCTGCATTTTGCAGAAGATGTACTCGCGGCTCTCACAAAATTCGCGAACTTCCTCCTTGCTCGCCTTTTGGAGCTGAATGAAGCCGCGACGAACGCAGTTCTTATAAAGCTCGTTGAACTCGTCCTTGTTCTCAAGAAAATGGTCGTAGGTGTAGTCGTTCAGAAATGTGTTGAGCTTTTTGCTTACAAGACGTGTAACGTAGGTGCTTCGCTGCTTTTTGTTGAGATTATAAAACGCGAAAATCTGGTAGTCGTAGTAGCCTGCGCCGTATTTTTTTGCGCAGTAGAGCATATCAAAGAAGATTTTAAGGCTGTTTTTGCCCGAGCGCTCGTGGCAGGTTTTTACAGCCGTTTTCATTTTTCCGAAGCTTGCGTTCTTTAAAATTTTAAATATATAATTTGACATTGTTCTCTCTCCTAACTGCGCTTACGCCTCGTAAATTCTCGGCACGCGCTTTGAAATTCCGCATACGATTTCATCTACGTTTCTTCCGAGCAGGTCAGCCATCCACAGCACGCTGAGCTTTTCATCAAGCAGGCTTACGGTGTCGCCGCGCTTTACCTCGCCGATGTCGGTTACGTCTACCATGAACTGATCCATGCACACTCTGCCGATTATAGGCGCTTCGCTGCCGTTTATCCTTACCTTGCCGATGTTTGACAGCTCACGGCTGTAGCCGTCGGCAAAGCCTACGGGGATAGTTGCAATTTTAGTGGGATGGTCGGTTACAAATGTTCCGCCGTAGCCTACCTCTGTTCCCTTTGGAACCTCTTTGACCATTACGACGTAGGTGTACCAGCTCATTACCTGGCGGAAGTCCGCCTTTTCCCAGTCGTCCTCGTCTATCGGGCAAAGTCCGAAGAGAATATCGCCGGCGCGTACCGCGTCAAGCTGAGTTTCGGGGCGGAGCAGGATCGCGGGGCTGTTTGCTACATGCTTGCAGGGGATCCGCACTCCCTCGGCTTCGAGCAGCTCAATGAGCTTGATATACTTTTCAAACTGAGACTTTGCGCTTTGACCGTCGGGCTCGTCTGCGCGTGAGAAGTGAGTGAACGCGCCCGCTATTTTAAGGTTGGGCATTGCGTTGATTTTTTTGATTATATCTACCGAGCTTTTGTCGGCAGGAAAACCGATTCGGCTCATGCCCGTGTCTATTTTGATGTGGACGGGCTGTACGATTCCGCTCCACTTTGCGAGCATATTGAGCTTTTCTGCGGTATCCATTGAGAATATCGCCGGGGTGAGATTGTATTTTATCAGGTTCTCAAGCTGCAGGTCGCAGGTGTCGCCGAGGAGCAGAATAGGCTCGGTGCAGCCCGCCTTTCTCAGTGACGCGCCTTCCTCCCATACCGCTACCGCGTAACGCTCGATTCCGCATTTTTTGAGCGTGGGGTATATTCCCTTTTCGCCGTGGCCGTAGCCGTCGCCCTTGAGTACCGCCATAATTTCAACCTGATCGCCTATTATTGAGCGGATTCTGTTGATGTTGTGTTCAAGCGCGCCGAGGCTTACTACCGCTTCGGTTCGCTGCGCAAGCTTTCTCAAATTGAAGCCCTCTTTCCGCAATGATTGTTTTAAATTATTAAGATAGTTTTTGTGTGCATTAAAACGTCAACAACCAAAGAGTAGGGGCGACCATTGGTCGCCCGAGGGCACTGAATATAACGTCTGTTCTTTAATAAAAATCGGACGTAAATCAAAAGTCGGCTTGCGGGCGTGCAATGCACGCCCCTACATATTTTTTTATTTTCTTGATGTGCTGACATGTTTCCTGCATTATACCTGTGCTTTTTAACTTTGACTATTTTATCACAAAGTTTTTCTTTTTACAACAATTGCCGTAATATTCCATTTTATGTACAAAAATAAGTGGCAGACAGCTTTTTTCTTGCATAAAGCTGTCTGCCGTAAATTTAGTTTTTACTATTTGAGGTTGTTATCAGCCGTTGTAGTCCGACCAGCCGTTGTCGTATATCTTGCCTGCCTGCAAATCAAGGTCGGGCGTCTTTCCGCTGTCGTCGCCCTTGGTGAAGATTACCTTGGTTGCGCCGTCGGGAATTGACGCGCTGTATACGCCGTTGCCTTCGTCGGTCATGTCGTTGCCCGGCCAGCTCATCATC
>OMXW01000083.1 GCA_900315085.1 uncultured Eubacteriales bacterium
CAGTCGCTGCACAAATCGTATTCGCGGAACTCGCCGTTTACTACTGTTTTTACATGTGTGTTGGCGTTGTTAGCGCCGCATTTCTGACATTTCATGATTTATACCTCCCTGCTTTAACTAAGTATTGTGAGGAGCATATTTTTGAATAAATCCGCCCTCACTGTGTCGCGTTTTTCCTGCTCTACATTCCTGAGCGTTCTGTCAGACATCACTGTTGACATAACCTTTGCGGTCTGCATTGAGAACATCTGGCGCTGCAGCATATTCGTAAGCATTGCCTCGGCGGTTGATTTGTCAAGGCTGTCGCCTATTGAATTTATTATATGCATCAGCGCAGTGCCGTTATCCATTTTTACACGGCTGATTCTGATGTAGCCTCCGCCGCCCCTGCGGCTTTCGACTATATAGCCCTGCTCGGGCGTGAAGCGTGAGGTTATTACATAGTTTATCTGGCTTGGAACGCAGCCCAAATTTCCCGCAAGCTCATTGCGCTGGATTTCCGCGCTGCCGTTTTGGGCGTCGAGCATTTCAAGAATATACTGAGCTACTAAATCACTCATTCTCATGTTGGTACCTTCTTTCCTCTGACCTTGATTATATTATAAGGTCAAAGAAAGTCAAAGTCAAGGTCAAAGAAAGTCAAAAATCACACATCAAGCTTTCAAATGCTCTTATAATCTCCTGTATTCTCCCGTTTCCTAAATTATAAAAATTTTTACGCAAAAAAGCGGCGAACCGAAGTCCGCCGCTTTGCACCAATACTAAATAATAATTTATTCAATTATTCAGCCTGTGCTTCTGCTTCCTTAAGCTTTGCGAAGCACTCGCTGCAGTAGTAGCTTTTGCCCTCCATAGGCTTGAAAGGAATTCTTGCAGGACCGCCGCATGCTGCGCAAACAGTGTCATGATATTCTCTGCCTGCTTTTGCTGCGTTTTTGCGAGCCTGACGACATTCCTTACAACGCTGAGGCTCGTTTTCAAAGCCCTTTTCAGCGTAGAATTCCTGCTCGCCTGCTGTGAAAACAAATTCATTTCCACATTCTTTGCAAGTGAGTGTCTTATCTTCGTACATGTGGTTTCTACCTCTCTTTGAAACTCAAATTTGTCCCTTTGGACATATATTTACACTGAACTAATTCAGTATAAGCCGCCTGCTTTGCGCCTCACCCTTTGAAGCGCATTATCAACGGATTTTTCGGTTACACCAAGCTGTTTCGAGATAGAACCATAGCTTAAGCCCGATGCGTAGAGCATAAGCGTTTGATATTCCTTGTCGGATAATATATCCTTTAGCTTCGACTGCATAGTGCTGAGCTGCTCCCTGTCCATCAATAGCTGTTCGGGTGACTGAGCGTTATCCTCAAGCTCCTCTGAAAGTCCGTCGATTTGAACCAGCGCCGAATCCGGCACGGTCTTTTTTGTGTTCATACGCCTGATAATAGATATAAATCTGCGTTCAACAACAACTGACATATATGTTTTAAAGGAACTGCTGCAACTATCGTCATAGCTCTTGCACGCCGACAAAAGACCAAGCAAACCCTCCTGAACAAAATCGTTTTGCTCATAGCCCTGCGCGCTGTATTTGCGCGCTATGTAGCCGATTTTACCAAGATAGCGTCTAACCAGCTCATCAAAGGCTTTTTGGTTGCCCCCGCGAGAAAGTTTAGCCAATGCGGTGTCGGACTGTGTTGAGTAAGCACTCAGTTTTCTGCTCATGAATTCACCTCAACACAAGTAGTCTATTATCTATAACAAAATTGTATTACATTTTAGCCCAAAAGTCAATCGATTTTTAGTTTTTCATTTATATTGCTATAAAATACGTCAAAGATTTATGCAAAGTACACATATACTCACTGTACACATATACACAATTTCTATTGAATTGTTGATAACTTCGTGCTATAATAAACAGATAGAGTATTTAAACCATTTAGACCATTATGTTATTACCCGGAGGCGCGTATGGTAATTAAATGCACAAGCTTTGGAATAAACGGAATTGACGGCTACCCCGTTGAGGTTGAGGCAGCAATGCAGACAGGACTTCCCGCGTTTGATTTGGTTGGACTGCCCGACGCGGCGGTCAAGGAAAGCCGCGACAGAGTTAAAAGCGCAATGAGAAACTGCGGACTAAGACTGCCCTCAGCCCACTTTATATTTAACCTTGCGCCTGCCGATATCAAAAAAGAAGGCCCCGTTTACGATTTGCCGATTTTGGTCAATCTTATGGCTTTGAGCGGTTATTTAAGAGCGAATGTATCCTCTCTTGCGTTCATAGGCGAGGTAAGTCTGAGCGGCGGCGTCAGAGGTGTAAACGGCGTTTTGCCGATGACTATCAAAGCGCATGAGTGCGGGATAAAAAGAATATTTGTGCCCGAACAGAACGCGGCTGAGGCGGCGGTCGTTGAAGGCATTGAGGTTATCGCGGTTAACAATATACTACAGCTTTTAAATATATTAAACGGTGAAATTGAAGCACAGCCTGTTGTTCCCAAAAAGGAGGACAAGCAAAAGCTAAAGGGATTTATCCCCGATTTTTCTCAGGTCAAGGGGCAGTATGAGGCAAAGCGAGCTATGGAGATTGCCGCTGCCGGAGGTCACAATATTCTGCTTATCGGCCCTCCGGGTTCGGGAAAAAGTATGCTTGCAAAACGTCTGCCGTCTATTTTGCCGGACATGACCTTTGAGGAAATGATTGAAACTACAAAAATCCATTCGATTTCCGGAAATCTGCTCGGAGAGGGGCTTATTACCACGCGGCCTTTCCGTTCGCCGCATCACAGCGTAACTGCTGTGGGACTCGGCGGCGGAGGCACCGGTACTATCCGCCCGGGTGAGGTTTCGCTGGCACACAACGGCGTGCTGTTTCTTGACGAGCTTCCCGAATTCAGCAGGAGCGTGCTCGAGGTGCTCAGACAGCCGATCGAGGACGGTCAGATCACTATTTCAAGAGCCGGTCAAAACTGTACTTTTCCGTGTACCATTACCGTTGCGGCGGCTATGAACCCCTGCCCCTGCGGCTATTTTGGCGACCCGAATCACGCATGCACCTGCTCTCAGGGAAAAATCCACAGGTATTTGAGTAAGGTATCGGGGCCGCTGCTCGACCGTTTTGACATACACGTTGAAGTCCCTGCCGTGAAGTTTGACGAACTGAGAAGCAGCGAGGAATCGGAAAGCTCAGCCGACATCAAAAAACGCGTTGACGCTGCCCGCGCTGTTCAGCAGGAACGCTACAAGGGTACAGCAACCACCTGCAACGCAAAAATCAACGCGGGGCAGTTTGAAAAATTCTGCGTTATCGACAAGGACGCGGAAAATACTCTGAGAAATTCTTTTGACAGCCTCGGCATGACCGCAAGGGCTTACGACCGCGTCTTGAAGGTTTCGCGCACGATTGCCGACCTTGAAAAAAGCGAGGTCATCAGAACCGAGCATGTGCTTGAGGCAATTCAGTACCGCAGCCTTGACAGAAAATACTGGAACAGGTAAATCATTAGTATTACCGCTTTCTTATAATATTGCATTTGCGTAAAAAATGTGTTACAATAATAACATCAGTTAACAGGAGGTAATTACCATGGCAATTACAAAGGATTCAATTATCGGCGACGTTCTTGATCAGCACCCCGAGACCGCTCAGCTCTTTTTCAGCATCGGCATGCACTGCCTCGGCTGCCCCGCTTCACGCGGCGAGACTATTGAGGAAGCCTGCATGGTTCACGGCGCTGACGCTGACGCTCTTATTGAGGCTCTTAACGGAGCAATCGCCTGATGAGCGGCAAAAGCCCTCAGCTTGACAACCGACTAATGCTTTGCGCGCGCTTTGTGCGCCGCGGTGCGAAATTGGCTGATATCGGCACAGACCATGCCTATCTTCCGGTGTGGCTGTGCCGTAACGGCGTTTGCCCAAAAGCGGTTGCGGCTGATATCAATCCCGAGCCGCTTGAAAGAGGCCGTCAGACCGTAAACGAAGCTCAGCTCGGCGACAGAATTAGTATGCGCCTCAGCGACGGTCTTAAACAAATTAATTCCGATGAAGCTGACGATATTGTAATTGCCGGCATGGGCGGCGAGCTGATTGCCGATATTATTCTTAGCTGCGACTTTTCGCGCAACGGCGAAAAGCATTTTATTTTGCAGCCTATGACCAAAAGCGAGGAGCTTATTCGCCTGCTGTGCGAAAACGGCTTTGAAATTGACGCGCAGGACTGCTGCGTTGCCTCGGGAAAATGCTATACGGTTTTATCTGTTACATATTCAGGACTCACCCACAGCACGGATGAGCTTTTTTATTATACGGGCAAGCTTGATCCCAAAAATGAGCTGCACCGCCGCTTTTTGCGCGGTCACGCCGAAAGACTCAGAAAAAAAGCGCGCGGCGACAGCCGTTACGGCGAGCTTGCGGACAGGCTTGAAGATTTATTAACTCAAAACGCGGAGTGATATTATGACCACGATTAAAGATATTTTAAACTTTTTTGAAAGCTTTGCGCCGGCTGAAACCGCGATGGATTTTGACAACTGCGGCTTGCTTGTGGGCGACAAGGGCACGCCCGTTACAAAGGCGCTCGTTACGCTTGACATCACCGCTGACGTTGTGAGCGAAGCGGAAACTATGGGCTGCGAGCTGATTATCAGCCACCACCCCGTTATTTTTCAGCCGATAAAGCGTATGAATACGCGCTCTGTCCCCTACCTTCTTGCAAGGTCGGGAATTGCCGCGGTCTGCATGCACACAAACCTTGATTTAAGCGAAGAATTCGGCGTTAACCGCTGCCTTGCCGAGGCTGTTGGAATTAAAAACGCGGTCAAATCTAAGCTTGGCGAATGTATGATGACGGGCAGACTTGATAAGCCGATGAGCGCAAAGGAGTTTGCCGAAAATGTAAAAAATGCGCTGGGCTGCGACGGTCTGCGCTACACCGACTGCGGCCGAGAGATCAAAACCGCCGCCGTTGCCTGCGGTGCCGGAGGCTCTGATATTTTTGCCGCTGCTGCCGAGGGAGTTGACGCTCTTGTTACGGGCGAAATCAAGCACCACGAGATAAATGCCGCAAACGAGCTTGGCGTTTCGGTAGTTGACTCAGGGCATTTTAAAAGTGAAGATGTTGTAATTTTGCCGCTTATAAAGAGGCTTGAAGGAAAATTTGCCGAAATAACCTTTACAAAATCGAAAACTTATTCCGATAATATGAAATATCTTTAAAATATTATTGCATAAATTGTAACAAAATGGTATAATGATGTGTGACGTATGAAATTCAAACACTATATATTGAGGTTTTATGAGAATACGAAAGAAAAAATGGGCTGAGCCAGAGCTCAGCGTTTGTGACTTTTATGTTAAGAATCCCGAGGAGCACGCGGGCAATTGGAGCAAGGCGTTCAAAAAGGAGCAGCCTCTTTACCTTGAAATCGGCTGCGGCAAGGGCGGATTTGCCGGTCAGTTTGCTCTGAGGCATCCCGGCAAAAATATTATCGCGCTCGACATCAAGGTCGATATGCTCGGCGTAGGCAGACGTACTATTGTTAAGCTTTTTGAGGAAAGCGGCAAGTCCGCGGATGAAATTGACAATCTGCTGCTTGTAAAATACAACGTTGAGCAGCTTGACAAGATTATTACAAAGGACGACAGGATTGAAAGTCTGTTCATAAACTTCTGCAATCCGTGGCCGCGTCCCAAGCACAAAAAGCGCAGGCTGACCTATTACAAAAAGCTTGAAATGTACAAGAGCTTTTTGCAGCCCGACGCGGAAATCCGCTTTAAGACGGACGACGACGAGCTTTTTGAGGAAAGCCTTGAGTATTTTGAGCAGAGCGGTTATGAAATCACCTACCTCACCCGCGATTTGCACAACAGTGACGTGACCGACAACATTATGACCGAGCACGAAAAAATGTTCTCTGACGAGGGCAAGAAAATTAAGTATCTTATTGCGAAAATAAAAACCAATTAACTATATTACCCTAAAAAGGTGGTGCGGCGTATCATAATTAAAAAATTAAAAACTGAATTATTTACCGCGCTGTGCCTTGCGCTTTGCTTTATGCTTTGCGGCTGTAATTTTACGAGCGTCGTGGGTGAAAACGATATGCTCAGACCTCCCCGTACTACGGGAGACGAAGCGGAGATTGAAAACCTTATTTCAAAAACCGCTCCCTCGGGCTATACGCTTAAATATCCAAAAAACGGAAACCACCGCAGCGCGATCGTAATGACCGACCTTGACGGCGACGACGTTGACGAAGCTATCGCCTTCTTCCGCGAGAAGGACAAAGTTACGGGCGTACATATGCTGATTATGTACAAGGACGAGGAGAGCTGGAAAATTTCTTCCGACTTTGAAACCGAAACCGCCGACGTTGACTGCATCGATTTTGCCAATCTTGACGGCAAGGGCAGTCAGGAAATCGTTGTCGGCTACACTACGTTTACTCCTAACGTCAACTTCCTTTCGTGCTACAGCTTTAACCGCGGCGAAACCCAAACAATTCAGACGGGCAGTCCGAATTACTCCTCGTTTTACTGCGGAAGCCTTGACAACAGCGGAAAAAGCAAGGTTATTACCCTGACGATATTCTCTCCCGAAAACGAAGCAAAAGCGACTATGCTTGAGTATGACGCTAAAAAGAAAAACGTGTTTGCAAAGTCCTCGGTTTCGATGGATTCAAACGTTGTTAAGTTTAAAAGCGTTATCTTTTCGGATTTAAGCGAGAACGTCAAGGGAATCGTGGTTGACGGCTCAAACGCTTCGGACGAGACAACCACTCAGGTGATTTACTTCAACAAACAGCTTGATGTGCTAAGAAATCCGCTTAACACAATGAAGCCGCAAAACCCCACCAAGCGTACAAGCTCGGTTATTTCGGCGGATAACGACAACGACATGTATGTTGAGATCCCGACCGTAAGGGCGCTTCCCGAGGTTAAGGAAAATGATAAAAGCGTTGCCGCAGACTGTGTTACATGGAACACCTTTGACACAAACACAGAGAAGCTCTCTCCCAAAAAAGAGGTTGCGGTAAACTACGGCTACGGCTATTCAATCAAAATTAACAACAACTGGAAATCAGGTACGTTTACCGCGCTGAATACCGACAATGGCAAAACCATGACCTTCTACAGCATAAACAAGGACAAGATTGAAAATAAGCTTTTTGAAATCAAGACTTTTGACGTTGCAGACTGGGATCAGGCTAAGAGCGGCGAGGAATACACCCTGATTTATAAGGACACGCGCTATGCGTACACCTTTATTAATATTGATCAAAAGAGCGATTTTGCTCAGACGGACGACCAGATAAAAACAGCCTTCTC
>OMXW01000089.1 GCA_900315085.1 uncultured Eubacteriales bacterium
TCTATGCCGCCCATGTCGCTTTCGCTGATGAATTCGAGCGCGCCCTTGCCGCTGTCAAGCATTTTTTCAAGCGTTGACTTTGCAAGGTTGTTGCGGATTTTTCCGCTGTCAAGAAGCTTTACAAGCTCGTTGAGCTGAGCCGGAGTTACAGCAACGTCAAATACTTCCTTGTCGCTTTCGGTTTCCGTGCGGCGGAAAATCTGACCGATAATGAAGTTTGATACGGTCTTTGCCGACTTAACGCCCGTGATTGCCTCGTCAAAATACTCGCTGATTTTGCGGTACTTTGTGAGGAGCTGAGCGTCCTTTTCGGGAAGTCCGAGCTCGTCGATATAGCGTCTGCACTTGTCGGCAGGAAGCTCGGGCATCTCAGCCCTGAGCGCCTCTACCTCCTCGCGCGGAACATTGATCGTTACGAGGTCGGGATCGCGGAAGTAGCGGTAGTCGTGCGCGTCCTCCTTGCTTCTCATTGAGGAGGTCGTGCCGGTTGCGTCGTCGTAGCGCAGGGTTTCCTGAACCACCTTGCCGCCGCTCTCGAGCAGGTCGACCTGACGGTCGTATTCATACTCCATTGCCTTTGCAATATTGGTGATGGAGTTCATGTTTTTAATTTCGGTACGGGTGCCGAATTCTTCGCTTCCCTCGGGACGAACAGAGATATTTACGTCGCAGCGCATTGAGCCTTCCTGCATCTTACAGTCGGAAATTCCGATGTAGCGCATTACCTGCTGCAGCTTTTCAACGTACTCCTTTGCCTCGTCGATTGAGCGGATGTCAGGCTCGGATACGATTTCGATAAGCGGAACACCGCCGCGGTTATAGTCAACGTAGGTGTCGCCGTGCTGGTGGATGAGCTTTCCTGCGTCCTCCTCGATGTGGATATGGTGGAGGCGGATTTTTCTGCCGTTTGAAAGCTCAACGTAGCCGCCGATGATCAGCGGAGCGTAGAGCTGGCTGATTTGGTACGCCTTTGAAAGGTCGGGATAGCAGTAGTTCTTTCTGTCCATCTTCGCTACCTCGGCGATTTCGCCGTGAACCGCAAGTCCTGCTCTGATTGCGTAGCGAACGACCTCGCGGTTGAGTACGGGCAGAGTGCCCGGCAGTCCTATGCAAACCGGACAGCAGTGAGTGTTTGGCTCGCCGCCGAACTGGGTTGTACAGCCGCAGAAAATTTTTGTTTTTGTTGAAAGCTCGATATGGGTTTCAAAACCCGAAACTAATTCGTATTTCACAGCTTTACACCCCACTTTGTATCAATAAATTTCTCTGGAGCCGCCTGCTGATATTTATATGCGGCGTTGAGAATTGTTGCTTCTCCGAAGCTTTTGCCGATTAACTGCATGCCGATCGGCATTCCGTTTGAGTTGAAGCCGCATGGGATTGAAACGCCCGGGAGACCTGCGATATTTACAGGAACGGTGCAGATATCGGTGAGATATGTTTCGATAGGATCGCTAACGGCATGACCTTTTTCAAAAGCGGTCATGGGTACCGTTGGAGCAAGAATTACGTCGCACTGCTCAAACGCCTTATTGAACGCGCTGATGATCGTTCCGCGCAGGTTCTGAGCCTTCTTGTAGTAAGCGTCGTAATAGCCGGCGGAAAGCACATATGTGCCGAGCAAAATTCTTCTCTTTACTTCCTCGCCGAAGCCCTCGCTTCTGGTGCGGCAAATCATGTCGTGAGTGCCGTTGTAGTGCTCGGTCTTGTAGCCGTAGCGGATTCCGTCGTAACGTCCGAGGTTTGAAGAAGCCTCTGCGCAGGCGATGATATAGTAAACGGGAAGCGCAAATTTGAGAATCGGCAAATCGAAGTATACGATCTCCGCGCCCATCGATTTATAAACCTCAGCCGCCGCGAGAACAGCTTCCTTTACGTCGTCTCGAACGCCGTCGAGGTACTCGCGCGCGATACCGATTTTCATTCCCTTGATGTCGTTATCAAGCTTTGAGAAGGTCTCGCCGCCAACGTTGCCCTTTGAGGTTGAGTCGCGCTTATCCTGCTTTGAGATCGCATCAAACACGATCGAAGCGTCCTCTACGCTCTTTGTGATCGGGCCGATCTGATCGAGCGAGCTTGCGTAAGCGATAAGTCCGTAACGCGAAACCGAGCCGTATGTGGGCTTTAAGCCGACAACGCCGCAGAATGACGCGGGCTGACGGATAGAACCGCCTGTGTCGGAACCGAGACCGTAAGCCGCGATATTGCCGCCTACCGCGCTTGATACGCCGCCCGAGCTTCCGCCCGCAACGTGATTTGTATTAAACGGGTTTGCCGCTCCTCCGAAGTAGGAATTTTCGCAGGATGAACCCATCGCGAACTCGTCCATATTTGTTTTTCCGAGCATTACCGCGTTCTGTCCCTTGAGGATTTCCCAGACGGTAGCGTCAAAAATCGGCTTGTAGCCTGTGAGGA
The DNA here is from genome assembly GCA_900315085.1 of uncultured Eubacteriales bacterium. Classification (GTDB taxonomy): domain Bacteria; phylum Bacillota; class Clostridia; order Oscillospirales; family Acutalibacteraceae; genus Ruminococcoides. Next base: position 2,416 of record OMXW01000089.1, read on the forward strand.
TTTTTGAGCAGCAGGTTGTTTCGATTCCCTTTGTGCTCATGTTATCCTTCAAGGTCATCGGCACGCCCTCGAGCAGTCCGATTTCCTCGCCCGCTGCGATTTTTTTATCTACCGCCTCGGCGGTTTTAAGAGCTTCCTCGCCCGTTACGTTAACGTAGGCGTTAAGCTCGGGATTTGTCTTTTCGATTTCGTCAAGATAGCTCTTTGTAAGCTCGGCGCATGAGCACTGCTTTGTTACGAGCATCTCGTGAATTTTTGCTATTGTACCCATAATCACACCGCCTTACTCTCTGTTTCTGACAAGGAAATGATCCTCAGCCTGCTCGGGCGCGTTTTTGAGGATTTCCTCGCTTGGATAGGACTCTACGACCTCGTCCTCACGGAATACGTTTGACAGATTATTGATGTTGTCAAAGCCTTCGTCGCTTGACGGAGCGTTGTTGATTTCGTCCGCGAAATCTATTATTTCCTGCATTGACTTTGTGAGTCCGTCAAGCTCTTCCTCGGGAACAAAAAGCTTTGACAGCAGGGCAATGTTTTCTACGTCTTCTCTGGTTACCATAGTGTCACCCTTTCATCAGTCTGTTATATAAATTCGGGCGCGCACAAATGCGCGCCCTAAAAAAGCTTCTTATCTTAATTTTACATGAACTTCTCTGAGCTGCTGCTCGGTTACCTCTCCGGGTGAGCCTAAGAGTACGTCCTGAGCGTTTGAGTTCATCGGGAACGCAATTACCTCGCGGATGTTTTCCTCGTCTGTGAGCAGCATGATCATTCTGTCAACGCCGGGAGCCATACCCGCGTGAGGCGGCGCGCCGTACTGGAACGCGTTATAGAGTGCGCTGAACTTAGCCTTAAGGTCGTCCTCGCTGTAGCCCGCGATTTCAAACGCCTTCTTCATGATTTCGATGTCGTGGTTACGAACAGCGCCTGACGAAAGCTCTACGCCGTTGCAAACGATATCGTACTGATACGCAAGGATCTCTTCGGGATCCTTATTGAGCAGAGCGTCAAGACCGCCCTGGGGCATTGAGAACGGATTGTGGGTGAAGATCACCTTTCCGTCGTCGTCGCGCTCGAACATCGGGAAGTCAACGATGAAGCAAAGCTCAAACTTGCTCTCGTCAACAAGCTTTAAGCGGTTAGCGACCTCTGTACGGATTTGTCCGGCAAGCTTGGGAGCTTCAACAGCCGTGTCGGCGATAAAGTAAATTACGTCGCCTGCCTTTGAATTGTTGCGGCTGATTAATTCCTCGCGGTCGCCTGGTTTTAAGAATTTATCGATAGGACCGTCAAAGGTGAGATCCTCGTTAACCTTTACATAACCGAGGCCCTTCATGCCGATTGAAAGAGCAAACTCCTCCATGCGCTTGAACCACTTTTTGCTCTGAGCGGCAGCGCCCGGAACGTTGATTGAGCGCACGCACTTTTTGCGGAAGGGAGCAAAGTCGGTTTCAACGAACATGTCGCTGATTTCTTTAATCTCAAGCGGATTTCTGAGGTCGGGCTTATCGGTGCCGTATTTTAGCATTGCCTCAGCAAACGGAATACGCTTGAACGGCGGCTTGCTGACCTCTTTATCGCTGAACTTCTTGAATGTTTCGTAGAGCACTTCCTCTGCTACGTCAAAAACGTCCTCCTGAGTTGCGAAAGCCATTTCGAAGTCGAGCTGATAGAACTCGCCCGGTGAACGGTCCGCGCGTGCGTCCTCGTCACGGAAGCAGGGAGCGATCTGGAAGTATTTGTCAAAGCCGCTTACCATAAGAAGCTGCTTGAAAATCTGGGGAGCCTGGGGCAGTGCGTAGAACTTGCCCTTGTGCTTACGGCTGGGAATAAGATAATCGCGCGCGCCCTCGGGTGATGAGGTTGACAGAATAGGCGTATTGATTTCATTGAAGCCCATTTCCTCCATCTTACTTCTGAGGAACGAAACTATCTTTGAACGAAGCAGGATATTATTGTGAACCTTGGGGTTTCTGAGGTCGAGGAAACGGTATTTGAGTCTTACGTCCTCGCCTGTATTGGTTGAGGTTGCAACCTCAAACGGGAGAACGTTTTTACATTTGCCCAAAACCCTGATGTCCTCGGTGTGAACCTCAACAAAGCCCGTTGCGATTTTTTTATTGATTGTTTCCTCGTCACGCTTAACGACCTCGCCGCTGAGTGTGACGGTACATTCCTTATTGATATTTTTGAGCAGCTCGTCGTTGTGTACAACAACCTGAAGCACTCCGTACTGGTCGCGGATATCCAAAAACATTACGCCGCCGTGGTCGCGGATATTCTCTACCCAGCCCGCAACCTTTACCTGCTGACCTATATTTTCTTCTCTTAATTCACCGCAGCTTACTGTGCGGTACTCGTTAGCCTTTATCATTCGAACTGTCCTTTCACAGATTTTTTACCCATTCTATAGTATTATACCACAATCTCCCTAATCAATCAATACCTTTTTTAGGTCGCGTGCTGAATGTTTGATAGAATAGCAGCGTCAGGTGTTTCGCGGGACAGAATAGAAATACAGGAAGCTGTGAGGGCAATTTTTCCAAGTCGCGTACTTAAGGTTTGAAAGAATGGCAGCGTCAGGTGTTTCGCGGAACAGAATAGAAATACAGGAAGCTGTGAGGGCAATTTTTCCAAGTCGCGTACTTAGGGTTTGAAAGAATGGCAGCGTCAGGTGTTTCGCGAGACAGAATAGAAATTTTGGAAGTTGTGAGGGCAAAAGGAACTGCGTTTATCATTGATGTCATTCCGAGCGTAGCCGAGGAATCCCCCAAAAAGGAAACAAACTTCTTACGGAAGGGGATTTCTCCATGCGCTTCGCTTAGTCGAAATGACATTCCTGTGTCGGACCTGCAACTAACCATTTCACACTAAAATACAGTCGGGAAAACAGCGTTTCTTATTTCGGAACCTATCTCCCCGACCGAAACTCTAAACTCTCATCTCTGAAATACTATTCAACGCTCTTAGCTCTCAACCATATTTACCGCCTTGATTTTAAAGCTCATAACGCCGTTAACGAGCAGCGAGAACAGCATAGTAAGCCCGGCGGCATAGAGATATGAGGTAAAGTAGATTTCACGTCCGAACATTACATTGTCGATTTCGACGGTTCGCACAATGAATCCCGTCAGCAGGATTCCGAGCCCTAATCCAACCGCTATGCCCATGAGCGTAAGGATTATGTTCTCCTTATAGATAAACGACGAGGTTTCACGGTTATAGAAGCCGAGCACCTTGAACGTGGCGATTTCGCGGACGCGCTCGGCAATATTGATATTTGTCAGGTTATATAGCACAACGAACGCGAGCGCGGCGGCGCAGACAATCATTACCAGAACGACCATATTCAGCGAATTAAGCATATTTTTAAACTCGGTTAAATTATCCGCCCTATCGCCCTTTGCTTCGTCCAGCGAAACGCAGAGCATATTATAAACAGGCTGTTTTTTGAAAAGCTCATGATAAAGCTTTGGAGTCATGTACAGATAATTGTTGATATACTGCTCGTATATTCCCGCGATTTTTGCCTCTGCGGTTCCGATTTTGCCCTTGATTTTTACGGTGTCGCCCACCTTTAGCTTATTTGTTGCCGCGTATTTTTCGTTTATCATTACGCCGCTGTCGTCAAGCGTAAGCGGATTTTTACTTTCGCGCTCCTGCAAATGAACGATTTCATCAAAGTGAGCCGTGTCTGAGAACACATTGATTGTAAGCGGCGCGGAATAGTGTTTGCCGTGCGCGTCAATAGTTATTTCCTCCTGCATACAGAGCATTGCGCGCTTTACATCCTCATCCTTTTCCGCTTTCTTTACCAGGTAATCAAGCTGCTTTTCGCTGCCGCCGTCCTTTGGAACGACAACCGCGTCATAGTGGAACACCTCGCCAAACTGTACTTCGGTGAGCGGATCGAAGCTGTTTAAGAGTCCGAATGCCGCTACGATCAGAGCGGTACAGCCTGCCACGCCGATCACGGTCATACAAAGCCTTGCCTTGTATCTGAACAAATTGCGCGCCGTCAGCTTTGCGGTAAAGCTCATATGCTTCCATAACGGCGTGATGCGTTCAAGCAAAATGCGCTTGCCCGGCTTTGGAGCTTTGGGGCGCATTGCCTGCGCGGGCTTTAGGCGGAGCGATTTTGCGCACACAATTATTGACACTGCTGTGGTGCAAAGAATAGCCGCCAGTATTCCCATGAGGATTATCGGGACGTTTAGCACAAGCGTTATGTCGCCGATGTAGTACATTATTTTATATGCGTTATAGATGATAAACGGCAATGTTGCCACGCCGATTGCCGTTCCTATTACACTGCCTGTAACGCCTGCGATAAGCGAGTAAATCACAAACTTTGCGATTATGCTTGCGTTACCGTAGCCGAGCGCTTTAAAGGTTGCGATTTCGGTGCGTTTTTCCTCGATTAATCTTGTCATTGTGGTTACGCAGACAAGGATCGCAACAAGCAGAAAGAACAGCGGAAATACCGAGGCCACGGCGTCAAGTCTGTCGGCGTTTTGCGTGAAGGTATCATAGCCGGGATTGTCGTCGCGGTTGCGCACATACCAGACCGATTTTGACATTGAATTAAGCTTCTTTTCGGTTTTCTTTAATTCTTTTTCACCGTCCTTTAGCTTCTTTTCGGCTTCGGCAAGTTTTTTATCGGCTTCTTTTTTGTTTTTCTCGTATTCGGCTTTTCCTGCCTCAAGCTGTGCTAACAGCTGATTCGCGTTGCCGTAATCGGCTTGTGCGGCATACGCAGTTTCGGCAAGCGCCGCCTGAGCGCTCAGAGCCGCTTCGCTCTCATCTATTTCCTTTTTTGCTTTGGCAAGCTTTTTCTCTGTATCAGATTTTTGCTTTGCGTATTCCTTTTTGCCTTTTTCAAGCTCGTCACGAGCTTTTTTTAAGGTTTCGGTTTTAAATACCTTTGTCCTTGATTCCGCTACCTTTTCAATTTCTTTTTTCAGCTCGTCCGACTTATCGTCGTATTCGTCGGAAAACGGTGAGTATTTGTCGGAGAAGTCGGCCTTGATATAAACCTCGTTATATTTTTCTATTTTAAACGAGGAGCTGTTTATGTACATATATTCGTCAAGCTTGCCGTCTCCGATTTTTGTTTTACCGCGCTGATATGAGATGTACAGCGGTGACTGAACCTTGCCGACAACCTTGTAGCTAAGGCTTTTGAGCGAATCGGAAACTTTTGCGTCGCCTGCAAGTTCGGCAAATTTTATTGTATCGCCCGTTTGGTGCGATGAGCCGTTGAAGCCTACTCCTTCAACCGCGATTTCATCGGTTTTCTCGGGCAGCTTTCCCTCTAAGGTAACAAGCGTGTTGAGCTCGTCGTTCTTTTTGTATTTCTTTGGAACGGAAATAAGGTGAATAAGCTGTCCGCCCTCGTCCGCGGAAAGGCTTGCGTCGTAATAGTATGAGGGCATTACCGATTCTACGCCGTCAAGCTTTTCGATTTCGGAGATATCGTCCTCAGTGAAGCCGACAGCGGAAATTACTCGGTAATCCATGAGCTTGTTTTCGCTGTAGTAGGTTTCGGCAAGACTGTACATTGACGGACTTGTAGCCTTTATGCCAGCGAAAAAACCTACGCCGAGCGCGATTATTGCCATGATTGAGATGAACCGTGCCTTGGTGTTGCGTATTTCACGAAATGTGTTTTTTAATAGCGAGTGAGTCACGGATTGCCCTCCTTTCCCGTT
>OMXW01000090.1 GCA_900315085.1 uncultured Eubacteriales bacterium
AGTGCCTTGGAGACGAGGTGTGAAAATAGGAAGACGCCAATACTTGTAGTGGATTTTTCTTTGCCTTTTTGACCTGTGTTTTTCACAGGTCTTTTTTGTTTGTCCATCACTTAATTTCGTGATATAATTAAATGATATTTATGTTTTTCTTTTAATTATTTTAATTATTTTTAAATATTAAATTATTTAAGGATTATTTAATAATTTTTCAATTATACTTTGATCATCAAAGACAAAAGGAGAGATTATTATGACAAAAACAACATTTATAAACGAACTTGCTAATAGAACAGGAATCACACAGGAACAGGCTTCAACAGTTAATAAAATATTTGAGAGCAACTTCATATTTAAGAAAAAGAATTCTCAAAAGATAATCGCGGAAATAGGTGAAAAGCTCGGCTTTGACGAAGCAAAATCTAAGGAGATTTACGACGAGGGTTACGACTTTATCGGCGACAGTATTGTAAATAAAATAAAGCATCCTTTCGGCTCACAGGATAAATAATTTAAAATTATACTTTGGAGAACATTATGTTTTTTGATATACTAAAGCGCGATATAAAGCGCAAAAAAACAATGAATATCATCGTACTGCTGTTTGTGATATTATCGGTGCTGTTCATTTCCTCAAGCGCAAATAACTTGGTAGCGGTATCAAGTTCACTCGATACATTTTTTGATAAGTCAGAGGTATCCGATTTCGTTGTATTTGAGCGAGCCGGAGGCAAGCAAAATGTTGCGGATGCGTTAAAGGTTTCCGATGATGTAAAGAGCATCAAACAGGAAGAATGTATTTTTCTTTCGGACTTTGAATTTGATTCCCACAAAAAAGCAAATGTAAACCAGTCTACAAGCACAAGTCTAATCAGTTGTCTTTCTCATAAAATAGAAAAATATTTTGACAGCGATAATAATGAAATCACATCGGTTCCCGACGGAGAGCTTTACATCCGCCAGTCAACGCTCGACAACAATTCGGCGAAGGTCGGAGATAAAGTTACTTTGACCGTCAGCAATATCAGTCGTACCTTTACGGTAAAAGGCGCGTTAAAAGACGCTGTGCTGGGTTCACGTCTAATGAGTAACTCACGATTTTTGATTTCGGATAACGATTATAAGGCGTTTGAAAAAGCCGAGCCGCTGCAGCCGTATCTTTTCTATATCAGTTTTATTGATACAGACGATGTTCCGGCAATAGAAAAAACTATTTCCTCATGCGACGCAATTGCGTTCAGCGGAAGCCGCCGGATTTTCCGCTTCACATATATCATGGAGATGATAATCGCCGGAATCCTGCTTGTAGTAAGTATCGCTCTAATTCTGATAGCGATAGTAGTTCTCAGGTTCACAATCGGCTTTACGCTCAGCGAGGAGTTCAGGCAAATTGGAATCATGAAAGCTATAGGCATAACGAACGGAAAAATCCGCTCGCTGTATCTTGTAAAATATCTCGCGATTTCCGTTGTCGGTGCAATAATCGGCGTGGCAATATCCTTCCCGTTCTCGTCAATGCTTTTAAACGTAGTGGCGCAGAGCATAGTAATGGACACGGAAAACGGCATTATTCTCGGAATCCTCTGCGCGGCTTTGGTAGTAGCGATAATTCTTCTGTTTTGCTATATCAGCACGCGGAAGGTTAAAAAGTTCACCCCGATTGACGCTATCCGAAACGGTACAACAGGCGAGCGATACAAGAAAAAGGGTTTAATCAGCCTCGGCAAAAAACCGGTACGCCCCGTATTCTTCATGGCTGTAAATGATATTCTCAGCAGTCCAAAACGTTTTTTGGTTATGCTGATAACGTTCTTCTTCGGTATTTCAATGCTGATGGTATGCCTTAATGTTGCCTCGACATTAAAAAGCGGCAAGCTTCTCAGTTGGATAAATATGGCTGACTGCGATTCCGCGATTGTTGAATCGGGCTCAATTGAAAAATACATGGTTGAAAACGGTAGGGAAAAGCTCAACAAAAAAATAACCAACATCGAAGCCGAGTTATCAAAAAAAGGCTGGGACGCAGATTGCTTTGTTGAAGTTATTTCAAGCGTAAAGGTCAAGAAAGGCAATATTGAGATAAAAACACACGGAGTTGAGGGCATAAACACCAACACCGACCAATACACCTATCTTGAGGGCACTGCGCCTCAGAACAAAAACGAGGTTGCAATGTCATATTTAGTTGCCGACAGGCTCGAAGCGAAAATCGGTGATACCGTGACAATTGAAACAACAGACGGTACAACCGAATGTATGCTGACCGCAACCTATCAGACAATGATGTCGCTGGGCGACAATATCCGGCTTTATAAGGGACAGAGCTACGGTTTCAAAAACCTTGTAGGACTAAACGATTTCCAGATCCGCTTCAAGGATGATCCGGGCGATGCTCAGATAAAAGAGCGCAACAAAGAACTTGCCGAAATGTATCCCGACGATAAGGTAATGACTTCAGGCGAATATGTAGACTACTGCGTAGGCGGTGTAGGCGGAGTAATGGACGGCGTGTCAGTGCTTCTGCTCCCGATAATTATTCTAATTGATATTCTGGTAGCCGTTCTCATGGAAAAGAGCTTCCTTACCAAGGAGCGAGGCGAAATAGCTATGCTCAAGGCAATCGGTTTCAAAACAGGTTCAATTATCCTTTGGCAGACAATCAGAGTTGCAATCGTAATGATTATGGCGGCGCTTCTTTCAATCGCGCTTTCAGATCCAATCGGCAAGCTAAGCACAGGCGGACTGTTCCAAATGATGGGCGCAAAGAACGTAATATTTGATACAAACGTGCTTCAAACCTGCGTGATCTTCCCGTTAATCATCCTCGCGGCAACAGTATTCAGCGTATTTTTAACGGCGCTGTCCGTACGCAAGGTAAGCTCAAACGAAATCAACAGTGTAGAATAAGGAGGACATCATGGCAATTTTAGAGGTAAAAGACCTTTGCAAAACATATATCACAAACAAAAGACAGAACAATGTACTTCGCAATGTCAACTTCACGGTTGATGAGGGAGAAATGATAGCCATCATGGGACCGTCGGGTTCAGGAAAATCCACACTTCTCTACACAGTTTCGGGAATGGACAGTATGACCTCGGGCGATGTGGAGTTCGGCGGCAAAAACATTTCAAAGCTTTCCGAAAAGGAGCTTGCCGCAATCCGCCTTGATGAGATGGGCTTCATTTTTCAGCAGATGTATATGCTTAAAAACCTTTCTGTGCTTGACAATATCATCCTGCCCGCCCGTCAGTCAAAAGCCAACACCCTTTCCGCAAAGGAAAAGCTTGAGCGCGGCAAGGAGCTTATGCGCAGACTCGGCATCATAGAAATCGCCGACAATGATATCAACGAGGTCTCGGGCGGTCAGCTCCAGAGGGCATGTATCTGCCGCAGTATGATAAACTCCCCAAAGATTATTTTTGCCGACGAGCCAACAGGCGCGCTTAACCGTCAGAGCTCAAACGAGGTAATGGATGAGCTGCAGAAGATCAACAGTGACGGTACAACAATAATGCTTGTTACCCACGACGCAAAGGTAGCCGCAAAATGTTCAAAAGTGATGTATATTGTTGACGGAAACATCAAAGGAGAGTATAATTTAACTGACGGTGACGAGCGAACAAGAGAACGCGCGCTGAACAACTGGCTGCTCGAACAGGGCTGGTAATACTATTTGGAGAGTGGGGCAAATGACCGACATACTTGTGGTAGAGGACAACATCGAAATGGGAACGCTGCTTTGTGATTTTCTAAAAGCGGAGGGCTACAGCGTAAATCACTGCACAGACGGCGAATCCGCGCTGAGCGCGTTTGAAAGCGGCGCAAGATTGGTTGTGCTCGATGTAATGCTGCCAAACCTCGACGGCTTCGGTGTGTGCAAAAAAATCCGCGAAACCTCCAACGCCCCGATAATCATCGTCAGCGCCAAAACCGAAAAGGACGACAAGCTAAACGGACTTATCCTCGGCGCGGATGATTACATTGAAAAGCCCTACGATATCGAAATACTGCTCGCAAAAATAAAGGGTATCTTTGCTCGCCGCTACAACTCAGACGTGCTTTCGGACGGTTTCCTGAAAATCGACCGAAGCAAGCGCACAGCCTGCAAGGGCGATGATTTGCTCGACCTCACTCAAAAGGAATTTGACCTGCTGAGCCTGCTCGTTGAAAATACTGGAAAAACACTTAGCAAGGACTTCCTGTTCAATAAAATCTGGGGCTTTGACAGCTTTTCGGAGCCTCAGACGCTCACAGTACATATCAAATGGCTGCGGCAAAAAATTGAAGCCAATCCCAAAAAGCCCGAGCATATAGTTACGGTCTGGGGAGTAGGCTACCGCTACGAGAGGTAAAGATGAAAAGCTACATCAAATTGCTGATTGCCGTAGTCGCAGTGCTTGCCGCGGTATTTGTCGGCTCAAATATAGTTTTAAACAACACAAATGAGGACGGCGGCGGTCGTCCTTATCGTGTTGAGGCTGAGCGAATAGCGCTGAAAATCAAAAACGGTGAAGATTATAATCTCGGCGATTACAAATACATAAAAAGCGTTGAAAAGCAGTCGGATGAATTCGAATCGGGTGACAGCGACTATCTCGTAAAGCAAATCGGCGGCACACTATATCGCTTTGACTATTCCTACCACAGCGACAACAGCAAAGCAATCGGTATGTTCAACATCTGCTTTATTGTATTATCAGCTGTACTTATTGCCGTTCTTGTACTTGTCTATTTCAGGGTAATACGCCCGTTTAGAACGATAAGCGATTACCCCACCGAGCTTGCAAAGGGCAATCTTACCATGCCGCTTAAGCAGGGCAGAGGAGGCTACTTCGGTAAGTTCCTCTGGGGACTTGACCTCCTGCGTGAAAAGCTTGAAGCCCAAAAGAAGTCGGAGCTTGAGCTGAAAAAGAAGAACAAATCCCTTGTGCTCTCGCTTTCTCATGATATCAAAACTCCGCTCGGCGTAATTGAACTGTATTCAAAAGCGCTTGAAAAGGGCTTGTATAAGGAAGAAGAAAAGAAGAAGCAAATCGCGCAAAGCATCAACGAAAAATGCGACGATATAAAGTCATACGTTGACGGAATAATAAAAGCCTCAAACGATGAAATAATAAACGAAGAAGTTAATCTGACAGAGTTCGACCTCTCAGAGCTGATTCCTCAATGCGAAAGCTTCTACGCGGATAAGCTCAGATTGCTGAAAATCGACTTTGAGATAAGCTCATATTCCGACTGCATGCTAAGCGGCGACCCTGACCGCGCGCTGGAGGTGCTCCAAAACCTGATTGAAAACGCGATTAAATACGG
>OMXW01000049.1 GCA_900315085.1 uncultured Eubacteriales bacterium
CTCGCTCGGACTTGTAATGTACAGGCTCTTGAACCATAACCGTGAGCCGTTTTTGCCGAGTCCGCCCGCAAGCGTAAAATATACCGATAAAAACCACGCGCTTATAAGAAGAATGAGGGGCGAACGCTTTATGCCTCCGCAAAAGGCAAGCCGAGAGCTCGGCAATGTAATAATGAGAGCGTGCGAGTACAACGTTTATCAGCGATATCCGAGCGCGGAGGAGCTTAAAAACGCGCTCATCCGCGTTAAGTCCGGCAGCAGTGTTATCGGACGTGAAGCTCCGCAGGTACATGATCCTGCTTTTCCGCCGCAGAATACCGCTCCAAAAAAGCAAAGGGCGTTCGGCAGTTACACAACTCCCGCTGTGTTTTTTGGCTGGTTCGGAATAATGATTGAGATTCTCGGAATAGTAGTTACAAAGTCTTACGAGTGGGTAAATCCGCTCGCGATTCTTGCGGTTATCGCTGTTTCACTATTCGTTTTGGCGGTAACGCTGATTCTTTTTACATTCAAAAAGTATTCAAAGGCGGTGTGGGTAATAATGCTCGTTTCGTCGGTGCTGTCGCTTTCAATAATCTGCTTTATAACGCAGCGTTTTACAGTCAAAAAAGATGATAATTTTAATTCGGGGCTGCCGTTTCGGCGGCCCCTGATACAGAGGATAATATATGAACACAGACTTTACCGTCCGCACAAAGCGGCTCACGCTTGTGCCGATGTGCATGAAATATTTTGACACAGCCTGCGATTACGCTATGAGCGCGGAAAACGCAAAGCTTATGGTTTTTCTCCCAAAGACCGACAGGGAAGAGGTAAAAAGCTTTATCTTAGAAGCCGAGAAACAGTGGAAGCTTGAACAGCCGGACATTTGCGAATTCGCTCTGCTGCTCGGAGACAAGCACATCGGCGGATTGACAATGTACTTTGAGGGCGATTACACCCGCGGCGAGCTGGGCTGGATCATCCACCGCGATTACTGGGGCAACGGCTACGCTGTTGAGGCGGCGCAGGGCTTGATTGATTTCTTCGCAAAGAAGATGAAGCTCAGACGGTTTATTGCCCACTGCGACGCGGAGAACGCCGCTTCCGTCAGGGTTATGGAAAAGCTCGGAATGAGCTACGTTGAAACTCACGGAGGCCGCTACAACCGCTCAACCGTCGGAGAGCGGCAGGAAAAGCTATATGAAATCAGGCTTGACGGGGGAAATAACAATGGGTAAGTTTTCGCGCACAGAGCTGCTGCTCGGAGAACAAGCCATGGAAAGGCTGAAAAACTCGCGGGTCGCGGTTTTCGGAATAGGCGGAGTCGGCGGATACGTCGTTGAGGCGCTGGCGCGTTCGGGCGTGGGCAGCCTTGATATTATCGATAACGACACCGTCGCCGAGTCAAATCTGAACAGGCAGATAATAGCAACACTAAAAACTGTGGGAATGTACAAGACCGAAGCAGCAATGCAGCGTATCCGCGAAATCAACCCCGACTGCGTTGTACGCGCGTACAATACATTCTTCATGCCCGAAACCGAGGATGAGTTCGACTTTACGCAGTACGACTACGTTGTGGACGCAATCGATACGGTAAAGGGCAAGCTTGCGCTGATTGAAAAGGCTGACAGGGCAGGCGTTCCGATAATCAGCTCAATGGGCGCCGGCAACAAGCTCCACCCCGAGCTGTTTGAGCTTGCGGATATATACAAAACCTCGGTTTGTCCGCTGGCAAGGGTAATGCGCACCGAGCTTAGAAAGCGCGGAATCAAAAAGCTTAAGGTGGTTTACTCAAAGGAGCCGCCGGTGCGTCCCGTCAAAAAATCGCAGGAGGATACCGTGCGACGCGATATCCCCGGTTCAACGGCGTTCGTGCCGTCAGCGGCAGGGCTGATAATCGCGGGAGAGGTAGTCAGAAATATAGCCGGCATAGAATAAAAAATTCACCTTCGGGGCATGATAGCCTCGGAGGTGTTTTGCTTTGAAAAACCGCAGAACAGATAAAAAGACAGTAAAAAACTCAGTGAAAAAGCCAAAGAAAACAAAACGCTACAACGGGGTATACGACCCCGAGTTTGAATGGTCAATGAAATGACGGGCGCGGTTCCGTTTGCGCCCGGTCCTGTGGACGACGACGGAATTTTAGAAAACTAATTGAATTCAACCGGCAGCCCATATTGAGTTGGTTTGTTGAAAACAGTGTCAAATATTTAGGTATGGTTTTCTTAATCTCCGTAGTGGCGCACCTATGTGTGCGCCATAGAGCGCAGAGTAAACCTTTGTTTTCGCAGATATTATCGGGCGTGAAACAAACAGCTGTTCAAGGGCGAACACGCGGGTTCGCCCCTACGAAGTAAATATTCATATCTTGTAATTTTGTTTGCCTTTTTCTACAAGCCGCGACAGCCCGAAACGGCTGCCGTACATACTTTTTTAAATCAACGTAAATGGTCAAAGTATCATAATTATATATAAAATTAAAATTGTGTAAATTTTTTTTGAAAAAATTACAAAAATGTATTGATAAATCTTTCGATTTTGATATAATGAAAATGGAGTAGGAGGACAACTCCGGCATAGAATGATTTTATATCAGAAAGGAAGTTTTGAAAATGCACAAGAAAACACTATCAGTCGTGCTCTGTCTTGCAATGCTGCTGTCAATGTTCGCAATGATGCCGGCAAACGCAGTTACAACAGACGCACAGCCGACAGGCACACGCACAGTAGAAAGTCCTGACGATTTTTCGTGGGATAACGCGAACGTTTACTTTCTGCTGACAGACCGTTTTTACAACGGCAACACCTCAAACGACCACAGCTACGGACGTGCGCTCAATTCAAGCGGACAACCGATTTCAGGCTGGAACACCGCTCCCGGCACCTTCCACGGCGGTGACTTTGCGGGCGTAACCAAAAAGATTGAGGAGGGCTATTTTGACAAGCTCGGCGTTAACGCCATCTGGATCTCCGCTCCATACGAGCAGATCCACGGCTACGTTACCCCCGGCGAACCCAACGACTTTGCGCACTACTCATACCACGGCTACTATGTTCTTGACTACACCGAGACCGACGCTAACTTCGGTACAAAGCAGGAGTTCAAAACTCTGGTAGACACCGCTCACAAGCACGGCATCCGCTTAGTAATGGATATAGTTATGAACCACGCCGGCTACAACACTATCAAGGATATGCTTGAGTTCAACTTCGGTACATTCAAGGATAAGAACGCGGCTACATCATATCTTTACAAACTCACCGGCGTAAATTCTCTCCATGACACCGTAAACTATTCGGAAACCGCCTCAGACTGGGGCAGATGGTGGGGCTCAAGCTGGGTTAGAAGCGGACTCCCCGGTTATAAAGAGGACGGCGGCGGCGACCTCACAAGCTGTCTTGCAGGTCTGCCCGACTTCCGCACAGAGTCCACAAACTCGGTTTCCGTTCCTACCTTCCTCCAGGAGAAGTGGAAAAAAGACGGTACATACAACACCAAAATGAGCAAGTTCGGCAGCTCCAATACAGTTTCCGACTACATCTCGTCATGGCTTGCAGACTGGGTTGAAACCTACGGCGTTGACGGCTTCCGCTGCGACACCGCAAAGCACGTTGAAATGGGCTCATGGAAAAAGCTCAAAACAAAGTGCTCTGCCGCTCTTAAAAAATGGCGTCAGAACAACCCCTCGGCTGTAGGCGCAAACTGGGACGAGGACTTCTGGATGACAGGTGAAGCATGGGGCCACGGCCTTGGCAAGAGCGATTATTACAACAACGGCTTTGACTCAATGATCAACTTCAGCTTCTCCGGCTCGGGCGTACCCGGCGCAGGCGGAATCGGCGGAATCTATCAGGAATACGCTTCAAAAATCAACAACGACGAAAACTTTAACGCACTCACATACATCTCGTCACACGACTCCAACCTCGCAAAGGGCAGCGCTGATATGTTCTGGCAGGGCTCGGCGTTCCAGCTTATGCCCGGTGCCATCCAGCCGTACTACGGCGACGAATCGGGACGTGACTTCGCAACGGGACTGACCTTTGACGGTAACGGCGGCTCGGGACACTCGCTCAGAAGCGACATGAACTGGAACAGCATGAACACCGCGCTGCTGACTCACTGGCAAAAGGTAGGTACCTTCCGTAAGAACCACGTTGCTGTCGGAGCAGGTCAGCACCAGACCGTTTCGGCGTCATCGGGCTACGCGTTCTCAAGAAGCTATGACGACGGAGTTACCTCCGACGGAATCATCGCGGTAATCGGCGCCTCAAACAACACAAGCGTCGAGGTCAACGTAAGCTCAATGTGGGGCAACGGAACAACTCTTACCAACGCATACGACGGTTCAAAAGCTGTTGTATCGGGCGGCAAGGTTACATTTAACTCGGGCGCTCACGGCACGATCCTCATCGAAGGCCCGCAGTCAACGATCAGCATGAGCATAAAGGGCGCATACTCCTTCTATGATAACGAAACCGTAACCGTATCGCTCCGCGGAGCAGACTACGCTATGGTAAGCGTTAACGGCGGCTCACAGTTCCGCGTAACAAACGGTCAGACCTTCAAAATCGGTGACGGTATCGAGGTAGGCACCGTATTCGACGTTGAAATGACCGCTACAAACAGCACGGAAACGCTCAAAAAGAGCTTTAGCTTCAAAAAGAAGGACCCGAACGCAGTAACAAAAATTTACTTTGATAACAGCTCCTACAATTGGAGTACTCCGATCAACGCTTATGTATACGACGAGTCAAGCGAACCCGTTAAGGAGAACGCAAAATGGCCGGGCGAGGCTATGACGCTTGACTCATCTTTGGGACTTTATGTATATGAGGTCCCCGACGACCTTACAAACGGTAACGTTATCTTCACAGGCGGTTCGTCAAGATATCCCGGCGAGATGGAAAAAGGTCTGCCTATCGGAGAGGACAACAAAATTTTCCTTGCCGGCAACAAGTGGGAAACATACAGCGGTCAGCAGGGACAGCCTGTTACCCAGCCCGACCCCTCAAAGACAACAACAGTATACTTTGATAACTCATCAAGCAACTTCTCAAATCCCACAGTTTACTACTGGACGCAGGGTCAAACTCAGGGCGGCGTAAGCTGGCCGGGCGTTGCTATGGAGAAGTATAAGGGCAACGTTTATAAATATTCGTTCAGCAACGTTTATAACTGCTGTATCTTCAGCAACGGCAACGAGCAGACAAAGAGCGCTGACCTCAGTATTCCGGGCAATAACTACATCTATAAGGACGGAAGCTGGAGCCAGTACGCTGACGCGGAGGTAGTAACAACTCCCGCGACATCTCCCACAGATTCAACAAATCCCGGGGCAGGCGAAACAATGCAGGTATTGCTCGGCGATGTAAATCAGGACGGCGTTGTAACAATCAAGGACGCTACACTGATTCAGCACCACATTGCTTCAATCAAAGAGCTTGTCGGTGCGGCGCTTGCAGCCGGCGACGTTAACCAGGATAAAGCGGTCAACATCAAGGACGCTACCGCAATCCAGTACTACATCGCAAAAATCAGAAACGCTAAATCTCACTGCGGCGAGACTATTGAGTATACCGGAAGCACAGGCGGACAGCCTGCTACTCAGCCGACAACTCAGTACGTTCAGCCCACCACTCAGGCTCCGTCAAAGCACTATGTTTACTTTAAGAATACTCCGTCATGGAGTACCGTAAAGGTATATTTCTGGTCTGATGATAACAAGCAGATGATGGGATGGCCCGGTACAGATACCAAGAACCTGGGCGACGGAATATTCTGTGCAGAGGTTCCGGACGGCGCTACATGGGTAATCTTCAACAACGGCAACAGCGGAAGCGGTAACCAGACAAGCGACACCAAGCTTGAGGGTTACGATAAAGTGCTCGTTGACGGACAATGGCAAGGTTACGGCAATTAACAGAGAATAACGAATAAATAATAGTATCGGTCGGGAAGACAGGTTTCTATATCGGAAACGCTGTTTTCCCGACCGTGTTTTTATGGGCGTAATGGTAATGAAATTAACCGTACCCTACAATTATAGTGTGCAGTGGTTAGACCAAGGAGTGTCATTTCGACTAAGCGAAGCGCACGGAGAAATCCCCTTGTTTCAGAAGTCGGTTTCCTGTTTGGGGGATCCTTCGACTAAATCGCTGAGCGATTTTGCCTTCGGCACCGCTCAGGATGACATCATAAATTTGTAGGGGCGACCATTGGTCGCCCGCGGATAGGAAATGCTGTTTTCGTGAATAAAATCGGTATGATGGGATAACACGGTTAGCGGGCTTGCAATGCAAGCCCCTACAATTAGTAAATAAATGTTAGTGACAGAACCAAACAAACCAAACGTTGTTCCCATCGCCCTCACAGCTTGATTAATTTCTATTCTGTCTCGCGAAACGCCGACATTCCCTATCAAACCGTTATTAAGTACGCGTAGTAAAAAAAATGGGAAAAAGTCTTTACAAAAGTTGTGAAAAGTGTTACAATTTAAGGTAATAAATTGTGTATTAAATTACACAAGCGGACAAAATTTTTTGACCGCTATATAAAAAGGAGGACGAAATCCAATGGCAAGAAAAATGAAAACAATGGATGGTAACAGTGCTGTAGCTCATGTATCTTATGCGTTTACAGACGTTGCGGCTATCTATCCTATCACACCTTCTTCCGTTATGGCTGACCTGACCGACCAGTTCTCGGCAAATGGCCAGAAGAACCTTTTCGGAAGAGAAGTTCAGGTAACTGAAATGCAGTCTGAGGGCGGCGCTTCGGGTGCTGTTCACGGCTCACTCGCAGCGGGTGCGCTTACTACTACTTACACCGCTTCACAGGGCTTGCTCCTGATGATTCCTAATATGTACAAGATGGCAGGCGAGCTGCTCCCGAGCGTTATTCACGTTTCAGCCCGTGCGCTCACAAGCCATGCTCTTTCAATCTTCGGCGACCACTCAGACGTATATGCGTGCCGTCAGACAGGTTACGCTATGCTCTGCTCAAACAACCCTCAGGAGTGTATGGACCTTGCTGCTGTTGCTCACCTTACAGCAATCAAGGGCAGAGTTCCCTTCCTTCACTTCTTTGACGGCTTCAGAACTTCTCACGAGGTTCAGAAGATCGAGGAGTGGGATTACGCAGATTTGGGCGATATGCTCGACTGGGACGCAGTTGAGGAGTTCCGCCGCCGTTCATTAAACCCTGAGCACCCTGTAACAAGAGGTACCGCTCAGAACGACGATATCTTCTTCCAGGCAAGAGAAGCCTGCAACCCCTACTATGACGCAGTTCCCGAAGTTGTAGTAGAATACATGAACAAGGTTAACGAAAAAATCGGTACAGACTACAAGCCCTTCAACTACTACGGCGCAGCTGACGCTGAGCACGTTATCGTTGCAATGGGTTCCGTTTGCGACTGCGCAGAGGAAGTTGTTGACTACCTCAACGCTGCAGGCGAAAAGGTTGGTCTGTTAAAGGTTAGACTTTACCGTCCGTTTGTTGGCGAGTATATGACAAGCGAGCTTCCCGACACAGTTAAAACTGTTTCTGTTCTTGACAGAACAAAAGAGCCCGGTTCAATCGGCGAGCCTCTTTATCTTGACGTTCTTGCTGCTCTTAACGACTCCAAGTTCGCAGGCGTAAAGGTATTCGGCGGCAGATACGGCCTCGGTTCCAAGGACACAACACCCGGCGACATCATCGCTGTTTACAGAAACGCTGAGTCCGACGCTCCCAAGAAGAAATTCACAATCGGCATCGTTGACGATGTTACAAACCTCTCACTTCCCGTTGTTGAGAATCCCGACACAACTCCTGCCGGCACTCACAGCTGTAAGTTCTGGGGTCTCGGCGCTGACGGTACCGTTGGTGCTAACAAGAACTCAATCAAAATCATCGGCGACCACACCGACATGTACGCTCAGGGCTACTTCGCTTACGACTCAAAGAAGTCAGGCGGTCTTACAGTTTCCCACCTGCGTTTCGGCAGCCAGCCGATCAAGTCAACATACTACATCTCAAAGGCTGACTTTGTTGCATGCCACAATCCTTCATATGTTGACAAGTACGAAATCGTTGAGGACCTCAAAGAAGGCGGTTCATTCCTGCTCAACTGCGCATGGGATGTTGACGAGCTTTCAAAGCGTCTCCCCGGTGAGATGAAGAGAATCCTCGCTGAGAGAAAGATCAACTTCTACACAATCGACGCTATCAAGATCGGTAAGGAAATCGGTCTGGGCGGCCGTGTAAACACAGTATTACAGTCCGCATTCTTCAAGATTGCCGACATTATCCCCGCTGAGGAAGCTAAGCAGTTCATGAAGGACGCTGCAAAGAAGTCCTACATGAAGAAGGGCCAGGCAATCGTAGACATGAACTATGCCGCTATCGACCGCGGTATGGAAGACCTCAAGAAGGTTGAGATCCCCGCAGAGTGGGCTAACGCTGCCGACGACGCTGCTGCTGACAAGGCTGAAGGCGAAGGCGCTCTCGTTGAGTATGTAAACGGCATCCTCAAGCCCGTTAACTCCTACAAGGGTAACAAGCTTCCCGTTTCTGCGTTCAGCGATCACGTTGACGGTACATGTCCCAACGGTTCGGCTGCGTTCGAGAAGAGAGGTATTGCAGTAGACGTACCCGAGTGGCAGTCACAGAACTGTATCCAGTGTAACCGCTGCGCAATCGTATGTCCGCACGCTGTAATCCGTCCCGTTCCCATGACAGACGCTGAACTTGCTGCTGCTCCCGAGGGAACAGAGGCTATCCCGATGATCGGTCTTAAGGAACTCAAGTTCACAATGACAGTTTCAACACTCGACTGCACAGGCTGCGGCGCTTGCGCTCAGGTTTGCCCGGGCAAGAAGGGTGAAAAGGCTCTCGTTATGAAGCCCATCGATTCTCAGAGACCCAAGCAGGCTATCTTCGATTACGCTCTCACAATTGATGAGAAGCCCGAGGTTGCCGACAAGTTCAAGTTCACAACAGTTAAGGGCAGCCAGTTCAAGCAGCCCCTCCTCGAGTTCTCAGGCGCATGCGCAGGCTGCGGCGAAACTCCTTACGCTAAGCTCGTTACACAGCTCTTCGGCGACAGAATGTTCATCGCTAACGCAACAGGTTGTTCTTCAATCTGGGGTGCTTCCGCTCCTGCAACTCCTTACACAACAAACAAGAAGGGCTTCGGTCCCGCTTGGCAGAACTCACTGTTCGAGGACAACGCTGAGTTCGGTCTTGGTATGGCTCTCGGTCAGAACGCTATCCGCAACAGACTCGCTGAGTATGTAGCAGAAATCAAGGATACAACCGACAACGCAGACCTCAAGGCTGCTTGCGAAGGTTATCTCGATACAATCACAGATTCCACATCTTCACGTCCCGCAACAGACGCTCTTATCGCTGAGCTCGAAAAGGCTGTTGACGACGCTAAGGTTGGCGAGCTTGCTAAGAAGACACTCGTTGACAAGGACGAGCTTGCTAAGAAGTCAATGTGGATCTTCGGCGGCGACGGCTGGGCTTATGATATCGGCTTCGGCGGTCTCGACCATGTAATCGCTTCAGGCGAAAACGTAAACATCCTCGTATTCGATACCGAGGTTTACTCAAATACAGGCGGTCAGTCTTCAAAGGCTACACCTATCGGTTCGGTTGCACAGTTTGCTGCCGCAGGTAAGGCTGTTAAGAAGAAAGACCTCGCCGCTATCGCAATGAGCTACGGTTATGTATACACAGCTCAGGTTGCTATGGGCGCTGACAACAACCAGGTTCTCAAGGCTCTTGTTGAGGCTGAAAGCTACAACGGTCCTTCACTCGTAATCTGCTACGCTCCCTGTATCAACCACGGCATCAAGGGCGGCATGGGCATCGCTCAGCTCGAAGAGAAGAAGGCTGTTGACGCAGGCTACTGGAACCTCTTCCGCTACGATCCCCGTCTTGCTGCAGAGGGCAAGAATCCCTTCCAGCTCGACAGCAAGGCTCCTACAGCTTCTTATCGTGACTTCATCATGGGCGAGGTTCGTTACAACGCTCTTACCCGTAAGTTCCCCGAAAGAGCTGAGAAGCTCTTCACAGAGGCTGAAAAGGTTGCCGAGAACAAGTTCGCTCACCTCGAGAGACTTGCAAGCTTTGACGACGCTACCTGATAAGCTAAAACCTAATAATAAATTTGAGGACGGATTTATTCCGTCCTCTTTTTTGCAGAAAATGAGTATCTTGTTTTAATGATTGACAAATATTAGGCAGTGGTTAGAAAGGCTCCTTTTTTAAAGGAGCTGTCAATCACGCAAGGGATTGACTGAGGATTTACCTGAGCTGACATTTCCGTTCTGTCAAAGGTTTTTGATGATATATAACGTCATCTGATAAATCCTCCGTCACGCCGCAAGCGGCGCGCCACCTCCTTTATTAAAGGAGGCTTTTTTGTTAATCGGAGAATTGAAGGATGTGCGATATATTTGCAAAAAATGTGTAGACAGAGCAATAAAAAAGTAGTATAATTATACAAAAGTTATTAACAAAAACATTATATTTCTTTAATTCAACGCAAAAGGAGGATTATTATGTTAAAGAAAATAATGAGCGCGGCTCTGTCCGCCTTGATGTGTACGTCGGCTTTTGCGGCAGCGCCCGCGGTTTCAGCCGCTGAGGTTACTTCTCAGCCTGCGGGAGCTCTTGCCGAAAGCAACTTCGGAAACGAAAACAACATCACTCTTAAGGTTTACGCCAACGACAAAGCGGTCAGCCTTGTCAAGAAGCAGGTAGAAAGCTTCAAGGCGCTGTATCCAAACAAGACCTTCAAAAAAATAGAGGTTATTGCCGAAGAAGATTATGACGGAATTATTGAGGTTTTAATCGACCCCGCAAATGCTGCTGATGTTTTTACAGTGACCTCGGATCAGTTATTAAATCTGAAATACGCGGAAGCTGAGTTGCCTGTTAAATTTTCAAACGAAGTAAAAAGCCGCGACGCCGCTTACTCTGTTTCGCCGGCTACCTATAACCAAAATCTTTACGGTTATCCCCTGTCCACCGGCAACGCCTACTGCCTTGTGTATGACAAGAGCATAGTTTCCGACACGGACGCAAAAACACTTGAGGGTACTCTTGCCGCTTGTAAAAAAGCGGGCAAGGAATTCATTATGGATTGTGGAAACGGCTTTTACAGCGCTGCGTTTATCTTTACGGGCGGAGTAATTATTGACGGTTTTGAAGCTGACGAATATACTCAAAAATTCAAGAATTACGATGAAGATGAAGCAATTGCCACGCTGCAGGCGTTTTCAAAGCTCATGCATGACTATAAGGGCACATTTAAATCCCTCGACCCGGCGCAAATCGCAAGCGGTTTTATTAATAAAACTCTCGGCGCGGGATTTGACGGTGTGTGGAATAAAGAGGCGGATAAACAGGCTCTCGGAAGTCGTTTCGGCGCGGCAAAGCTGCCCACGATAAAGGTTAACAATAATAATAAACAGATTATTCCTTTTAACGGTTTGTACTACAGAGCAGTAAACGCAAAAACAAAATTCCCAAATGCTGCAAATATGCTCGCATATTATCTCTCTGACGAAGAATGTCAGAAGCAGAACGCGCAGCAGCTCGGTCAGGTTCCCACAAACAAGAATTTGCAAAACAGCACGGTTGTTACGAACGATGCGGTAATGAACGCCGTCAAAGAACAGTCTGAATTCGCCTGCCCTCAAGCCAATGTTCAAGGCACATTCTGGCAGGCAGTGGGAAATCTCGGAGAAGATTTGATTGACAGCAATACAAATCCAAATGATAAGGAACACTTTAAAACCCTGCTTAATAACACAATAGCCGACATCCGTGACGAATACGATTATCCGGAACCCGGCACGGAATATCCAGAAATTACTAATGATTATTCCACCGAAAACGGAATAGTGTTTGAAATCACCGATTGCAATGACAACTACGGCTACAGAATATTCCGCAAAGTCAACGGAAGCTGGAAGGGAATCGGAAATACAACATCCAAAACCTTTACAGATACGAATGTTAAATACAATGAGGAAAATTTCTACACCGTCAGGGCAATTGACAAAAACGGAAAGCTTGTCGGCGATTATGACGACATTGGCTATTATACATGGTATGAAGCAGTTTATCCGGACATCCTCTCGCTGAAATCAAACAGCGGCGGAATCACCCTTAACTGGGAAAAGATTGACGGCGTATCAACCTACCGCCTGTATTATAAAAACGCAAAAGGCGGCTGGTCGGTGCTCAAGAGTGTTGTCAACGGCACAACATTTACCGATTCAAACGTAAAGTTCGGTCAGAAAAAGACATACACAGTTCGTGCGCTTAATAAAAAGGGACAGGTAATCAGCGATTACGACCGCGACGGCTGGTCTGCGACCTACAGCGTAGCTACTCCTCAGATTTCCTCGCTCAGCTCAGGCGAAAACGGAATCACAATCAAGTGGAACGCTGTCAGCGGCGCTTCAAAGTACAGAGTGTATTACAAGAGCGGCAACAGCTGGAAAACGCTCAAAGACGTTACAGGCACCTCAACCACAGACTCGGCGGTCAAATACGGCAGAAAGGAAACCTACACCGTAAGAGCGATCAACAACAAGGGCGAGGTAATGAGCGGATATAACTCAACCGGCAAGTCAACGACCTACGCCGTTGCAACTCCCAAAATCGCAAGCCTTAAAAACAATTCAAGCGGCGTTGTGATAAAGTGGAACAAGGTAAGCTCGGTATCCTCCTACCGCATCTATTACAAGAACGCAAAAGGCGGCTGGTCGGTTCTCAGCAAATCCTATAAGGGAGATACATATACCGACAAGAGCGTTAAGAACGGAACAAAAAAGACATATACTATCCGCGCGCTCGACAAGAAAGGCAATACTATCAGCGACTACAACCGCACAGGCTGGTCAATCGTATATAAAAAGTAACGGTTAAATAAAAACACGGCTCCGATTTCGGAGCCGTTCTTTTTATTCTGCTATTCTGTTCATTACCTTTTCAATCATCAGGTGACAAATCTCCGAGAGATTTCCCTGAATATTTGCGTTGTCGTTTGTGACCGCAAAAAGGTTGATTCCCTTGTCAACGTCGGTGTAGTCCATTGCGTGGAAGGTGGTGATGTAGCCGTAGTGGTACGCGCCGCCCTTTTCGTCGGGAATCAGGCCGTAGCCGTAAACATTCTCGTCCTCGGGCGAGTAGTCGGACGTCATCGCCTTGTAGCTTTCCTCGGTGAGAAGCTTGTTTGTTCTCAGCGATGTAAGCCATTTGTCCATATCGTCGGCGTTTGTTATAATATCGCCGAGTCCCATCGTTACGCCGACGTATACCGTCTGCGGATCAACCGTCGGAGCGGCAAGGTTTTCAAGCGTCTTTAAATTTACGTCGTCAATAAAGAACGAATTGGTCATGCCCAGCGGCTTGCTGCTCAAACAGCCATTTTTCAAGGAGCTCACGGTTTTCCTCAGCCGTGTTATCGTTTGTAACGGTTTTTCTCAGCTCACCCGTTGGGCGTTCGGTGAATGCGTTGTCAATATAGTCAACGTCGTAAAATTCGGGAATACCCGAGCGCATAGTCAGCAGATTTTTAATTGTCAAATCCTTTCCTATTTTGTATTCGGGAAAATATTTTTCAAGCTTGTCGTTAACGCTGAGCTTGTTTTCCTGCTGCAGCATCATGATCGCCGCGGCAGTGAACTGCTTCGAAACCGAGCCGATGCAGAATCTTGTGTCAGCCGTGTTTTTTGTGTCGGTATTCCGGTTGCCGAGCGCAACCTCACAGGCGGTCTGACCGTCCTTTGTGATCCGCACAACGCCGCTGAAATTTATCTTTTTAAGAGCGGATTCCAGATATTTCTGTTCCTCGCTGAAATCATATTTCCGCATAGTTGTTTCCTGAGCTTCGGTTTCATTTTGAGATTTTTCCTGAGCTTTACTGCTTACGCAGGCTGCGGCGCTGAGCGCCATGACCGCGCATAAAATGATACACAAAATACTCTTCATATTCATTCCTCTGATAAACCATGTTATTTTGCCGTTTTTCGGAACATGAGAATCAGCCACATATACATGCAGGTTTTGGGCAGCATCAGCATACCGATAAGCGGTAAGTCCTGAGCCCAAATCACAACGGGCAGGTAGAACAAAAAGCTGAACGTTACCGCAAGCCACGCAAAGCGCAGCTGATCGTCATTCCTTGCCGAGCGCAGCCACAAAACCACAGTGAGTATTCCGATGATCGCGAACGGAATGTTCCGCAAAATTCCCCAAATCAGCGGAGGTTCTGCGCTTATCCATTCGTTTTGCGGAAAACAGCACAGCGCGATTCTCAAAATCGAAAGTCCCCAAAACGCAGCCAAAACAGGTTTTTGACCGCGTATATTATAGCGGCTTCTGCGCGCGTATTCGAAAATCAAGTAAAAAGCTGTCATCGTGACCGAGGTCACAAGCTTTCCGATTCCGAGCGCGGCGGTGTAATTTCCGTTAACCCAATAATTCAAAATTCTCGGAACAAGGTGGAAGGCGTCGCCGCAGCCGAGTATCAGCGTCATTGCCCCGAACAGCTTAATAACCGTTCGTCCTTTTGCGCGGCGCAGCAGAAAAAATCCGCTCACCACGGCAAAGCATAAATAAAACACGTCGAATATCGATTCCGGCAGCGCAGGCATAAGCTTCATGGCAATCACCCCCGACTATTCATCTTTTCTATCGGTATATCTGTATTATAGACCTCCCGTCTCCCAAGGTCAAGCACTCTTCACACAATTTTCATTTTTCATTTTTTAAGTCGCGTATTTTAAGTCGCGTACTGAACGTTTGAATTTTTGGTAACGTTTCGGTTTCGCGAGACAGAGTAGATATATGAGAAAATACGAGGGCAATGGATGTGATGAGAACAGTTGGTTTTTTCCTTAACAGCAAAGGCCTCCCCTTTGAGGGGAGGTGGGCAATCCGCTTGCGGATTGGTCGGAAGGGTGGTCTAAGCCAAGCATTTCCTTTCTATGCATTTCATAATTAGAACACTTCTGCTAAACCACCCCTCAGTCTTGTGTAAACGCAAGACAGCTCCCCTCAAAGGGGAGCCCATTAACCAGATTTTCAACATTCAACTTAAAAACCTCTTTTATTCCATTTAAAAATATGTTAATATAAAATAAAAGGCGGAAACGGAGTGAAGAAAAATGTTTGCGGATATATTTAAGAAAGAAGAAAAGAAGGTCGAATACATCGAGCTCATTTACGACCTCATTTTTGTATACATAATCGGCAGAAACAACTCGCTAATTTCCTCGGTCGAGCACGGGTTTATTCCGTGGTCGGTATATCTCACATATTTTCTTACAACTCTGATTGCCCTGCACATCTGGTACCTAACTACCGTGTTCATTAACCGCTACGGCTCAAAATCTGTCGCGGAATACATCGGAATATTTATCAACATGTACCTGCTCTACTACATGGCTGACGGAACGCGCGTGGCGTGGCACGAATACTACACCAACTACACCGTTGCATGGGGCTTGATATTGATAAACTTGGCGGTACAGTATTTCATCAAGCTAAAGCAGACCGAAAAGCTTATGCCGTGGAAAACAGCCCATATGCGCTACAGCATTGTAACGCTTCTTATTGAGGCTTTCATCGTGCTCGGCTCAATTCCGCTCTACCACCTGACGGGGATTGCGCTTTCTCCGCTCGCATTGGTGTTCGGGCTCGCGGCGGTATTCTTCCGCAAGGACTTAAACAGGCTAATGAGCGTCGATTTTGCCCACATGACCGAGCGTGTAATGCTCTATGTTGTGTTCACCTTCGGCGAAATGATAATCAGCATTACAGGCTATTTTCAGGGCGGATTCACCTTCCGCAGCGTCTATTTTTCGCTCATGGCGTTCCTCGTTGTGGCGGGGCTGTTCCTGATATACGGCTACTTCTACGACCACATAATCGACCGCGAACAGGAAACCTCGGGAAGCGGCTACATGCTGCTGCATATCTTCCTTATCACCGCGCTCAACAATATAGCTGTGGCGCTTGAGTTTATGCGCGAGCCCGAGGTTGACGATTTGCTTAAAAACGTCTTTCTTGTGGCGTCATTTGTGGTTTACTATATCTTTTTGTTCAGCCTCGAAAAGTACGCGTACTGCTGCAAAAAGCCGAGCCTGAAATTCTGGTCGGTAATTATAGGCGCGTCGCTCGGCTTCTGCGCGCTGATTGCCATGTTGTACAAAAGGGGAGACATCAGCATCGGAATCACGGTCTGCTACATCTACGCGATGTTCGGACTTTGCGTCTACTACAGCAGAAAGCACAAAAGAGAGGCTGAGGAAAATGCTTAGCGACGAAATCAGAGCAAGACTGTTTGAGCTTCAAGACGAGGGCTACCGCGATTTTCAGAGCGGACTTATCCCGACGGTCGATAAGGACTTTTTTATCGGTGTAAGAACTCCTCAGCTCCGCACGCTGGCAAAGGAGCTTTCAAAGCGGGAGGATATCGGAGAATTTCTCTCGGAGCTTCCCCACAAAAGCTTTGACGAAAACCAGCTTCACGCGTTTATTATCTCGCTGATCAAGGATTACGACGAGTGCTTGTCCGAAGTAAATAAATTCCTGCCCTATGTTGATAACTGGGCGACCTGCGACCAAATGTCTCCAAAGGTGTTCAAAAAGCACAGAGCGGAATTGATTGACAGCGTTATGGACTGGATATCAAGCGATCAGACCTACACCGTCCGCTTTGGGATAGGCATGCTCATGGAGCATTATCTTGACGCCGACTTCAAGCCCGAATACCTTGAAACCGCGGCAAAAATCCGCTCGGACGAGTACTATATCAATATGATGACCGCGTGGTACTTTGCCACCGCGCTTGCAAAGCAGTACGAATCAACCCTGCCGTATATCGAGAGATGCAGACTTGACGAATGGACTCACAACAAGGCAATCCAAAAGGCGGTTGAAAGCCGCAGAATAACCTCGGAGCAAAAGGCATACTTAAAAACGCTTAAGGTTAGGCGCGGCTGAAAGCTTGGATATACAAGATTATCAGAGGCTCCCTTATAATATTTAATATAAGCCGGCTCCTTTTGGACGCCGGCTTAAAAATTTTGTCGTATTTTTTCAAAATATTGCAAAAAAGCTTGAAAAACGATGAACTATTAGGTATAATTTTATTGCAAAATAAATAATACAGGAGGAAGTATATGAAAATAAAAGTTATTGCCGTGCTCTCAGCGGCTGCAATGATAGCTTCAAGCGCTGTCACAGTCGCGGGCGCTCAGACAGTTCAGAATTTGCCTGCCGGTCAGACGATTTCCGCTGACGCATTTACCGGCGATGAAGCTCCGGCGGATTGCCCTCAGGTCAAGAGCATCACTCCAACGCTTGACGGCTTAAAAATCACATGGAACGCGTTTGCTGGCGCTGCTAAGTACAGAGTGTTCATCTTCAACGGCACAAGCTGGAAGGGAATAGGCGACACCGCTTCAACAAGCTTTGAGCACAAGAAGCTTACAAACGGCACGACCTACACCTATACCGTGCGCGCGCTTGACAAAAAAGGTAAGTTCGCAAGCAAATATTACACCGAGGGCTGGAAGCAGACCTTCTATTCAACACCGACCGTTACTTCGGTTCAGGGCGTTGAGGGCGGCCTGAAGATCAGCTGGAACAAGGTTGAAGGCGTTAACAAGTACAGAATATACATCAAAAACGGCTCGGCTTGGAAGAGAATAGACGACGTTACCGGCACCTCATATACCGACGAAAACGTGACCGCCGGCAACAGCTACACCTACACCGTGCGCTGTATGTCCGACGACTGCAAGACGTTTTTGAGCCACTACACCTCTGGTAAAACAGGCACATTTGTAAGCAAACCGCAAATCACGGGAATCCAAAACATTGACGGCGGTTCAAGAATAAGCTGGAACAAGTGCGGCGGCGCGGCAAAGTACAGAGTGTTCGTAAAGAACGGCACAAGCTGGAAGGGCGTCGGAGACACCGCTTCAACAAGCTTTGACCACAAGCCTCTTTCAAACAACACAACCTACACCTACACCGTCCGCGCGCTCGATAAAAACGGAAGCTTTGCAAGCGCGTACGATACAGAAGGCGTATCAAACAAGTTCTTTGCGATACCCGTAATCAGCGCGGTTGAAAGTGTAAACGGCGGACTTAAAGTGAGCTGGAACAAGGTAGCAGGCGTAAACAACTACAGAATTTACGTTAAGAACGGCGGCTCATGGTCAAGAATCACCGACACCGCCTCAAACAGCTACACCGACAAAAACGTGACCTCGGGCAAGAGCTACATCTACACCGTGCGCTGCATGTCGGACGACTCAAAGACATTCCTCAGCCACTACAGCAACTCGGGCAAGTCGGGCACATACGTTCAGACTCCCTCGATCACAAAGTTTGAGAACACCGCCACAGGCACAAAAATCACATGGAACAAGGTTGCCGGCGCTACCAAATACAGAGTGTTCGTAAAGAACGGCACAAGCTGGAAGGGACTTGGCGACACAACATCAACAACCTACACCCACAACGGTCTTACCGACACATATAACTACAGCTACACCGTGCGCGCGCTCAACGCAAGCGGAAAGTTTGTCAGCGGCTACAATAACACAGGCTGGAGCAACCGCTTCTTCGCTCCTCCTGCGATCACCTCGGTCACTTCAACAGCCGACGGAATGAAGGTCGTATGGAAGTCAAAGAGCGGCGTTGCGGCATACAGAATTTACCGCAGAACAATGGACGGCACATGGTCGCCCCTCGGTGATGTAACAAACAATCAGTTCATCGACAAAACCGCTCCCTCAAACGCGCTCTACACCTACACAATGCGTTACTTGAATGACAATGGCGTTTCAATCAGCTCGCACATCACAAATACAAAGTTCTACTACAACAAGGCTGTTGCAAACGGTCAAATCACCTACAAGGGCGTAACCTATGTTTTCAATAACGGCTTCATTAAGCAGGGCTATGTAACAATTAACGGCAAGACCTACTACTACGACGCAAACGGAGTGATCCAGAAGAACGGAATCGTAGGCAGTGACAGCGACGGCTACCGCTATGCCGACAGCACAGGCGCGATCGATACCGCTTACTGCGGCGTTGTAACTTCAAAAGGCGTGACCTTCAACGTAATCAACGGCAACGCAACCAAGGTTAAAACCGAGGCTGACAAAACCCTCAGCAGAGCAATCAAAGAGGTAGGCAAGTGCACAAACAAGAGCATGAGCAAATCTCAGAAGCTCTGGGCGGCGTTCCAGTATATCAAGGAAGCCTACATCGAGCGCGTTCCGCGCACACCAAGCTTCCACGGCACAAACTGGCACATCATCTACGCAAATGATATCCTTGAGGACGGCATGGGCGACTGCTACAGCTACGGCGCGGCGTTCGCGTTCATGGCGAAGGCTATCGGCTACACCAACGTATACGCCTGCAACAGCGGCGGCCACGGCTGGGCTGAGGTTGACGGCAAGGTATACGATCCCGAGTGGAGCAGACATCACTCCAGCCCCGGCAGCTACTACGGCGTTGGCTACAACGATCCCTGCGACGTAGACTACAAGGGCGGAATCTCCGCAGGCGAATGGTGGATGCACGTAAAAGTATAGTAATAATCGGCGTTTTAATCATAAAAGGGCACACATCGGTGTGCTCTTTTATTTTATCTTTGTTAAAACTGCCGTTTTTGCCGTAAACTACATGTATTTTGTTGACTTTGCCAATTTGTTGTTGTAAAATATTTTTTGTGATATGAAACCAATCATAATTGGCTAAGTAAAGGATGTATTTGATGAAAGCAAAAAGGATAATTTCCGTCGTGCTTGCTGCGCTTATGCTTATTTCGGCAGCGGCAGTTCTTTCAGCCTGCGGCGGCTCAGGCAAAAAGATTTCAATTGTGATCCATGACTCAGGCAAGGACTATAAGTGCGAGGGAACAGACGATATGACTGTTCAGAAGCTCATTGACGAATCGGGACTCACCATCACCGATAAAGATGAAACTGAACCCGACCGCGACACAAAGTGGAGCGAGGCAAAGGCTGACACAATCACAATCAAGCGTTACGCAAAGGTCACCGTTGTATGCGGCGATGAATCAAAAACGGTAGAGCTCAAGGGCGCAACCGTTGAGCAGGCTGTTTCCGCAGCAGGCTTCACAGGCTATGAGCCTGACGCTGACAGGACAAAGTACCTTGAGGACGGAATGACGATCACCCTCAAAAAGCCTTCAAAGGGTAAGGTCGTGCAAAACGGCAAAACCTATTATTACGGCGACAACGGAGAGTTGCTTAAAAACACAATCGCAGGCAGCGACGCCGAGGGTTATGTGTATGTAAACGGCGAAGGCATTGTTGACGATAAATACTGCGGCGCGGTAAATATTGACGGCGTTGACTGGAACGTTATCAACGGCGTACCTACAAAGGTAACAACCGAATCCGACAAAACTCTTTCGGCGGCTCTAAAGGCTGTTTCGGAGTATATCACAAGCGATATGACCAAGGAGCAGAAGCTCAAGGCTTGCTTTGACCACATCAAGAGCGACTACGTTGAAAAGGTTCCCAGAACACCACCGTATCACGAAAGCGACTGGGCGGTGATCTACGCCAACGATATTCTCGTTAACGGCGCAGGCGACTGCTACAGCTACGGCGCGGCGTATGCGTATCTTGCAAAGGCGATAGGCTGTGACGAGGTTTACGCCTGCAACAGCGGCGGACACGGCTGGGCAGAGGTAGAAGGAAAGGTTTACGACCCCGAGTGGAGCCTGCATCATTCCGACTACAACTACTGCGGACTGAGCTACGACGATAAAACCGACGTTAACTACAAGGGCGGAATCGCCCCCGGCGCGGACTGGATGCGCATTAAAATATAGTTTGAAATAAAAAAAGAGCGGCT
>OMXW01000091.1 GCA_900315085.1 uncultured Eubacteriales bacterium
TAAGGGAGCGTCACTCCTCCGACAATTCTCCGCTCAAAAAGATCCATTCCGAGGGCACAAGAATCAACAGAACGCGTCACTATATTCTCACACCTGAGCCCGAGGAGGAGCAGACCGACAATAACGAAGGCGGAAAATACTCCGCCAACAGGAAGTTTTAATTATGAAATTTTTGCCAAAGCAGTCGCAGTGTCCTTACTGTGAAACGATTTACCGCTACGGCGACGTAAGAAGGCTGATGTATAAAAGCGCAGGGGAGTGCTATCACTGCAAAAAGAAGTTTAAGGTGTCAAAAAAGAGCTATTTGATTTTGGCGCTTGAAATGCTGGTAATCTACATATTGTTAGACGCATTTGTTTTGATGACAATAAAAGGTCTTAGTTTTTATCTTCTGTTTGCAATTAATTTAATTCCCATATGCGCAGCGGGACTATTAATGCCGCTTTACCTTGAATTAAAAAAGAACGAAAAATCACAGCGAGTTGAATGACGGAGGTCAATAAATTGGATAATACGGAAAACAAAGAGAAAATCGAAGAAATAATTGAAACAATTCAAAATAATGAAATTGAGGTTGATGAAAATCTTGACGCGGTAAATCTTGTTGATACCGAGGAATCTCCGGTAATTACAAAGGTTGAGCAGGAATACGGCGCGGATGAGATCCAGGTTCTCGAGGGACTTGAGGCGGTAAGAAAACGCCCGGGTATGTACATCGGTTCAACCGGTCCCAGAGGACTTCATCATCTTGTTTATGAAATCGTCGATAACTCAATCGACGAGGCATTGGCAGGTTACTGCTCAAAGATTGACGTTGTAATCGAAAAGGGCGACATCATCAGGGTAACCGATAACGGACGAGGAATCCCCGTAGGCGTAAACAGCAAAACAGGACTTCCCGCGGTTACTGTTGTATTCACCGTGCTCCATGCCGGCGGTAAGTTCGGCGGCGGCGGTTACAAGGTTTCAGGCGGTCTGCACGGCGTAGGCGCGTCGGTTGTAAACGCGCTTTCAGAGTGGCTCGAGGTCAAGGTATGCGACGGCGAGGACGTATATTTCCAGCGTTACGAGCGCGGAAAGATAATGAACGAGCTTGAAAAAATCGGCAAGTCCGACGTAAAGGGCACCGAGGTTCGATTCAAAGCCGACCCCGAAATTTTTCAGGAAACAACAATTTACGATTATTCAATACTCGAACGCCGCTTGCGCGAGCAGGCTTTCCTCAACGCGGGCGTACACATTGAACTCAGAGACGAGCGCGACGAGGAAAACATAATCAAAAAGAATTTCTTCTACGAGGGCGGTATTAAAAGCTTTGTAGAGTATATTCACAAAAAGCGTTCGCTCGAGGTCATTCACCCGGACGTAATCTATTTTTCATCAAAAAACGCGGAGGATACTATTTCGGTTGAAATCGCAATGCAGTATAACGAGAGCTACAATGAAATGCTGCTCACCTTCGCTAATAATATTCATACAACAGACGGCGGTACTCACGAGGAAGGCTTCAAAAGAGCGCTCACCTATGTGATGAACGACTACGCGCGCAAGTTCGGCAAGCTGAAAGAGAACGATAAGAACCTGAGCGGCGAGGACGTGCGCGAGGGTTTGACCGCGGTCATCAGTGTAAAACTTAAAGAAGCGCAGTTTGAAGGTCAGACCAAGGCAAAGCTCGGCAACACCGAGGTAAGAACTATGGTCGATAAGCTCGTGCGAGAAAAGCTGATGATTTTCCTCGAGGAAAATCCCGCCATATCCAAGATAATATTTGAAAAAGCTCTTGCTTCGGCACGCGCCAGAGAAGCCGCGCGCAAGGCGAGAGAAAGCGCAAGAAGAAAATCTCCGCTCGATTCCGCTCAGCTTCCCGGTAAGCTTGCGGACTGCCAGTCGCGCGACAGCAGCGAAACCGAGATATTCATCGTCGAGGGAGACTCGGCGGGCGGCTCCGCAAAGGGCGGCCGCGACAGAAGGATCCAGGCGATCCTTCCCCTGTGGGGCAAGATGCTCAACGTTGAAAAGGCGAGGATAGACAGGGTATACGGCAACGACAAGCTCATGCCCGTAATCACCGCTTTGGGAACGGGTATAGGCGACGAATTTGACCTTGAAAAGCTTAGATACGACAAGGTTATTATCATGGCGGATGCCGACGTCGACGGCTCTCACATCCGCACGCTGCTGCTGACCTTCTTCTTCCGCTATATGAAGCCGCTTATTGAGGCAGGTCATGTATATATCGCTCAGCCGCCGCTTTACAGAATAACAAAGGGTAAGGAGCATAAATACGCTTACTCCGATTTGGAGCGCGACCAGATTCTCGCCGGAATAGAGGGCAAAACCGAAATTCAGCGCTACAAAGGTCTTGGTGAGATGGACTCCGAGCAGCTTTGGGAAACCACAATGAATCCCGATTCGCGCCTAATGCTCAGGGTTGAGCTGTCCGACGCGGAGGCTGCCGACGAAACCTTTACAATTCTCATGGGCGACAAGGTTGAGCCGAGAAGAGAATTTATTGAACAAAACGCAAAGTACGTTCAGAATTTGGACGTTTAAGTTAATTTCCGATTGTGAGGTGTTACCATGCATTCAAAAAGTTATGTTACAGTAAGATACGCCGAAACGGACAAGATGGGAATTGCCCATCACTCAAACTACGCTGTCTGGTATGAAATCGGCAGAACGGATTTTATTAAGCTGTTTGACGTCAGCTACTCCCAGCTTGAGGAGGCAGGAGTTATGCTTCCTCTGCGCAATCTCAACTGTCACTTTAAGCTGCCCGCAAAATATGAGGACAGGCTCATCATCAGAACATGGTGCACCAATGTTACCGCGGCGAGAATTGAGTTTTCTTACACGGTAAAAAGAATAGATCCGGACGGAAGCCAGACGGAGCTCGGCTATGGTTCAACCGAGCACGGCTTTGTAAATTCGGAAACCTTCCGCCCTTGCAGCATCAAAAAGAAAATGCCGCAGCTTTATGCAATGTTGAATAAAAACGTTAAAGAGATTTAGAGGAAGATCAGATGGATTACAACGAACAGCAACCAAACGAAAAAAGAATAATTGACGTAGACCTGCAAAACGAGATGCGCAAAAGCTTTTTGGATTACTCAATGAGCGTAATTGTTGCGCGTGCTCTGCCCGACGTCCGCGACGGCTTAAAGCCCGTTCACAGACGAATTCTCTACACCATGTTTGAAAGAGGTCTTGAGCCTTCAAAGCCGTACCATAAATGTGCCGACACCGTTGGTTCGGTGCTTGGTGCGTACCATCCCCACGGCGACGCGTCGGTATATGACGCAATGGTTCGTCTTGCTCAGGACTTTTCTATGAGATATATGCTGGTTGACGGCCACGGAAACTTCGGTTCGGTGGACGGCGACCCGCCTGCTGCATACCGTTATACCGAGGCAAGAATGAGCAAAATCTCAATGGATATGCTCACCGATATCGACAAGGACACCGTAGATTTTGTTCCAAACTACGACGACCGTCTAAAGGAACCCGTTGTTCTGCCGAGCCGTTTTCCTAACCTGCTTGTAAACGGTTCAAGCGGTATCGCGGTTGGTATGGCTACCGAAATTCCTCCGCACAACCTCGGAGAAACAATCGACGCCGTATGCGCTCTGATTGACAATCCCGATATTGAGCTTCCCGAGCTCATGGAATGTCTGCCCGGTCCTGATTTTCCGACAGGCGGAATCATCATGGGAAGAAGCGGAATCCGCGCTGCTTACGCAACCGGAAAGGGAAAAATCACCGTTCGCGCAAGAACCGAAATTATCGAAGCGAAGAACGGACGTTTTAAAATTATCGTAACCGAGCTTCCTTACAAGGTAAACAAGGCGAGATTAATTGAAAATATCGCAAATCTGGTAAAGGACAAGCGCATTGAGGGCATTTCGAACATTGAGGATCACTCCGACCGTAAGGGAATGCACATTGAAATCGACGTTAAGCGCGACGCTTCTCCGCAGATCGTACTTAATCAGCTTTTCTCATTCACTCAGCTGCAGGTGAC
The DNA here is from genome assembly GCA_900315085.1 of uncultured Eubacteriales bacterium. Taxonomy (GTDB): domain Bacteria; phylum Bacillota; class Clostridia; order Oscillospirales; family Acutalibacteraceae; genus Ruminococcoides. The sequence continues at coordinate 4,022 of OMXW01000091.1, forward strand.
CTTCGGCGCGATTATGCTCGCAATCGTTGACGGTCAGCCGAAGATCCTCACCTTAAAGGATATGCTGAAATGCTATGTGGATTTCCAGGAAGAGGTTATCCACCGCAGAACTCAGTTCAACCTCAAAAAGGCTCAGGACAGAGCGCATATCTTAGAGGGCTTGAAGATAGCTATCGACTTCATCGACGAGGTCATTGCTATAATCAGAAAGAGCAAGGATTTGCCGAGCGCAAGAACAGCTTTGATGGAGCGCTTCGGACTTGACGAGGTTCAGGCTCAGGCTATTGTTCAAATGCGTCTAGGTCAGCTCACCAATATGGAGCGCACAAAAATCGAGGACGAAATCGCCGCTCTCCATGCCAAGATTGCCGAGTATCTCGAAATTTTGGCAAGCGACAGCAAAAAGCTTGAAATCGTAAAGGAAGAGCTTACAGCTATCAGAAATAAATATGCCGATCCGCGCCGTACAGAAATCTGCGCAATCAGCGGAGAGGTTGACATTGAGGATCTTATTCCGCAGGAGGAATGTGTTCTCACACTCACAAGATTTGGTTATGTAAAACGTCTTGCCGCCGACACCTACAAGATTCAGCGCAGAGGCGGACGAGGTGTTTCGGGTATGTCCCGCCGCGAGGAGGACGTTGCTACCGAAATGTTCATAATCAACTCGCACGACTATGTTCTGTTCTTTACCGATAAGGGAAGAGTTTACAGATTGAAATGCTACGAGGTTCCCGAGGGAAGCAGGCAGTCAAAGGGCATTAATATCGCAAATATTCTGCCTATTGCTCCCGATGAAAAGGTTACCTCAATGATAAGGGTGCATGAGTTTGACGAGGAAAAGTTCCTTGTAATGGTTACCCGTCACGGAATAATCAAGCGTATTGCGCTCAACGCATACAATACGGCGCGTAAGGGCGGGCTTATAGCGCTTGAATTAAACGAGGGCGACGAGCTTGCGTGGGTAAGAATGACCGACGGAAACGCAAATGTAATCATCGCTACTCAAAAGGGCGTTGCAATCCGTTTCAAGGAAACCGATGTTCGTTCTATGGGAAGAATGGCGCGCGGCGTAAAGGCTCTCAAGCTCAAAGAGGGCGACCGTGTTGTAGGAATGAGCGTTGTGCGTGAAGGCGGACTTGTACTCACCGTCAGCGAAACAGGCTACGGCAGACTGTCAAAGTCAGACGACTACAGGCTCCAGAGCAGAGGCGGTAAAGGCCTTACAAACTACCACATTGAAAAATACGGCGAGAATCAGAGTGTGCTCGCGTCCGTCAAAGGGCGTTACCGTGATGAAGGTAGGCGAGGGCGACAAGGTTGTCACCGTTGCAAGAGTACCTCACGAGGTTGAGGAAGAAGCTGAAAACGGCGAAGAATCAGCCGAGACCGAAGCTGAGGAAACAACGGAAGAATAAAAATCAGGGCAGTTTTATCTGCCCTGAACATTTATAACGGTATTGCTTATGAAAAAACATCTGATAAGAATTACGGGACTTGTTGTTGCCGCGGCAATAATAGTAACACTTGTGTTTATTTCATCCTGCAACAAGGGCAAGGGTGAAAAAGAGGCGACAGACGTAAAATCTACATATGACGAGGTAATCGTTTCAACCGACAGCAAGGCTATTGAATCAAGCTCCAACGTCAACGGAATGAGGTTCGGCTCAACGCTTGAAGATTTTACAACGCTTTACAACGAGTGCAAGCGCAACATGGGTGAAAACGACCTCATAATGCTCGGAAACTGGCAAAAGCACGGCAAGGAAACAGCCGACGACAACGGCGTAAAAATTCAGTATTATTACTACGATGACGATAACACTAACTTTACCGCCACCGTGGAGGTAGATACAAATAAGATTCTAAACATCGGATTCGGCACCACCATGAGATATTTCATGGGTCAAACGGACGGAAAGAACAATGACGATTCCGTGCTTGAAAAAGCCGCGCTCATGGCTCAGTGCATATGCAAGTATGAAAACGGGAGCACCGACGTTCTGAAAAATATTTTCAAAAAAACCACCGTGGATTCAAACGATACTATCTGGTTCCAGGGCTGTGTATACAAGCTCGATACTCAGGAGGACGAAAAGGACAGCAAAAATAATATCATGCTGTTCAGAATATTCCCGATTTCCGAAAAATTAAAGGATGAGTGGAATTTAAAGGAGTACGTTGCCGAAGCCACCGAATAATTCAAGTCGCGTTCTTAATGTTTATTATCAGATAACGTTTTTGTTTCGCGAGACAGAATAGAAATAACGGAAGCTGTGAGGGCAATAGGAACAACGTTTAGTTTATTAGCATTTTTTCTGAACTTGCTTTTAACTACTTCGCACTACTTTTTATCTGCTCCTAATCACTATACACTAAAATTGTGAGGGCAATTGAAATAACGATTGTTTCTATTATCTGTTAAAAAATGTAGGGAATTACCCCTGTGTAATTCCTGATTTATCGGTAAATTGTAAATAAAATAGGAACGACACAGGGGTCGTTCCCTACAATATTTATGGTACTAAAATATCAATAGGGTAAATGTTTCTGACTATTGCAAATACAATCAGAATTCCTGCCATTACCCAGCAAATTACGGTTTCGGCTTTATTAAGTCTTGCGCTCCCGTAGCGAATATATTTGTATGAGTGCCATATCGCCGCCGCCGCAAAAATAGGCAGCATGCAGAACAGCGCGCAGTTAGAGGAAAATGCTTCATATATTTCAAGCTTCATTAGGTGCAGCAGCATTCGGCTTACTCCGCAGCCCGGACAGTACAGTCCCGTGAATTTGTGAAAAGGACAAAATATTGCAAATCCGGTAAGCTTGTGAATTATTACATAAGTAAAGCCTATAGCCAAAACAATGGCTGTAGGCTTTACAAGTTTCAGAAATCTTTGTTTCATTATGTACGGTCTTATGCCTGAACTCCGCCGTCCATTGCGCTGATCTTGTTGAGATCATCCTGAATAAGTGCATAAGAGATGATTGAAAGACCAAAGATAGCAAGAATAAGAAGGATTGTGCCCTTTCCGGGAGCTGGAACACCTCTGTTTTGATAAGCAGTGTCAAGTTGCTGGCCCATCTTGTAGCACCAGTAAATGCCGTAGATACCGCAGGTTACGAGTGTGAGCAGGAAAACAATTCCGCCCGATGTTGCGTTGGGATCATTAGCCGCGCGGTTAGCATCATCGTTAAGGCAGATAAGCCAGTAGATGCCGTAAATACCGCAGGTTACGATGCTGAGAATAATGCAAACCGCAATATTTCTTTGTTGAATCATATGAAACTCTCCTCGATAAAAATTTAGTACTTTAATAAAAAGTAC
>OMXW01000092.1 GCA_900315085.1 uncultured Eubacteriales bacterium
CTTTTACTCGCTTATCAGCGAACGCGGCTGTTCTGACAAACTCGCTTATTCTCTCACCGAGGCGGCGCTTTTTGACGAAAACTGCTTCACCAGAGCCGCCGCAGGCGGAAAATATGACTCGCTGCCCGAGGATGTGCTAAGAGCAGTTAAGCGCGACTGTCAGGTAATAATTGACGCTTCAAAGCTCAGCGCGGACGAGGTGCTCAGGGCGTATAAGTATTACGACGAGATTTCCGATATTGCCGACGACCTGCCAAAGTGGGAACAGGGCGAATGTGCCGACAGCTTCAGGATGTTCGACGGCTCGCTCGGAAGAGTAGCTCAGTGGTATCTGAAAAACGGCTGCGGAATGTTCGCGAGATATAAGATGTTTGTATGGCGCGACGGCGATATTCAGCCTGTGCTCCACTACGACAAAATCGATATGGATGATTTTACGGGCTACGAGCGTCAGAGAAATAAGGTCTTGGCAAATACCGAGGCGTTTCTCGACGGAAAAACCTGCAATAACTGCCTGCTGTACGGCGATATGGGCACGGGCAAAAGCTCAACCGTCAAGGCTATAGCAAATGAGTTCAGAAGCAGGGGACTGCGAATCGTTGAGATTCCGAAGGAAAGACTGATAGATTTTCCAATTTTATCCGATAAAATCGCAGTGCTTCCTATGAAATTCATTATTTTCATAGACGACCTGTCATTCCAGCACCAGGATCAGAGCTACACCACCTTAAAGGCGGTGCTTGAGGGTGGAGTATCTGCTCGCCCCAAGAATTCTCTTATCTACGCGACCTCAAACAGACGGCATATCGTAAAGGAAAAGCTTTCCGACCGCTCGTTTGAGATCGACGATATAAATACACGAGATAATATGCAGGAAAGCCTGTCGCTGTCCGACCGCTTTGGACTTACGGTTTGCTACACGGTTCCGAATAAGGAGCAGTTTGCTCAAATCGTATGCTCGCTCGCGGAAAAAGCGGGACTTACGCTCCCAAAGGACGAGCTTTGCGCCGGTGCCGAGCGTTTTGCACTTGCAAAAGGAGGACGTTCGCCGCGTTGCGCCAAGCAGTATGTTGAATCGCTTTTCTGTTAGAATATTGCTTCGGTCTGCGGCAACGGAATTCGCAGCCAAATAAAAACGGAGGATTATTATGAAAAAGATTATTTCATTTTTGCTCGCTGCCGCTGTTGCGGTAACCTCTGCGGCGGCTCTTGCAGGATGCGCGGGAACAGAGTACCCTGTTGAAATCGCCAACATCCAAATCAATAAGGAGCCTGAAAATATCGTTGTTCTTGACGCGAACGCCGCCGATATCATCGCTTATATGGGCTATGACGGCAAAATCGTGGGCAGAAGCGATCAGGTAGACCAGCAGGATTTGGGTGCGGCTCCGAGCGTGGGAGCAAGCACAAACCCCGATGTTAAAAAGATCAAGGATTCGGATGCAACCGTTGTATTCGCTTCCGACGCAATCAAGGAATCGACCGTAAAGAGCCTTGAGGAGGACGGAATAAAGGTTGTACAAATCTCGTTTGCGGATACTCCCAAACAGCTTTTGACCAACTATAAAACACTCGGCAAGATTCTCGGCGGCAAGACCGTTGGTGAGAAAAAAGGTGAGGACGCATATAAGCACCTTATTGAGGAGTTGGAGCACATCCAGTCAACGATTCCCGCAGATCCCAATACAAACGCTCAGCCCGATACAATTTGCTACCTGTATTACGAGGGCAATAACCTAAAAATCATGACAAAAAATACATACGGCGAAATGCTGCTTGAGTACACAAACTGTGTTAACGTTGCAGGACAGATCAATGACGATTCCGTTGACGTTCAGGTGCTCAAAAACGCGCAGCCCAAATATATCTTCTACTCCGATGCAAACGCTCTGAAAGCAATCAAAACCGATTCGGTTATGTCAAAGCTGCCCGCAATCAAGGCAGGCAATGTGCTCCAGATTACCGACAGCGAGATGAAACGTCAGGGCGGCACAGCTGTTCAGACCGTAAAGAGAATGGTTGACTTTGTCTACAAGGGCAAGGCTTCAACTCCCGAGCAGCCTGTTACAAGTGCAAATCAAAAAGCGACCGAGGCTCAGCAGGCAACAAAGGCTGAGAATCAGCAGGCAACACAGCCGGCAACTAAGGCGGCGGCAGCTCAGCAGGCAACCCAGCCTGCAACAAAGGCAGCGGCAAATCAGCAGGCAACTCAGCCGGCAACAACGGCTCAGAACGCAGCGGCAAATACATCCGTTGCAGCTCAGTACAAAATCAACCTCACAGGTCTTTCGCTTAAAAAGGAACAGAAAAACGGTAACGTAAAAATCATGCAGAAGCGTCTTTACGACCTCGGCTATATTGACGACGCCGAGAACGTAACGGGCTACTACGGCGAGGTTTCCGAAAAGGCTGTAAAGGATTTTCAGCAGGCAAACGGTATCAGCGCCACGGGCACAGCCGATAACGCAACGCTTGTTAAGCTGTTTGAAAAGACGGCAAAAAAAGCAGGGTGATATAAAAAAATGGGGCTAAGCTCAAAACAACGCAATAAGTTTTGAGCCGCCCCTTTAATATAAGGGTGAAATCATGGCACATCCGTTAAAACATTTTATTACAATCACAAAGCACCGCCACAAGGTAATTGCCAACTGTGCAAGAGCGGGTATTCTTTGGCAGGGGCTCAGGCACGATTTGTCAAAATACTCTCCGACGGAGTTTATCCCGGGCGCGAAGTTCTATCAGGGAACGCGCAGCCCGAACGAGCGTGAGCGCGAGCTGTACGGTGCGTCGCGAGCGTGGATGCACCACAAGGGCAGGAACCGCCACCACTACGAGTATTGGAACGACTACAATCCAAAGACAAAATCGATTGAAAACGCGGAGATGCCAACGCGTTTCCTCATCGAGATGTTCTGCGACCGTGTTGCGGCAAGTAAGACATATAACGGCGATAAGTATACCGACGAACACCCCTATAACTATTTTCTCAGGGTAAAGGGCAAACACCGCATGCACCCAAAAACCGAGGAACAGCTCAATCTTCTGCTCGAAATGCTGCGCGACAAGGGGGAGAAGGAAACCTTCGCCTACATCAGGAGAATGAAGAAATGAGCGCCGCACAGAAGCTTGCGCACCCTTTTCCTCCGCTGTTTGACAGCATGTCCGACACATTGATTCTGGGCAGCTTTCCGTCGGTGAAGTCGCGCGAGGCAATGTTCTTTTACGGCCATCCGCAGAACCGCTTCTGGAAGCTCATGGCAAAGCTTTTTGACGAGGAAGTCCCCGTGACGATTGAAGAAAAATCCTCGCTGATTCTCAGAAATCATCTTGCGCTGTGGGATTCAATTCGGTCCTGCACCATAACAGGCTCGTCGGACAGCTCGGTCAAAGACGTAGTTCCCAATGATTTGTCGGTGATTTTTGATAACAGCAGGGTAAGCCGTGTGTTTTGCAACGGCGCGCTGTCGCATAAAATGTATATGAAGTACATCTTTCCTCATACAAATATCAGCGCGGTAAAGCTTCCGTCAACCAGTCCCGCAAACGCCGCGTTTTCGGTTGACAGGCTTTATGAGCACTGGAAAATAATACTTGACAGGTAAACGGATTCGACAAATCCGTTTATTTTTTTTAATGCCATAAATGAAATAAAATATGCACTATCTATGCTAAAATAATAACGTATATGATTTACTCGGGAGGCTGATATAATGTCAGAAGTAATCAGAATTTTCGTTGAAAAGCGCGACGGCTTTAACGTTGTCGCAAAGCAAACCCTGTGGGATATCCGCCACAATCTCGGTTTAAGATCCGTTGAGGACCTTCGCTACATTGTGCGCTATGATATCGAGGGACTTACAAAGGATGAATATGACAAGGCAAAGGGCATTGTTTTATCAGAGCCCAACGCCGACGTTATTTATGAGGAAACTCTGCCTGTTGAGGACGGCTGGAGAGTTTTTGCGATGGAGTATCTGCCCGGTCAGTACGACCAGCGCGGCGACTCAGCCGAGCAGTGCGTTCAGCTTTTAACTCAGGGCGAACGCTGCAAGGTGCTCACCGCAAGAGTTATCTGCCTTAAGGGCAATATCACCGACGAGGAGCAGAAAAAGGTTGAGGAATACCTCATCAACCCCGTAGAAAGCCGCCTTGCGTCGCTCGATAAGCCGCAGACGCTCGACATGGAAACTCCTGTTCCCGAAAATGTAAAGCGCGTTGAAGGCTTTATCGGCTGGAACGACGAGGAAATGGCTGAGTATTACGGCTCAATGGGCTTTGCAATGACGCTTGACGACCTCAAGTTCTGCCGCGACTACTTCCGCGATACCGAAAACCGCGACCCCAGCGTTACAGAGCTGAGAGTTATTGACACATACTGGTCAGACCACTGCCGCCACACCACCTTCCTCACAAGACTGAGCGAGGTTGAAATTGAAAAGGCGGCGCTCGGCAGTGTTATCGAGGACGCGTTAAAGGAATACTACGCAACACGCGACGAGGTTTACGGCAAGGATACAACAAGAATAGTTTCGCTGATGGATATGGCTCTCATGGGCATGAAGAGCCTCAAGAAAAAGGGAATGATCCCCGACCTCGACGAGAGCGAGGAAATCAACGCCTGCTCAATTGAGGTTCCCGTAACAATAGACGGCAAAACCGAAAAATGGCTCGTTCAGTTCAAGAACGAAACCCATAACCACCCAACCGAAATCGAACCCTTCGGTGGCGCGGCTACCTGCCTGGGCGGCGCTATCCGCGATCCGCTTTCCGGACGTGCATATGTTTATCAGGCGATGCGAGTAACAGGCTCGGGCGACCCCACGATTCCGTTCAAGGATACGATGCACGGCAAGCTGCCCTCACGCAAAATCACAACCGGTGCTGCAAACGGCTACAGCTCCTACGGCAACCAGATCGGTCTTGCAACAGGTCAGGTCGTAGAGCTCTACGACAAGGGCTATGTTGCAAAGAGAATGGAAATCGGCGCGGTAATCGGCGCTTCTCCCAAGGAGAACGTTATCCGTGAAACTCCCATGCCCGACGATGTGATCGTGCTCCTCGGCGGACGCACGGGACGCGACGGCTGCGGCGGCGCAACAGGCTCATCAAAGGCTCACACCGAAAGCTCAATTGAAACCTGCGGCGCTGAGGTCGCAACCCGAACGTAGCGAAGCTCATCAAGCGCTGCAACGACTTCGGCGCGGGCGGCGTATGCGTTGCCATCGGCGAGCTTGCCGACGGTCTGACGGTTGACCTTGACAAGGTAACAAAGAAATACGACGGCCTTGACGGCACCGAGCTTGCAATCTCGGAAAGCCAGGAAAGAATGGCTGTTGTTCTCGATAAAAACGATGTTGATAAATTTATAAAATACGCGGAGACCGAAAATCTTGAGGCTACAGCCGTTGCGGTCGTAACCGAAAATCCGCGCCTTACTATGAACTGGAGAGGCGACACTATCGTTGACCTGAGCCGTGAGTTCCTCAATACAAACGGCGTTACCCAGGTTGCAAAGGCATTTATCACCGCTCCTAAGGCTGAGGACTGCTACCGCGAGGCATGTCCCGAGCAGCTCTGCGACCTGCCGTTCGAGCAGGCAATGGGCGAGAACCTCTCAAGACTTGAGGTTTGTTCACAAATAGGTCTTGCCGAGCGCTTTGACGCTTCAATCGGTGCTGCTACCGTAATCATGCCGTTCGGCGGCAAAACCCAGCTCACTCCCCAGGAGGCTATGGCGGCAAAGATTCCGCTTGAGCAGGGCGAAACCGACGACGCTACGGCTATGTCCTACGGCTTTATCCCGGCAGTTTCGCGCTGGAGCCCGTTCCACGGTTCTGCTTACGCGGTTGTTGAGTCAACCTCAAAGCTGCTTGCAATCGGCGCGAATCCGCTCACCGCAAGACTTACCTTCCAGGAATATTTTGAACGCTTAAACGATGTACCCTCACGCTGGGGCAAGCCCGCCGCCGCGCTTTTGGGCGCAATGCAGGCTCAGCTCAGACTCGGACTTCCGTCAATCGGCGGTAAGGACAGTATGTCGGGCTCGTTTGAGGATATCGATGTTCCGCCCACACTCGTTAGCTTTGCCGTTGCAATGACAAAGGCGAGCAAGACGGTTTCGGCTGAGTTCAAAAAGGCAGGCTCAAAGGTAATTTATGTGCCTGTTCCCGAAAATAAAGAGACGCTTATGCCCGACTGGGACAAGCTGATTGCAATGTACAAGGCTGTTTACGCGCTTATGGAGCAGGGCAAGGTTCTCTCCGCCTCGGTTGTAAAAGAGGGCGGCGCTGCTGCAAGCGTGTGCAAGGCGGCGTTTGGCAACAAGTTCGGCTTTGCTTTTACAAAGATCCTTACAAACAAAGAGCTTTTTGCTCCGCTTTCAGGCTCTCTTGTGCTTGAGCTTGAGGACGGCGCGCAGCTCGATGAAAGCGTTGTAGCCTATGATCTCGGCGTTGTAACCGACGACGGAAAAATCACAATGGGCAACAGCAGCATAGATGTTGACGAGCTTATTGAGAAGTGGACAGCTCCGCTTGAAAAGGTATTCCCGACCAAGGCCGAGTGTCCCGAGGTTGAGGTTGAGGCTCCGCTCTTTACCGAGCGCAACACCTCGTCACCTGCAATCAAGGCAGCAAAACCAAAGGTGTTTATCCCCGTATTCCCGGGTACAAACTGCGAGGTCGACACCGCCAGAGCCTTTGAAAAGGCGGGCGCGGAGGTTGAAACCCTCATCGTAAAGAACCTCACCCAGAGCGGAATTGAAGAAACGATAGAGCGCATGGAGCAGATTATTAAGAGTTCACAGATGATTACGCTTCCCGGCGGCTTCTCGGGCGGCGACGAGCCCGACGGCTCGGGTAAGTTCATCGCCACAACCTTCCGCAACCCGCGCGTTGCCGAGGCTGTAAACGACCTGCTCAAAAACCGCGACGGACTTATGATCGGTATCTGCAACGGCTTCCAGGCTCTTATCAAGCTCGGACTTGTGCCCTACGGCGAGATCCGCGAGCTCAAGCCCACAGACCCCACACTGACCTTCAACACCGTGGGCAGACATATCTCTCACATGGCGTACACAAGAGTTACCTCGGTTAAATCTCCGTGGTTCGCAGGCGTAGAGGCAGGCGACGTATTCGCAATCCCCGTTTCACACGGCGAGGGACGCTTCTTTGCAGACCTCGAAACGGTTAAGCAGCTTGCCGCCAACGGTCAGATCGCAACCCAGTACGTTGACCTCAGCGGAAAGCCCAGCGGCGATATCGCCTACAACGTAAACGGCTCAATCTGCGCTATTGAGGGTATCACCTCACCCGACGGCAGAGTGCTCGGAAAGATGGGACACAGCGAGCGTAAAGGCGACGACCTCTACAAGAACGTTCCGTTCGAAAAAGATCAGAAGCTCTTTGAAAGCGGCGTTAAGTATTTTAAATAATATATAAGTTTATCGGGCGGCGCTTGCCGCCCGATGCTTTTGTAGGGAAAGTCAAATAAAGAGAAACAACATTTGACTATGAACAAAAAGCCTCCTTTGATAAAGGAGGTGGCACGCCGCTCGCGGCGTGACGGAGGATTTCTCAGATGAAGTATTATATTATCAAAAACCTTTGATAGAACGAAAATGTTAGTGCAGTTAAATCCTCAGTCAATCCCTTGCGGTATTGACAGCTCCTTTGTTAAAGGAGCCTTGCTTACCGTCATCTCAACATTTGACAATCATTAAACAGAATACACAGTTTTTTAATAAGCTGAAGGGGCTTAATGCGACAGCCCCCTATGATATTCAACTTTTGTTTAATTTTTTTACCGTGTGGCTTTTTTACAGTTTGAACAGTCCGCAGGACTGTTTTCTTAACGCTCGCCTTCGAGTCCCTGTTGGCGCAGGGGGTAAAATGAAAATGGGGCTGTCGCATTAAGCCAAAAATTACCATGTCATTCCGAGCGTAGCCGAGGAATCCCCCTAATAGGCAATGTCGTCAACTTAAGCATTCTAATATAATACGGATAATCAAAATCAGCGGTTCAAGCGACCCTTCAGTCGCCTACGGCGCCAGCTCCCCTGCGTAAGGAATTTCCCCTAAAAGGGGAAATGTCACGAAGTGACAAAAGGGTTGCCGTTTTCGCCAGAAAAAGCTGTCAGCGAAGCTGACTGTAGCCGAGGAATCCCCCTAATAGGAAGCAAATTGTTATTGAATTAGGGGATTTCTCCACGCACTTCGCTTGGTCGAAATGACATTTTCAGATAATAATCGCTTAATGCGACAGCCTCATTTTCTGGCTTTTCACTCCACCTTTGATACAATTTTTATCGCGGTCGGTGGCTTGCAGAAAAAGTACACACGATTTTCATTTGTGGATGCTCTATTTTCATTTTGGGGTGTGTCATTTTCATTTAAAATCGATATTATCAAGAATTTGTTAAGTCGTACTTTACAAATTTCTTGGAATCGGAAGTGCCGGCGGTTCTCATTGATTACTGAATCAGTTTGATACCCATTTGCCTCAGACCTTCCTCAAATTCTTCTCTGTCCATCTCTCCGCTGTCGAACAGCTTTTGCAGATTGGGACCGATAGAAATGCTCTTGGGAAGAACGTTGTTTGTCGCGCGGAATAAATCGTGCGGTTTCCAGCCGCAATTCTGCCAGAGGTGGCTGTGATTGTTGAGATTAGTGTATAACTCAACGAATTGCTCCAGCTGTTTTTCTGTCAGAACGACGCCTAAGTCATTATCCAAATAGTTTAGCGTGTAGTGCAGGTCTTCCCCAATGCCATTACGGTAATGGTTGCCGATCTGAATATCCGTTCGGATATAGTCCAAAATCTTTTTTATCGCCGTTTCTTTATAAAGCCGGCGCAGGGCTTCTTTCTTTGCTTCGCTCTTGTGATAATCGATATCAAACTGCTCGTCATGTGTGAAAAACACAAAGTCGGACAGATGCTTTCCTTTTACGGGATTGCCGTCGACGTCGAGAATCTCTCCCAATGGTTTACCTTTATAGTTCTTGAAAACGCCGTCTGTTTTCAGCTTGCTCAGAAATTCCGCCATTTCTTTTCCTTCCGGAGAAAGATAGAATTGATCGGTCATGAAGGTGAGAAGCTCCTCTTTGCTGTCGGGCAGCCATAAAGGTTTATCAGCTGACAGATCTGCCAAATGATAAATACGGGAAAATTTGCCGTAGCCCAAGCCGATCAGGTCGTTGTTAACGATTAGCCGCATATCTGAAATTCCGGCTGGTTCGTCGGCATAAACCTCGTTCAGCTCCAAAATCAAATACGGAAGATCGGGTTCTCTCTGTACAATGCCCGAAAAGGCGATAAAATCCTTTTTGCGTATTTTGTTCCCCTCGAAGTGTTTGAAAACGTTCCACG
>OMXW01000095.1 GCA_900315085.1 uncultured Eubacteriales bacterium
CCGAACCAGCCAAAAAAGAAGATTCCAACCGCCATTACCGCAGCGGTTATCACCATGACCGCGCCGACAGCAGCTGCCGCTGCCATCGGCTTTTTGCTTTTCTTTTTTGGAATAGGCTGAGCAGCCCTTCTGCGGTAAAAATCGTTAATATTGTTCTGCGGATTAGCCGCGTTTTCATTTATTCCCTCCGCGTCCGTCTGGATTGCTCCGCATGCACCGCAAAAATTGCGGCCCTCCCCTATTTCACGACCGCACTGTACGCACCTCATTACCCTGACTCTCCTTATTCTCTTAAAAACTCATTATCCGTTCAATATTATCCTTATTCAGCGATTCGCCTATTATAATTACTATGTCCTGACCGCAGTCCGATTCGCGGATCGTCAGCTCAGAACGCGTCGCGTTAAGCTCGATCCACTTTTCACCTTTTCTTACAAATCCCTTTACCCTGAAAACCGAGCCGCAGTTTTTATCCTCAAAAAGATTTTTTACCGCGTTTTTTAAACTGTTTTCGTCCGCACGAACGTCTAAATAATACAAGGTTTGATAAAATTCACCGCTTTCGGACAGAAGCTTTACAAAGCTTTCCGCACGGCAGCCGCAGTTTTTGACGCGCTCAAAGTCGCAGTCGTCAAATTTGCTCCACGGCTTTGCAATTATTTCGGATGACGTGATTTTGCGCGGACACTTTACATTTTCAAGCGCGGCGTTGAGCCTGCCTATTGTATTTGTAATATCTTTTTTGTCTGCAAGCTGTGTTTTGCTAAGTACAACAAGCCCCGACATCGCAATCTGCGAGGCGAGCAAGTACGATGAATTTTCCGACAGCTCATCCTCGAGCCGCGCGTCAACCACCGCGATTACGCTTCCCTGCTCGTACCAGCGGTCGAGCGGACTTTCATGGAGCACGTCAAAGAACTCGTCTATATCAAATATTCCCGACGGCTCAATAATTATCCTGTCATAGCCGCTCATTCCGAGCGCAATAAGCTTTGTTTTGAATCTGCGCCTGTGGCAGTCGGCGTCGCAGGCTCCCGCTACCATTTCAAGTCCGCAGTTATCGCCCTCAAGTTCTTTGAGCAGCATCATATCTACATTTACAGCGCCGTAGTCGTTTTCCAGGATCCCAACTTTTAATCCGCTGTCAATAAGATGCTTGGCGTACATTTTTATAAATGTGGTTTTCCCCGAGCCCAGAAAGCCCGTAATTAAATCTACCTTTATCATGGACAATAATCAATTTATCCTCCTGCAATTATCTATCAATTATTATAACCCCAAAATTCGCGGTTGCCAATAGCAAACAGAACAAAAATTTCATTTTTGCGGCAAAACAGACCTATTATAAACAAAATAATTATTGACAAAATAAGGATTATATTGACATTTTTTGTTCAAAGATTTAGAATAATAATAGCTAACTTTAACCAGGAGACTTCTGTTATGTATGACGATTATGAAAAAACTCAATCTATAGACGATTACTCGCCATATAACGGCGGACAGCAGAATTACAACACGGGCAGGCCGCAGTATAACGGCGGCTACGGCTCGGGTTATGAAAACTATCCCCCGAACAATAACAAGGGGAGCTCAAACACAATTATTATCGCGATTATTGTTGCAGCGCTTGTTATTATACTCGGCCTCGGCGGCGTTGTGACCTTTGTTCTGATCAACAAGAACAGTGAAAACAACGACAGCAAGAGCAAAAAGGAACCGATAACCACCACAATTGCCGTAACTGAGAATCAGGTTTCGGCGGCAACCGAAGCCGCGACCGTCGCGGTAATCAACGTGGAGGGCTACAAGGCTGAGGACGCGTACCAGATGCTCAACGACGCGGGAATTAAATACACAATATCGCGCCAGAACAGTGATAACGTTGAGGAAGGCTATGTTATCAGCCAAAGCCCGAAGGACGGCTTCATTAAAAGCAGCGATAAGCTGATTATTTACGTTTCTAAGGGCTCAAGCAAGCCCAAGACATCGTCGCAGGCTGTCACTGCTCCGCAGAGCTCTGCGCCTCCCGTCAACAACTACAACTACTACATAAACGGCAACGGCGGCGGAAACACAAATAACAACCGCGGAAGCTCCGAATATATCATCCCCGACTCCAACTCGAGATACCTGAGCGAATCCGAGGTACGGTCGCTTTCCAGAAGCGACATGAACTTCGCGATCAACGAAATTTACGCGCGCAAGGGAAGAATTTTTAAAGACTCCACGCTCCGCAGTTACTTTAACTCAAAATCATGGTACCACGGCACGGTTGACCCGGCAATCTTTGACAGCCATATTTACAGCTATCTGAACAGCATTGAAATAGCAAATGTAAACCTGATTGACAAGGTTCAGAAAAATCTCGGCTATAAATAAATTACAGGTGGATGAAAATGAAAAGATTGTGTTTTAACTGTATGAAGGTTTTTGAAGATTCTACAGTTTGCCCCTACTGCCGCTGTGCGGATCAGACCGCACGCGCTCCGCATCACATAAAACCGGGCTCAAGGCTCGGCAACAGATATATTATCGGACGTTCTCTGGGAGAGGGCGGCTTTGGAATTACATACATCGGCTTTGACGAAAGACTAAGCCGACGCGTCGCGATCAAGGAATACTACCCATCGGGCGCGGCAAACCGAAACAACAGCGTTGACAACACCATTGTCGTCACCCAAAGCAGGCAGGATATTTTCAGGCGCGGCAAAAGTAACTTTATTGAGGAAGCCCGCGCGGTTGCTCGGTTCACAAACGAGGAAGGTATTGTTGACGTTTACGACTCTTTTGAGGCAAACAACACCGCGTATATAATAATGGAATACCTGGAGGGCATAACCCTAAAGCAATATCTTAACCGAAACGGCACAATGAAAGCGGACTCGCTTATTAGCCTGATGATGCCCGTTATGAAGTCGCTGAAAACGATGCACGACCAAAAAATCATTCACCGCGACATCAGCCCCGACAATATTATGTACACATCCTCGGGCAAGCTAAAGCTTATGGACTTTGGCTCGGCAAGGTATTTTGCCAACGAGGAAAGGGAGCTTTCGGTTATTTTAAAGCACGGCTATGCTCCCGAGGAGCAGTACCGTTCAAACAGCAAGCAGGGTCCCTACACCGACGTATACTCGCTGTGCGCCACAATTTACGCCTGCATTACGGGCAGGCCTCCCGCGGACAGCATTGAGCGAATAATCAACGACCGGGTCAGAACGCCTTCGCAGCTCGGATTTGAGATTTCACCTGTTCAGGAGAACGCCCTTATGCACGGTCTTGCGGTTTCGGCTGACCGCAGATGCCCTGACATGCAATCACTTATCAACGAGTTTTCGGGCAGTTATTTTGATGGCACCCGAACTGTTTCGGCGGAAAGCGAATATTACGGCGAACGGAACAGCGGCGTGTACAACAGGCGCCCCGATAACTATGACGATTATTACAACAGACAGAATCAATATATTACCAACAATGAACAGCAAAAAAGCCGAAGCAACCTGCCTATTGTGATTGCGATCTCCGTTTCGATAATTGTAATCACGGGACTTGTTGCCGCAATACTGATAATGATGTTCAGTGACAGCGGCAGCGATAAAAAATCGAAGTCCTCGTCGTCAAAATCATCATCGTCGAGCAGTGCAGTGGCGGGAAACGGCGCGGAAACGATTACCGAACCTACAAAGACAACAATGAGCAGCATCCCTTACGATACCACCTCTCCTGACGACGAACAGTCGAGCGAAACTCCAACTGTAGCACAAAGCACCAAGCGCACGCCTTTACACACCTACAACCCGCGCAGCGTATCAGGCATGTCTCACGACGACGTTGACGATGTTTGCAAAGGACACATCCAGAGCGTGTATGTTGATACAATGGAGGAAAGCACGGGCGGATACCTTGACGATTCACGTTACATCAAGCACGGAGATTACAGCATATTCGTATCGAACTCAGACACCTACCGCATAATTACTCCTGCCGATAATTACGGCGACGGAAAATCTGACCGCACCTGGTACTACTTTGACTCAAGCGACGAGCTGGCATTTATCTTCGCCTTTGAGAACCATCATCAGTACAGATATTACGTGCACAACGACAAGGTAGTCAAGCTCGATTACCGCGAGGGTGACAGCGACACACGCGACGATGCAAAAATGTTCTACTACGATGATTCGAACTTCCCGACAAACACCGACTCGCTTATCAGCTCCGCATATACAATAAGGGACTATGTGCTTAGTCAGTAATTATTTATAAAATGATATATCCAATTATATTTGGTAGGGGCGACCATTGGTCGCCCGAGGGCGATGAATTAACGTTTGTTAAATACACAATAATCGGACGTAAACAAAAAAGCGGTTAGCGGGCGTGCAATGCACGCCCCTACATTTAGTAATTCTTTTATATATAAAACACGGGGTTGGCTTTTGAGCCAACCCCGTAATTTTAGGTTATTTTAATTATTTAAGGTATGTACCTGTTGAACCGATCTGACCGTTGATGCCCTTGAAGCCAGAAGCGCAGCATACATATACTCTCATGTTTGCCTTGCCGATTCCGCTGACATTAAGTGTACCGTTGGAAACAGTCTTTCTGTCGCCTGTTACAGCGTCGATGTACAGACCGTTGGGCAGGCCTGAGAAGTTGCCGCCGCCTGAGATTGCTACGCACGCGAGGCTGTCAACACCGTTTGCTGTGTAACGGCGAACAAATGACATTCCGCCGCCGCCAACAGTTTTGTACTGTCCCTTCTGGAGAGCGGGAACAGCGCGTCTGATCTGGTTGAGCTGCTGGAGGTGCTTTGCAAGAGGCTTGGAAAGTGTTGTGTTAACAGCGCCGCTTGCGGTGTACTTACCAAAGTCGGAAGCTGTAACCGAACCCTCGATGTTATCGCCGAAGTATGCACGGCCTGTTGTTGAAAGAGGAGCCTTAGGACCTACGTCGATAACCTGACCCTTCTGGAACTGGATTTCTGAGCCGTAGTAAATACAGGGGATTCCGCGGAAGGTCCACAGAAGATTTCACAGAACTGAGGACCGTAGTCGTGTGAGTCAACATAGCAAACGTTCCATGTTGAATCCGCAAATGCGTGATCCTCGCCCTGCGCGGTGTTGTACGCGCTGTTTGCGTTTTCAAAGTTCCAGTGCATGGTAAAGTCGATAACGCCTGTGCCGTTTGCCTTGGAATAATCGGGTGTATGATACTGAACGCCGTTGAGGAACGCGTTTGTACTTGTTTCAAGCAGATTGCTTTCTTTTCTTGACTGATACTGGGTGTAGTGCTTCTTGGAGTTCTCAAAGTTTGTGCTCCAGTCGGACGCCGAGGTCTTCCAGTTACTTGTCCAGGGGCTCTCGGTTTCCTTCCATGTCCAGAAGAACGGTGAGTCGGACGAACCGCCCTCGTTTACATACTGGTTCCATCTTGCGCAAACCTCGCCGAAGATGTAGAAGTTTTTAATGCCTTCAAACTTGGGGAAGTACGCGCTGTTGAGCGTCCAGCGGTTGATGTGCTTTTCGGTATCAAGACGGAAAGCGTCAACGCCCATGTTCACATAATCAAGATATGTATCGGTAAGGAACTTTGCTACCTCGGGGTTCTCGGTGTTGAGGTCGCGGCAGTCGCCCTCGATTGAAGCGTACTGCTCAAGAGGCTGTCCCCAGCCGCCGCCCGCTGTTTCGCGGTGGTAGTATTCCTTTTTGTTGTGAGTGGTTGAATGAATTGACTGCAGGATATCAAGTCGAGCCTGGAACTGCGCGTCGCCGCTGAGGTTGTCGTAGTTGGGGTATGATTTTGCAAGCTCGCCGTCGGGAATAAGCTTCATGCTTTTGGGACTTGCAAGATCCTGGATCTTTGTGTACTCCTTTGTTGCCATCGGGCAGAGAGTAGCGTCGCCCCAGTTACCTGTATGGTTCCATACAACGTCCTGAACGATCTTCATGTCCTTATCGTGAGCCGCGTCAATCAAATCCTGATATGTTGCGCCTGCGCTCTCGTAACGAACGTCAACGGTTGACATATCCATTGAGTGGTAGCCGTGATAATCGTAGCCGCCGCCGTTTGTTACAACAGGAGTCAGCCAGATTGCGGAAAAGCCCAGAGCCTTGATGTAGTCAAGCTTCTGAATAAGGCCCTTGAAGTCTCCGCGCCACGCGGGGTCTGAGTCGGGGTTGCCTGCGTTTGAGTCATCCCAGCAGTGAACGTTGTTGTTCTTGTCGCCGTCAAAGAAACGGGTCGTCATTACAAAGTAGATAGAATCCTCGCGAAGGTCGGTTCTGTCCCACTCTGTGATCTGACCGGGATCGTGGTTGTACCACTTGTTCTTCTTGTACCACCATTCGCCGGTCATACGGGTAAGCTCCTCGCCCTGCTTGCCGTTTGTGACAGTCATAAAATTAACCTTTGTTACACTCGGGAAAGTGTACTTGTAGAAATTGTTAATTTCAGCAGTCATCTTGGGACCCGGATAGGTCGTGGTGATGTTGGTTGGCAGACTGTTCCAATAATAAATATTGGGTGCGCCTTCTTCGCTGTAGATGTGTACAGTGATTCCGCTTGCGGAAACAGCTTCGCCGGCTTTTTCAGCCGCGGCAGCGTTTACCGTGACTGCGGATACTACGCCGACCGAAACCAGCACGCACACAGCCAAAACCAAAGCAAGAATCTTTTTGAAATGTGCCATTGATACTCCTCCTTATTTTAAAATAAGATAACTATACAATATATATTATAAAATAACGAAGTTTCTGTATTTTTCTTTTTTGGAATAATCAAATTTCTTCTTTGCCAAAAAAATTATTCCGAATTTATACAAAATGAACAAATAAAAAATTTATACAGCAAAAAGGCGGCTTCAAAAGAAGCCGCCGCAGTGTTTTTGTATTAAGTTCAGCAAGGCAATCAGCCGATTACTCTCACCTTGATAACGCCGTCGATTGCGCCGAGCTTGTCAGCGTCAACGTCGCCTGTTACGTCAACGATTGTGTAAGCGTAGTCGCCGCGAGCCTTTGAAGCGCTGCCTGCAACGCCCGATACCTCTGCCAAAACTGCCTTTGAGATATCCTCAACGTTCTTGCTGAGTACGCAAACACGCTTTGTGCCTGCCGCACGCTCAAGGCTGAGGCAGGGATAGTTAACAGAGTTAACGATGTTGCCGTTTTCGATGTATTCCTTGATCTGGTTGCATGCCATTACAGCGCAGTTATCCTCGCTTTCGGGAGTTGAAGCGCCGAGGTGAGGAATTACTATTACGCCTTCCTCGCCGAGAATCTTGTCGTTGCCGAAGTCTGTTACATACTTTGCAACCTTGCCGCTCTTTAAGCCTTCAAGAACAGCGTCTGTATTTACAAGACCGTCACGGCTGTAGTTGAGAATGCGAACGCCGTCGCGCATCTTGGCGATCATGTCGGCGTCTACCATATCTTTAGTTGAGTCCATAAGCGGAACGTGAACTGAGAGGTAATCGCAGTTCACCATAACGTCCTCCGCATTGTCCTTGACCTCAACAGCGGAATCGAGCTTAGCTCTGTTTGCGTCGCTGAGGAAGGGATCGAAGCCGATTACGTTCATGCCTACGGCTACTGCTACGTTTGCAACCAGAATACCGATTGCGCCGAGACCAACTACGCCGAGGGTTTTGCCTGTGATTTCGGGACCTACGAACTGGCTCTTGCCCTTTTCAACCTTTTTGCCCATCTCGTCGCCTGTGCCCTTGAGAGTCTTTGCCCAGTCGATACCCTCAACAACCTTTCTTGATGAGAGAAGCAGACCTGCGAGAACGAGCTCCTTAACAGCGTTTGCGTTTGCGCCGGGAGTGTTGAATACAACGATGCCCTGATCGGCACACTTATCCTTGGGGATATTGTTTGTGCCTGCGCCTGCTCTTGCGATAGCAAGGAGGTTATCGGCAAATTCCATGTCGTGCATAGCGGCTGATCTTACCAGAACAGCGTCGGGATTCTGAATATCGTCGCCGCAAGTGTAGTTGTCGCCGAGACGGCTTGTGCCGACAGCGGCAATTTTATTTAATGTAAGTACGTTATACATTTTAATCACCCTTTTATTAAAATAGGGCGGCCGCAACAGCCGCCCGTTTTGATTTATAAATTATTTATTGTCAGCCTCGAACTTCTTCATGAATTCAACCAGCTTTTCAACACCCTCATAAGGCATTGCGTTGTAGATTGAAGCTCTCATGCCGCCTACTGTGCGGTGGCCCTTGAGGTTTACGAAGCCTGCCTCGGTGCTCTCCTTAACGAACTTAGCGTCAAGGTCTGCGTTGCCTGTTACGAAGGGAACGTTCATGAGTGAACGGTCCTCGGGAACAACTGTGCCCTTGAACAGCTCTGAGCTGTCGAGGAAGTCATAGAGAAGCTTAGCCTTTTTCTCGTTGAGCTCTTTCATCTTGTCAAGACCGCCAACCTCGTTCTTGATCCACTCGAGCACGAGCTTTGCAACATAGATTGCGTAGCAGGGAGGTGTGTTGTAGAGTGAGCCGGCGTCTGCGTGAGTCTTGTAGTTGAGCATTGTAGGAGTGATATCCATAGCGTTGCCGATGAGATCCTCACGAACGATTACGATCGTTACGCCTGCGCCTGACATGTTCTTCTGAGCGCCTGCAAAAAGCAGACCAAACTTTGAAACGTCGAGGGGTTCTGAAACGATGCATGATGAAATATCAGCTACGAGCGGAATATCGCCTGTGTCGGGAAGCTCGTGATAAACTGTGCCGTAGATTGTGTTGTTGAGGCAGATATATACATAGTCTGCGTCCTCACGGAACATTGACTTGTCTGTCTTGGGAATATAGGTGAAGGTCTTGTCGGCTGATGAAGCAACAGCAACCGCGTCGCCGTAGCGCTGAGCCTCCTGAAGAGCCTTCTTGGCCCACTGACCTGTTACGATGTAGTCAGCCTTGTTGTTCTTGTTCATAAGGTTGAGTGCAACCATTGCGAACTGTGTTGAACCGCCGCCCTGAAGGAAAAGTACCTTGTAGTTGTCGGGAATGTTCATTACCTCTCTGAGAAGTGCCTCTGCGTCCTTGATGATCTTGTCATATGCCTTGCTGCGGTGAGACATCTCCATTACGCTCTGACCTGTACCCTCGTAGTCGAGCATTTCTGCCGCTGCTTTTTTAAGTACAGATTCGGGCAGCATTGACGGACCTGCGGAAAAATTATAAACTCTTGCCATGTCTTAAAAACTCCCTTTTTATTAGTATTGGCTAACCGCGGAAGTATCCGCGGAACCCCATTTTTACTTTAAGATTATACGCTCTTTAAAAAGCAATGTCAATAATATGGTAAATATTTAGTTAAAACTTTAACGATATACCGCACAATTATGGATTTGCAGAGCAAATTATAATGTAATTTCACCAATTGTGCTCAGGATATCCTCTTTCATGCGCAGAGCCTCCGCTCTTGCAGCCTCGGCGAAGTCGTCCTCGGTGAGTCCCTGCTTCTTCCACGCGCACATAATGCCGCGGCTTGAATTGATAATAGCGCC